>JACCZU010000243.1 GCA_013695835.1 Candidatus Aridivita willemsiae
CGCCGAGGAGCTCCCTTGCCCGATCTGCAGATCGCTGAGCGCCCGGCGAGTCGCCGTGAGACACGATGAGGGTGCGCCGATAATCGAGGCGTGCAGCGTTGCCCGAGAGCACGACCGAAAAGCCCCCGTCGAGCAGGGCCTTAGCGATCTCCTCGCCGATGCCGGGCACACCGTTGCCGTTGAGCACCTGCACCCTCGTGACCCCCTGTCGCACCCCCTCGATCCCAAGCGCACGCTCCAGAAGAGCGTCGAGCTCTGCTCTCTGGGGGCTATAAAAGCCCCCGTGGCCGAGGCCGAGGTCGGAAACGGGGATGCTTGCGAGCGTGAGGCCCTCCAAAGGCACCTCGGCAAGGGCCTCGAGGAAGCGCCCCTGCGCCTCGGCGGACGTATCGGACCCACCAAAGGCTTCCGGGGCGCTGCGAACTGCCCGGCCGAGGGCCCCCGGATCCGCTCTGTAGCGCTCAAGCAGTGCGTCCCACTCGGCCAGGACGAGGGGCCCAAGGGTAACCTCGTCCGCCGCCGGCCCGCCTGCGTAGATGAGGCGAGCCTGCCACGCCGGGGTCAGGCGCTGGAGGCCCGCATGAAACAGAGTCCGTGACGTCGACTCGTCGGGGGGGGAGCGGACGTCGGTGGGAACGTTGACCGTAAGGGGGCCGGTGGCTTCGAGCAAAGCAAGGGTGCTCTCCTGCCGCAGCACGACATAGCTGTCGATATCGATGCCAAGGAGGTTCTCCATGGTGACAACCAGAAGGGGGGCGCCACCAGACCCCAAGGCGCTGCCGGCGGCGAGTAACCCGTGCCCCGGTATCTCAGCAGCAGTATGAGCGGGGATGTAAAGCACCGCTCCTCTGGCTGCGTTGTTGACGGCAAGCAAGGTCATCCACGCAGCCTTGCTTGGCCGCCCGGGGGCCGGCCGGCTCGTCCCGATCAGAAGCGTCGTCTCCACGTCCGCGGCTGGCCCCTCCATCTCCTCGATCGAGGCGCCGGCCGGCTCTCCGGAATCGGACCACGGTGCCTCAGTCTCCGAAGAAGAAGAAAAGATGCGCTCGACGGGATCGAAGGAGATAGGCGGCAGTGCGACCTCGCCGACCGTCACCACTAGGAGCCCGGCTATGACTGCCAGGCTGATCACGGTCACGAGGACTACGGCCTTGATGAGGCGCCCCGCCATCAGGAGGCCCCGTTGCAATCGTCGTCCCAGCATCCGGAGGCCGCCCAGGAGCTAAACAGACTGATAGAGCCCGTGGTTCTGGATATAGCGCACGACCTCGGCGGGGAGAAGGTAGTCGATCGGTTTTCCGGCCCGCCGGCGCGCCCGGATCTCGCTGGCGGACACATCGATCCCGGGCATCTCCATTACACGGACCTTCGGCCAGTGCGGCTCGGGCTTTAGTGCGGCGAGGTCGAAGCCTGGGCGGGTGACGGCCACGACTTCGCACAGCGCGCCGAGACGTTCGATGCCGTGCCAGGTCCCGAGCTTGAGCACAGCATCGGCGCCGAGTATGAAGTACAGCTTCACCTCAGGCCCGTGAAATTGACGCAGCTCCTGCAGGGTGTCGGCCGTGAAGGTGTCGCCGGTGCGGTCGAGCTCCATGCGTGACACGGCAAAGCGGGGATGCGCCACCGCAGCAAGCACGGTCATCACAAAACGATCTTCGGCATCCGAGTACCGCGACTTCTGCCACGGCCGGCCCGTCGGAACGAACAGGATCCGGTCGAGCGCAAGCTCATGAAGGGCCTCCGAGGCTGCGATGAGGTGCCCCACGTGGATGGGGTCGAACGTGCCTCCCATGACGCCGAGACGGGCCACCGGCCGATCAGACATGGCGGTGGGGGGTGGCCGAGCGACGTGGGGTCATGCTCACGCGCCGGCGACCGGGAGGTGTCTGGGGCGGGAACCGCCGACCGGGAGGTGTCCGGGCGAGGAGGGGGGCCACGGGTGGGCTTGCCCCCCTCCTCGACCTTGCCGGGGAGGGACATCGGGGGAGAGGAAACCCTCCCTCCGTCCTGAAAGGACGGGCTGGACAAGAGTCACCCTAGGGATCGAGTGTGACTTTTAGGTGACCAGGCGAGGACGTGGCGGTGAACTTCCGGGCGAGTGTTCACCGGCGCACCTGGCCGTCGCCCCATACGACGTGCTTCGTCGCCGTGAGCGCCCTCAGCCCCATCGGCCCCCGGGCGTGAAGCTTCTGAGTCGAGATTCCGATCTCGGCGCCGTAGCCGAGCTGCCCTCCATCCGAGAAGCGGGTCGATGCGTTGACGAACACCGATCCGGAGTCGACCTCAGTCGTGAAGCGCCGAGCTGCTGCGGTGTCGGCGGTCACGATGGCCTCGGCGCTCGAGGTCCCCCATCGGTTGATGTGGGCGATTGCTTCGTCGATCGAACCGACCACCTTGACGGCCAGAACGAGCCCGAGGTACTCCGTCGACCAATCCTCGTCGGTCGCAGGCAGCGCCTTTGCCCACAGCCGGCACACCGCCTCGTCGCCACGAATCTCAACGCCGGTGGCGTCGAGGGCATCGAGGGCATGAGGGAGCCAGGCGTCTGCGATGTCGCGGTGCACCACGAGGGTCTCGGCGGCGTTGCACACGCCGGGACGTTGCGTCTTAGCATTTACGACGATGCTCGTCGCTGTCGCTTGGTCGGCGGAGCGGTCGACGTAGACGTGGCAGTTGCCGTCTCCATCGATGATGAAAGGCACGGTCGCGTGCTCCTCTATCGTCTGGATCAGGCCCCGGCCCCCGCGCGGCACGAGCAGGTCGACGAGGCCCTTGGCCCGCATGAGCTCGAGGGCCGCATCTCTGCCCGAGTCCTCAATGAGCTGGATTGCGGCCGGCGGGGCCCCCGCTCCTTGGGCCGCCTCGCTCAGGACCTCGGCGAGGGCGACGTTCGAGCGGAGCGCGCTTGAAGAGCCGCGCAGCACGCACGCGTTCCCCGACTTTAGGCACAGCCCGGCGACGTCGGCCGTTACGTTCGGCCTCGCCTCGTAGATCACGGCCACGACACCGAGGGGGGCGCGCACCTCTTGGACCAGAAGCCCATTGGGCCTGCGCCACGACGACACGACCTCCCCGGCGGGGTCACCTTGGGCTACGAGGGCCAGCAGGCCTCCAGCCATCGCGTCGATGCGCTCCTTGGTGAGGGTAAGACGGTCGACGATTGCGCCCGAGCTTCCAGCCGAACGAGCTGCGTCGACATCGGCGGCGTTGGCCTCGATGAGCTCGGCGGCGCGGTCGCAGAGAGCGGTCGACATTGCCCCCAGGCAAGCATCCTTGGTCGCCGTGGACAGCCCCGCCATCACGGAGGCGACGTGCGCCGCCCGAATGCAAACCTCGCGGACGCCACCGGTGCGGGCTCTGCTCATGCCCCTTGCTCCTCCAGTACTACGAGCTGGTCTCGATGGATGACCTCGCCCTTGCCCTCGAGCCCGGCGGTCGAGCGCCCACGGACGGCATCGAGCTCCTCGGCCGCGTAGCGTACCAACCCCCTGGCAAACAGCTCCCTCGACCTCCCCTGGGACGGGACTTCGGCAACGTCCACCGTGTCGCCCGGCCCGAAGCGGCCCTCGACACCGACCACTCCGGCGGCCAGCAGGCTCCTTTTGGCTGCGACCACGGCGCGCCTTGCGCCGGTGTCAACGAGGACGGTCCCGCGCGGGGGCTGAGCGAACGCGATCCACAGCCGGCGGGCAGAGGCGCGCCGTGAGCTTGGATGAAAATAGGTTCCGAGCGCCTCACCCGCTGCGACGCGCGCCACTACGTTGTCCTCCGACGCGCGCGCCACAACGACTGCGGTGCCCGAGAACGTCGCCACCCACGCAGCGGCGACCTTGGATGCCATCCCGCCACTCCCAAGCCCGGATGCGGGACCGGCCACAGCCTGCTCGATCTCAGGCGTTATCCGCTCTATCTCGCCCCACACAGGCGCGCCGGGCATGAGCCGCGGGTCGGCCGCATGGACCCCCTCGGCGTCGGTGAGAAGCACGAGGAGCTTGGCCGCGGCGAGGTTGGCCACCAGAGCGGCGAGACGATCGTTGTCGCCGAAGCGGATCTCGTCGACTGCGACCGTGTCGTTCTCGTTGACGATGGGAATGGCGCCCAGGTTGAGCAAGCGGACGAGGGTGTTTCTGGCATTGAGATACTGGCCCCTGTTCATGAAGTCGTAACGGGTAAGAAGGAGCTGCGCGGCGACGAGCCCCCGGCCGGCGAGCGCCTGCGCATAGCGCTCGAGGAGGCGGCCCTGGCCGACGGCGGCGGCAGCCTGCAGCGTCGGTATATCCGCCGGCCGCCGCGCGAGTCCGAGCGGCGCAAGCCCGGCCGCGATTGCGCCCGACGACACGAGCACGACCTCCATGCCTGAGGCGCGCACCGCCGCTATGTCGTCGCAGAGCGCGTCGAGGCGCTCGGCGGAGAGCTCACCAGAAGAGCCGACGAGGGAAGCGGTGCCGATCTTGACCACGATCCGGTCCCCGGCCCCGAGCTCAGCCCGCGCCACGTCCCCCCCTCGCCCGACTCTGCCGTCGACGCTCCCCCGGCTCCGGGGCGTGGTCACCCTCCGGCTCGAGGGCCGGGTCACCCTCAGGCTCCGGTGCCGGGTCACCCTCCGGCTCGAAGGTGAACTCCAGCTCGCCGATGCGCACATCGTCACCTCGCACGGCGCCCGCCTCCTCGAGCGCCCGTTCTGCTCCCATCTTTATGAGGGCTCGCTGGAGGCGGATGACGGCCTCCGGCCTTGACATGTCCGTGGTCGCCACGGCGCGCTCCGGCCTGCGCCCGTTGACCCGCCATGCCGCCCCCTCGCGCGACGCGCTGATGTGGTCGGGGCGCACGACGTGGCGGACGTAGCCAACGGCCGGAGGCGCCTGGGCGCGGGCGGCGGCTACTCCGGCCTGAAGCCTGCGGACGAGCTCGTCGATATTGTGGCCCGAGACGGCGGAGACCTCGAGCACGCCGGGGGCGCGCGCCGCTACCTCGGCGAGCCTGCCGGCGCCTGCATCCACCTTCGACGCGACGACGATCGCCGGCCTGGCCGCAAGCTCGCTATCGAACGCCACGAGCTCGGCTCGAAGGGCGTCGACGTCGTCGGCCGGGTTGCGGTCCTGTGCTGTGAGATCGACGAGAAAGACAAGCAGGGCGGCGCGGCGGACGTGGCGAAGGAACCTGTGGCCGAGACCCCTGCCCTCGTGCGCGCCTGGGATGAGCCCAGGGATGTCGGCGACGACGAAAGAGTCGTCGGCCGTCTGCACTACGCCGAGGTTCGGCACCAGCGTCGTGAACGGGTAGTCGGCGATCTTGGGACGCGCCGCCGAGATCCTCGAGATCAGTGTCGACTTGCCGGCGTTAGGAAAGCCGACAAGGCCGACGTCTGCGAGAAGGCGCATCTCGAGCCGCAACCAACGCTCGTCGCCCGGCACTCCTTTCTCGGCAAAGCCTGGGGCGCGCCGCGTGGAGGTCGCGAAGCGGGTGTTGCCCCTGCCCCCCCGACCGCCCTCGGCGGCGACGAGCTCATCGCCGGGCGCCGCCAGATCGGCAACCAGCACGCCGTCTGCGTCATGAACGACGGTTCCGACGGGAACGCTCTCGATGCGCTCGCGCCCGCGTGCCCCGTGGCGCTTGTTGGGGCGGCCGTGACCCCCAGGCTCCGCCCTGACGTGGGGATGGTCCCTCAGCCTCGACAGGGTGCCGACTGAGGAATCGGCCCGCAGGATGACGTCGCCGCCGTTACCGCCGTCACCGCCGTCGGGCCCCCCCTTTGGCTTATAGGGCTCGTGATGAAAGGAGGCCGAGCCGTCACCGCCGGCGCCCGACATCACATTGATGCGGACCTCGTCTACGAACGCCACTAGTGTCCCGCCGCGTCATTTACTGAGGCATTCGCCTTACTTACGCGACGGAGCATTCGAAGCCGCCTCCGGGCGGCGAAGTGTCCCGCCCTGTGTGTAGGGCCGGGCGCGCCGGGATCGTTAGACGCCGGCGTCCTCGGGGAGGACGCTGACCACATTGCGCCCTCGCATGCGATGGAAGGTAACGAGGCCGGGGGCCTTGGCAAAGAGAGTGTCGTCGTTTCCCCTGCCGACGTTGAGGCCGGGGTGCACCTTGGTGCCGCGTTGCCTGACGATGATCATCCCGGCCTTGGCGTCCTGACCACCGTAGAGCTTGTAGCCAAGCCGCTTGGAGTGTGAGTCGCGCCCGTTTCTCGAGGAAGCGGCACCCTTTTTATGTGCCATTTGCGGTCCCCTCTTGCTCTGCCTTGTCTTGCCGGCCGGCCCCGCCGCGCCTGGACGCTGCGGTCTTGCGGCCCGATCCCGCCGAGATGCCGGAGATCTCGAGGCTCGTGTAAACCTGACGGTGGCCGGCGCGCCGCCGGTAACCGGTCTTGTTGTGGAACTTACGGACCACGACCTTGGGCCCCTTGACCTCGCCCACCACCCTCGCGGTCACGACTGCGCCGCCGAGGTCGGCGGCCTTCGCCCTTGCGTTGCCGTCGTCGTCCATGACGAAGATGGGCTCGAAGGACACCTCGTCGGCGTCGCCGCCGACACGCTCGACCCGAATGACGTCACCCTGGGCCACGCGATGCTGTTTTCCACCTGCGCGAATGACTGCGTACAAAAGAGTCCCTCCGAGATCTGCTCGAATGAGCCAGGACATCATAGCAAATGGTGCGAGTCCGCCTCCCCCCGCCGCCTCGGCGGGGCGGGGAACGGGCGGGGGCCGACTCGCCGTGACCGGAGACGGGCAGGGGCCGCCTCGGCGGGACCGGAAGACGGGCGGGGGCCGGCTCGCCGTGACCGAAGAGGGCGGGGGCCGCCCTTACCGCCCCTTTATCCCGGGTGTGATGTGCTGAACCCAGTGGCCGGGATCTCCGGCGAGGTTGGTGAGAGCAAGGTGGACCACAAAGATGAAGTCGAGCTTCACGTTTCTTCGGGTGAGGGGCATTGCCATCGGGGCCCACTGGTCGTGGCTCATCGTGGCCGCACTGATCGTTCAGTCCCTCACGACCTTCTACTTTCCGAGCGCCTATCCGGGCTTGGCTGGGTCGACCTACCTCGTGATGGGCGCGCTCACGGCGCTTCTGTTCTTCGCCTCCATCGTGCTTCACGAGCTCGGCCACGCGCTGGTGGCCCTGCGCGAGGGCATGCGCATGGAGGGCATCACCCTGTGGGTCTTCGGGGGGGTGGCGCGCGCCTCGGGCATGTTCCGCTCCGCCGGCTCTGAGTTCCGCGTCGCCATAGCGGGTCCCGCCGTCTCAGTCGCGCTTGCCGCTGGGTTCTGGGCGCTTGCGTGGTCATGGCAAGCTCTCGGAGCGCCGGAGGCCGCAGGCGGTGTGTTCTGGTATCTGGCCCGCATCAACACGATCCTCGTCGCTTTCAACCTGGTTCCCGCCCTTCCGCTCGACGGCGGCCGCGTGCTCCGGTCGTGGTTGTGGCAGAGAGGGGGCTCTTTCGCAGCAGCCACTGCTACGGCCGCGCGCGCAGGCAAGCTCTTCGGCGTCGCCCTCGCAGCCGTCGGGGCCCTGCAGCTCTTCACAGGTGGCTCGGGCGAGAGCTTCTGGCTCATCTTCATCGGGTGGTTTCTGGTACAGGCGGCCCGTTCGGAAGAATCGGGAGCGGCCGTCGCAGGCGCGCTTACCGGGCGGACGGTCGCCGATCTCATGGCACCTGCGCCCGTCGCCGTGACCGCAGACATGACCGTGGCGGAGCTCGTCACCGCCATCGTGCCTGCGCGCCCCCATGCTGACTACCCGGTCGTCAAAGAGGGTCGGTTTGTTGGGGTCGTCGCGGTGAGCGCCGCCGGGTCGGTGCCTCCGCAGGACCGTCCGGGGCGGCGAGTGGCCGACATCATGACCCCAAGCACCCTGGTGCCTGTGCTCGAACCCAAGGCCGCGATGGTCGACGCCTTCGAGGCGCTCGACCCTGCATCGGGGCGCGCCTTCGTCGTGCGAGAAGGCGTCCTTGTCGGAATCATCTCGGCCGCCGACATAAAGCGCGCGGTCGACACCGACAGGGCGCTCGGAGCACAGGGAGTACAGGGGGTGAAGGCACCGCTGGCAAGCCGCCGCTCCGGCGCTCTGGTGTGGCTGGTCGTCGGCGCCGCCATGCTCGTTGCACTCGGCTGGCTCTACCGGCCACCGCTTGCCGTTCTCGAGCCCGGCCCTGCCTACGACGTGTCCGAGGACATCTCGATCGAGGGGATAGCGAACGAAGCCCCGAACGGCCGCTACCTCATGACCTCGGTGCGTGTGTCGCGACCCAATGCGCTTGGGGCCGCGGTCGCCGCACTCGATCCCAACAAAGAGGTGATTGCTTTCGACGCCTCGGGGAGTGGCGGCCTCGGCGGACCGGGGTTCATCAGGGACCAGGAGGCGCTGTTCGAGGAAAGCCGCCTGCTCGCCGCCGCTGCGGGGGCACGTGCCGCCGGCCTCGACGTCTCGATCGGCGGCAGCGGCGCGGTTGTCGACGGCATCGTCCCCGGTTCCCCCGCCGCCCGTGCTCTACAACCGGATGATGTGATCGTCTCGGTGGACGGGAAGCGCATCGACGACGTCACCGATGTGCGGCGGGCGATCGCAGGGAGCCCGGCAGGCACCGAGCATCGAATCACTCTTGAGCGAGCGACGAAGCGGGCGAAGGTAGAGGTGAGCAGCGCAAGCCTTGACGGTGCACCGGGGCCGAGCATTGGGGTATACGTGTCGACGCGCGACTTTGACATCGATCTTCCGTTTGAGATCTCGTTCGACGAGCGCGCCGTCGGCGGATCCTCTGCGGGACTGGCTTACGCGCTTGCCATCGCAGACATGCTCGACCCCCAAGACTACGCACAGGGCCGAACGGTGGCGGCGACGGGCGCCATCGACCTCGAAGGAAGAGTCGGCGAGGTCGGCGGGGTGTCGCCCAAGTCGGTCGCCGCCGAGGCCGCAGGGGCGTCGTTATTCCTCGTGCCCGCCCCCCAGGCCGGGGAGACCTCGGGCAACCTCGATGTCGAGGGGTCGACGGGGCTCGAGGACGCGCTGCGCACACTCGAGGGCCGCGTTTAACCGACCGGCCGGCGAGGTAGCCGTCAGTCGACGTCGTGGACGACGATGCCGCGCCCGTCGCAGGTTGGGCACGGGTCGGAGAACGCCTCGACGATGCCGGCCGAGACGTTCTTGCGTGTCATCTGGATCAGGCCGAGCGCCGATATCGGAAACACCTGGGTGCGCGTGCGGTCGCGGTCGAGCTCGGCCGCAAAGACACGTTCGAGCTCGGCGCGATTCGTGTCGTCGTCCATGTCGATGAAGTCAATGACGATGATGCCTCCGATGTCGCGCAGCCGAAGCTGACGCACGACCTCGACCGCCGCTTCCTTGTTGGTGCGGAACACCGTCTCTTCGAGATGTGACTTGCCCACGAACTTACCGGTGTTGACGTCAATGACCGTCATCGCCTCGGTGCGCTCGATAACGAGGTGCCCACCCGACGGTAGCCACACCTTTCGATCGAGTGACTTTCTTATCTGTTCTAGAACGCGGAACTCCTCGAAGATGGGAAGCTCGCCCTCGTAGAGCTCGATGCGCCCTGCCAGGTCGGGGCTGGTTGCCCGAATGTAATCGCCGATCTTGGACTCGAGGGCCCGATCGTCGACGACGCAGCGAACGATCTCCCGGTTGAAGAGGTCGCGCAGCACCCTGAGCTCGAGCTCGGGCTCCTGATGGACGAGGGCAGGCGCGGCTGCGTCGTGCGCGGCCTTCTCGATGCCCGCCCAGGAGGTGAGTAGACGGTCGAGGTCGCGCCGCAAGTCGGCCTCACTTGCCCCTTCGGCGGCGGTGCGAACGATGAGCCCGTGCTCCTCGAGTCCAAGGCGTTGTGCTGCGTCCTTCAGACGCTCGCGCTCGGCCTCGGAGAGCCGGCGCGACACTCCAAGCGAGCGCGTGTTGGGCACGAGCACGAGATGACGCCCGGCGAGGGACACAAGCGCGGTGAGCCGCGCCCCTTTGGCTCGCATTGGGTCCTTTGTGACCTGAACGAGGATCGGCTGGCCCGGCTTGAGGACGGTCTCGATGCGCGGCACCTCGGCGCCCTCGTCACCGGGGATGCCGACCTCGCTCGCATACAGCACGCCGTTGCGGCCATGACCCACATCGATGAATGACGCCTCCATGCCGGGGAGCACGTTCTGGACCCGCCCGAGGTAGATGTTTCCGACGACGGAGGTGTCCTGCGGGTCGGCGATGTAGTGCT
>JACCZU010000247.1 GCA_013695835.1 Candidatus Aridivita willemsiae
CGCGACCCTCGGCTTCAAGGATCGATCCTTCGATGCCGCGCTGGCCTTCTACACGCTCACGCACGTGCCGAGGGAGTCTCACGCCCAGGTACTTGCGAACATCGGACGGTGGCTGCGGCCCGGGGGAGTACTCGCCATCACTATGGGCGCAGGCGAAACGCCGGGCTCGATCGAAGCAGATTGGCTCGGGGCCCCGATGTTCTTTAGCCACTATGACACCGCCACCAACCTCAGGTTGATACGCGCGGCGGGCTTCGAGGTACTGACGGCGGAGGTCGTCGCCGAGATGGAAGATGACCGGCCGGTCGAGTTCCTCTGGGTCGTCGCCCGCGTGGATTCGTCATAACGAGGTGTCACACTGCCTCACATATGCGCAGAAGACTGCTTCAGGGAACAATCGTTGCAATCGCCACCGTCATCATGCTGCTAAGGGGCGGCCACGTCCCGAGCCGGGACTTCTGGCGGGACAAGGAGGCCGTCGTCGTGGTCGCGGCGCTGACCTTGGGATCCTCGGCGTTCGCTCAGGCGGTCGGCTCGTACCGGCGCGAGCGAGGGCTTGCCTTCGAGCTCGAGGTCCAGGACGTCCTCAAGGCGACGCAGATCCGTCTCGTTGAGACCGCTGCGCTCGACTGGAAGGATGTCGGGCTCCACGCATTCATGGTTCGCAGGAAGTGGCCGAGACCGTGGCAGCCCGTGCTTGTAAGGGCCGGGCGGTGGCGACTCCACAGCACCCCGCCCGTGACCGGAGTCAGGTGGACGAAGGGCAAGGGCGTCATCGGGCTTTGCTGGGCCAGGATGCAAGACGTCGGCGTCGATCTGACCAAGGACTGGGGGGACCCGGCCCAGGAGATGTCAGAGGACGAGTGGCACGCCCTGCCGGCCGAGCGCCGTTACGGCCTCACTTATCCCGAATACCAACGGGTTCACAACTACGGGGCCATCGTGGCGAGCCCGCTCATTGTCGACGACGTTTTCAAGGGGTGCGTGTCCGTCGACGCGCCGGGCGAGGGCTTCGATGCCCTATGGACCGATTCTGCGAGGTCGATCCTCCAGGACGCTGCCCTGCAGATTCACAGGAGCGCCACGCCACTGAGTCACCGGTAAAGTAAGATCAGCCAAGGAGGACATCCGATATAGAAGGCGACATGGAAGGCGACATGGCGAAGGACATGACAAGGGGAAAAAACGCAGCGGCGACTCTTCGAACCGCCAAGCCCGTGCGGCGCTCCGAGGTGTCCGGCGAGTTCCTCAGGGTCTTGAGCGACGTCAAGAACGGCCGCGCCTCGTCCACAGGCCACAAGGCCGGCGGCTTCTCTCGGCCACTGAGGCCGACCTCGTCGAGCTAACTCCACCCCGCTCCTCCCCTCACTCACTTGCAGGGAACGCACGCGCGCCGGGCTAATGCTCGGTGCGTAGCAAGAGGTGCGAGCCACTACACTCACCAGGTTCGAGGGAGCTAAGGAGGCACAGCTTGAGCGTGGGTCGGGCGGGGACGGCGGCTGCTCTGCCGGGCATCGAGGATCTCGATGTCGACGGGCGAAGGGTCCTCGTGCGCTGCGATCTCAACGTCCCGTTCAAGGACCGGCGCATCGGCGATGACCTCAGGGTCCGCAGCGCGGTCCCGACGCTCGAGGCATTGCTCGGCAAGGGAGCGCGGCTCGCAGTGTGCTCGCATCTCGGCCGCCCCAAAGGAGAAGTCGTCGATGAGCTCAGGCTTGCACCCGTGGGGGAGCGCCTCGCACAGCTCCTCGACCGCCCGGTCACAGCCGCCGATGATGTCGTCGGCGACCATGCGACGGCCGCGTGCGCGTCCGACGACGAGGTCGTCCTCCTTGAGAACCTGCGGTTCGAACCGGGCGAGGAGGCCAACGACGACGGCTTCGCTGAGGCGCTCGCAGGCCTCGGCCACGCATACGTCGACGACGCCTTCGGCGCCGCCCACCGGGCCCACGCCTCGATCGTCGGTGTCGCCGAGCGCCTTCCCTGTGCCGCCGGGCTGCTTCTGCAGGAAGAGGTGGCCAAGCTGAGCAAGCTGCTCGAGGAGCCCGCCGCACCGTTCGTGGCGGTGCTCGGCGGCGCGAAGGTCTCGGACAAGCTCGGCGTTCTCGGCAACCTCATCGGGCGCGCCGACGCCATCTGCATCGGCGGCGCCATGGCCTTCACCCTGCTTGCGGCAAGGGGCCAAGACGTCGGAGGCTCGCTCGTGGAAAAAGACAGGCTCGACGACGTGAGGGCCCTCCTCGATGAGGCGGACGCCAAGGGTGTCGCGGTTCATCTCCCCACCGACGTCGTTGCCGCGACCGCGCCGAAGGCCGATGCCGACCACGACACCGTGCCGCTTGCCGGCATCGGCGATCGCATTGGCGTAGACATTGGTCCCGAGAGCGCGGGCGCCTTCGCCGACGTCATCGCGGGTGCAAGGACCGTGCTCTGGAACGGGCCGATGGGGATCTTCGAGATCGATGCCTACTCCGGCGGCACGAAGGCCGTCGCCGGAGCAATCGCCGAGGCAACCTCGAGGGGCGCCTACACCGTTGCAGGGGGCGGAGACTCGGCCGCCGCCCTGGCCCAGCTCGGCCTCGACGACTCGATATCCCACCTCTCAACCGGCGGCGGCGCCTCGCTCGAGTTTCTCGAGGGTAAGGACCTCCCCGGGGTCGCCGCATTGAGAGGGGGCGGCTGAGGTGAGAACGCCGCTGATCGCAGGCAACTGGAAGATGAACAAGACACACCTCGAAGCGATGAGGCTCGTCCAGGAGATCGGCCACGAGCTCGCGGACCACGACCCCCGCAAGGTCGAGGTCGCCGTGTGTCCGCCTTTCACCTCGCTGCGCACGATCCAGACGCTTATCGACGCTGATCGCTACGAGCTCGTGCTCGGGGCCCAGAACATGTACGCGGCCACAGAGGGTGCTTACACCGGTGAGGTGGCCCCCGGCATGCTCAAGGCGCTCAACTGCACCTACGTAATCGTCGGTCACTCCGAACGAAGGGAGCTTCTCGGAGAGACCGACGACGAGGTCGCCGCCAAGGCCGCGCTCGCCTTCGATACCGGGCTCATCCCGATCGTGTGCTGCGGTGAGACCAGTTCCGAGCGGGCGGCCGGGGACACAAGGAGCAAGGTCGAGGGCCAGATGCGGGCGGCGCTCGGCGGGCTCCCCGGGGAGCGCTCCCGCTCGGTTGTGATCGCCTACGAGCCGATCTGGGCGATCGGCACCGGCGAGACCGCGACGCCCGAAGACGCTCAGGACACGATCTCCTATATCCGTTCGGTGCTCGAAAGCCTGTTCGGGGGCGCCGTTGCCGGCGACATCCGCATCCTCTACGGCGGCAGTGTCAAGTCCGGCAACGCAGCTTCTCTCCTCAAGGGCCCCGACGTGGACGGCGCGCTCGTCGGGGGGGCCTCCACGGACGCCGCCGAGTTCGTCGGGATCGTCAAGGCTGCGCTGTGAGCCCGAGCCCGCTTTTCTACGTGATTCTCGACGGGCTCGGCGACGATCCGCTGGCCGAGCTCGACGGCAAGACACCCCTCGAGGCGGCCCGGGCGCCCAACCTTGATTCCCTGGCGGCGCGGGGGCGCAACGGTTATGTCACAACGGTGGGCGAGGGTGTGGCCCCCGAGTCCGACATCGCAGTGTTTGCGATCCTCGGCTACGACCCCTACGAGCACCACACGGGCCGCGGCCCCCTCGAGGCCCTCGGCGCCGGCATGGAGGTGAACCAGGGCGATCTCGCCTACAGGGTCAACTTCGCAACCGTCGAGCCCGACGGCGACGGCTTCGCCATCACGGACCGGCGCGTCGGGCGGGACCTGTCCTCGGAGGAGGCGCACGCCCTGGCCGAGGAGGTCCAGGACAAGGTCGCCATCGAGGGTGCCGGCTTCGAGTTCAAGGCCACGGTGGGGCACAGGGGGGCCCTCGTGCTCCGCTCCGATCAGGGCCCGCTCTCGGCCGAGGTCGAGAACTCGGATCCGGCCTACGGGAGGGAGGGCGCGCTCGGAGTCGCCAAGGAGGACTTCGAGGATCAGGTCGTCGAGGTCACCCCGCTGCGCGGCCACGGCTCCGATCCGGCGGCGCGGCGCGCCGCCGCGCTCACCAACGAGTGGCTGAGGGCGGCCCATGGTGTCCTGGCCGCCTCTGAGGTCAACGCACGGCGAGAAGCAAAGGGAAAGCTGCCCGGGAACTTCATCCTCAGCCGGGACGGCGGCGACCATCTCCCCGACCTCGTCCCCTTCAAGGAGGCGTTTGGCCCGCAGATGGGATGCTTCGTCGAGATGCCGGTCGAGATGGGGATCGCAAAGCTCACGGGCATGGCGCCGGTCGAGGCCCCCACAGGCATCCCGCCCGAAGAGCAATACGAACAGTGGGCTGAGCTCGCTCTCGAGGCGATCGAGGGCTACGACGGGCTCTACATCCACATCAAGGGGCCCGACGTGCCGGCGCACGATGGCGACTACGAGGCCAAGGTCAAAAGCATCGAGGCGATCGACTCGGTTTTCTTCGCCCGCCTGCTCGACGGGCTCGATATCGGCCGGGCGCTGATTGCCGTCACCGCCGACCACTCCACGAGCTGCCGCCGCAAGGCCCACACAGACGGCCCTGTTCCGCTGCTTGTGGCGGGGCGGGCGGTGAGCTCGGACGCGGTCGAAACCTACGGGGAAAGCGCCTCGAGGCGCGGTGCCCTTGGGCACCTCAAGGGGCCCGAGATCATGCCGCAGCTCGTCGACTTTGCCCGGTACTGACCGGCCCCGTGCCCCCAACCCGGTAACCCTGTACGATCTTGGGGCCGACGACCCAACCCTTTTGGGGGTCCCATGACAGCAGCACGACGCAAGCACACGCTCGCAGAGGTACTTGGCCCGCTCGAGGCCGAGATCATGGATGCGGTCTGGGACCAGGGTGAGGTGACGGTGCGCGACGTCCACCAGTCCCTTCGCAAGCTGCGTCCCATCGCCTACACCACGGTCATGACAACGCTCGGCCGGCTCGCCGACAAGGGTTTCGTGCGCCGCGTTGAGGACCAGCCCGCCCACCGCTATTCGGCGCTTGTGACGCGCGACCAATACGCGCGCTCAACCGTCAAGTCGGTTGTGGACTGGCTCGTTAAGCATTTCCCCGACCCCGCAGTCGCTTACTTCGTCGACCGAGTCGAAGCCGAAGACGAAGATGTCATCGAGCGCCTCCAGGAAGCCATCGAAGCACGAAAGGCGAAGGGCCCGGGTGAATAAGACGCCTCGGGCGCTTCGTTTCTAGGCGCTCGACTCTATGGGACCGGTGGTAAGGGGAGCCCCGACAATCCTTGCGCTCGAGACCGACTCGGCGTGGGTCGTGATCGTGGCCGTATCCCTTGTGACTCTCGTGGCGGCGATGGTGGCGCGCCGCATGATCGGCCATCCCGGCGGGCTGGCTTCCGGGGTGCTGCTTACGCTTCCCCTGATCACCCCCGTGCTTGCCGCGCTGTTCTTCGAACGGGCGGTCCTTCCCGAGGTCGGCGTCCTGAGGCCCTTCGACCCGGCGACGATGAGGGGCTCGAGCCAGCTCTTGAACCTGCTCCTCATGTCCGACGAAGGCGGGCGCGTTCTCACCCCATACGCGCTGACCGGCTCAGCCGGTCGGTGGCTGCTGCTGGTCGGCGCCGCGGCCAGCTCGTTCATGCTCCTGCGCCGTCTGGCCGGCGCCATCATGCTGCGCCGGCTCGTGGCTCGTTGCACCGCCCCGCAAGCCTCCGATGCCGGGCAGCTCTGCACCGTATTCGAATCCCTTGCCCGAGCCGCCGGGCTGCGCAGAGTCCCCGCCCTCCTGATCCTGCCAGAAGGCGTCTCGGGAGCCTTCGCCGTCGGGGGACGGGAGGGCAAAGTTCTCATTTCTCGCGATGTGGTCGCGGCCCTCGACCACGAGGAGCTCGACGCCATCCTCGCCCACGAGCTCGCTCACCTCAGGGCGCTCGACGTCACCGTTGTGCGCGCCGCAGGATTCCTACGGGATCTGGTCGCATGGAACCCGGTTGCCCACATCGCCTTCAGGCGTTTGACGGCAAGCCGGGAAGACGAGGCCGACCGGCGCGCAGCCGCCATCACAGGGCGGCCCCTTGCCGTGGCTTCCGGACTTCTCAAGCTGTGCGCCCTCAGGCGCGGGCGGCATGGCTACGCCCAGAGGTCGGCGCTTGCGGCCGGGGGGGCGGGGGGCTCGGTCACTCGCAGGGTCACGAGACTCATGGCTCTCGCCGACGGTACCGGCGCGGTTGCGGTGCTCGCTGAGCGCTCACACCCGCAGCCGCTGCCGTATGTGATCGCCGCATGTGTCGTTGCGGCGCTCGGTCTTCAAGCAGGGTCGCGCATTGCCGATCACAGCTCAGGCGGCATCGCGCTCGTGGTTGGTGAATCCAAGGTGGGGGAGGATTTATGGGGGCCGCGGAGATTCCCCATCGTCCCACGCGCCGGCGAGGCGGGCAGGGGGGAGCAGCGAACCGGCCGTTCCGGGGCTCGCGACCCGAGCCTCAAGCTCCGGTATGACCCCGCCTACGGGATCGGGCTCTCGGTCAAGCAAAAGGACCTCCCGAGGTGGTTGGCGAGCGTCACCAGTCTGACCGCCAAGCGCGGCATCGCAATAAAGACGCAATGGGACTCGCGGCAGAGCTGGCAGGCCGTGCCGCTGATCTCACCGCTCGAGGGGGCTCCGCTCGGCCTGTATCGCATAGGACAGACCCCCCTGTAGGGTTGACGCAAGGGATAGCCTTCCACCAGAAGTTGGCAAAAGCCTGGTGACTTGGGTCAAACTAAGGAAGGAACGATAGCTAGTGCTCACGGCAATTTTCCTGGTGATCCACGTGATCGCCTCGCTGCTCTTGATCACCTTCATCCTCTTCCACGCAGGGCGCGGCGG
>JACCZU010000248.1 GCA_013695835.1 Candidatus Aridivita willemsiae
AGGATCGACGTAGCCATCTGGAGTGGGGTTAGGGACAGGCCCGTAGCCCCCGGCAACCTGCTGTCACAGCAAGGTGCCAAAGCCTGAGTCGATGGCGGAAGGACGGTTCAGATGTCTGACGAACTCAAACCTGGCTGCTGTGATCGTGCTTCTCAACAGAGCGGTGAATGATTTTCTCGGTATCGGCAGCGACGATCGGCGAGACCGGTCGATAGAGGAGCTTGAGCGGGCCATCGAGGCGCTCGACGACCTCGCGGATCGTGTGCAGGCGGACCTGGAGGGACGCCTGCGGTGAGTCCGCGTAGGCGCCGATCGCTTCTGCTGAGAATTGAGGTGCGGGAAGCGGGCAGGCAAGCGCAGTGCCGCCACGACCGAAGCCATCTAATCGCGAAGGGAGAGGCCCGATTCATCGTGCGCAACCCGGGGCCGGCCGGGGGCGAGAAGGGCTATTGCGCTGAGTGCGGCGCAGCGATGGTCGAGCTGGCGCGCCAAGTCCTCGACGAGATAGAGCGTCAGCTCTAGGGGCGCCCGATGAGTCATTATTCATGACTGAGCTCGCCCGCCGCCCGACTGTTCCTTGGCTCGTATGCATTGCTCTTCGTACTGCTCGCACTCAGGTTCCGGTCAACTCAGATGGAGGTTGCGTGCGCGATCCTGGCCTTAATCGGCATCGCCGACATGGTGTGGATTGTGTTCGGGGTCTCGGCACGGACGGCGGCGGAGCCTGTAAAGGTGGTAACCATCGTAGATGCGGGACCGGAGGTCGCGGGTTACCTCGCCACATACTTATTGCCCTTTTCTCACGGTTGCCGAACCGGCGCCTCGGGACATCGCGGCTTACGCGCTCTTCCTGGTCGTCACGGGTATCGTCTACGTCCGATCGGAGATGACACAGGTGAACCCAACCCTGTATCTGCTCGGCCGCCGTGTCGTGCACGTCGGCACCGAGCAGGGCTGGGAAGGGCACATCGTGATCCGATCCAGGGTGCGCCCCGGAGCTGTAGTTCGAACAGTGCCGCTCAATTCGATGGTCCGAGTTGAGGTCAGAAGAAGGGCAGTTGCGGCGTGACCCAGGTTGCGTTCGACGTGTCGGGGATCGACACCACGGGCGACATCACACTTGTCCTG
Organism: Candidatus Aridivita willemsiae; assembly: GCA_013695835.1. GTDB lineage: Bacteria > Actinomycetota > CADDZG01 > CADDZG01 > WHSQ01 > JACCZU01. The sequence continues at coordinate 1,129 of JACCZU010000248.1, forward strand.
GGGCGGCGCACAAGCAGCGTCCGAGGATATCGGATCGCCATGCACAACGATGTCGCATCGGAGCTGCAGTCCCAACGTCTCCGGGCAGTCCGTTCTCGATGACGCAACGAACGGGCGGATGGCCATCGATGTCGACGGCATCCACGGGCTCGGTGACCGCCGCCGACATGAGTAGTCTAGAGAGATGACGTCCGAGCCACCCCACATCACGCTGCAGTGTTGGCGAAGACCGGTGGCGCTCCCCGCCGGGACGCGCAAATCGTCGCGGGCAAGGGGTTCGAGGGCAATCTCCGGTTCGATCGTTTCCTCGATCCCGAAGGGCGCCCAGCCGAAGGTCTGTGCCACGAGAGCTGCCGACTCCGTCAGCCCCACTGGCCAATGGAGCGGTTGCGGACCCCTTGCCACTCGTCGGCGGAGGCCCCTGAAGCTCGTTAGCGTTACGCTCGGCTCAGTGCCCGCTTAGCGGCTACGGAGTTGCGCGCGCGAAGGGGCGCGGTGAAGTACTGGAGGGTGCCCGAAATGACGGTCGATGTGGAAGAGGCGAAAGCCGGACTCATTGACGAGGCCGCCTCTCAGGTCAGAGAGCACCTCCCGCGCGGCGAGGTCGCGCAGGCGGAGCGTTTCCTTCGCCAGTACTACGCTCAGGTTCCGGCCGACGACCTCGTCGAGCGAGACGTCATCGACGTCTACGGAGCCGCCCTGGCGCACCGGAATTTGGGTCGCCGGCGCACGCTCGGGGCCCCGCGGGTCCGCGTGTACACGCCGCAGTTCGAGACCGACGGCTGGCAGTCCACCCACAGCGTCGTCGAGATCATTAACGAGGACATGCCCTTCCTCGTCGATTCGGTGACGAACGAGCTCAGCCGGCACGGGCTCGGGATTCACCTGGTCGTTCACCCCATGATCGCGGTGCGCCGTGACCACGAGGGTGCCCTGCTCGACGTGCTCGAGCCGGGCCAGGAGGGCGCCGAGGACTCGATCTCGGAATCGTTCATCCACGTTGAGGTCGACCGGCAGACCGATCACGACTTCATCAACGAGCTCAAGAACGACATCGAACGAGTGCTCGGCGACGTGCGTGCCGCGGTGGGTGACTGGCAGGACATGCTCGAGCGGGTTCGCCGGGTGAACTCCGAGCTCGACGAGCATCCTCCTCCGATCGATCCGGAGGACGTGGCCGAGGCAAAGGACTTTCTCCAGTGGATCTACGACGGCAACTTTACGCTCCTCGGGTACCGCGAATATCAGCTACTCGAGCATGAGGGCAAGGACGCGCTGATGGTGACGCCCGGCTCCGGTCTGGGCATCCTGCGTCAGGCCGATCCGGATGCGCCCCCCAGCATCGTCGAGCTGCCACACGAAGCTCGGAAGCGAGCGCGCGAGCGCAAGCTGTTCGTGCTCACCAAGGCGAATTCGCGCGCCACGGTTCACCGCCCGAACTACCTCGACTACATCGGAGTCAAGCGCTTCGAGGACGCGGGAGGGGTCATAGGCGAATGGCGCTTCCTCGGTCTGTACACGTCCACCGCCTACAACACCAGCCCCACTCAGATCCCCTTTCTCCGCAGGAAGGTCGGCCGCGTCGTCGAGCGCTCCGGCTTTCCGGCCGCGAGCCACAGCCGCAAGGACCTCGAGGCAATTCTCGAGAGTTATCCGCGGGACGAGCTGTTCCAGGCGAGCACCGACGAGCTCTATCGCATCGCCATGGGGATCCTGTACCTGCAGGAGCGGCAGCGCGTCCGCCTGTTCGTTCGTCGCGATACCTACGGGAGATTCTTCTCGTGCCTCGTGTTCATTCCCCGAGATCGATACAATACCGCCATCCGCCTGCGAATGCAGGACCTGCTGACCGAGGCGTTCGAGGGCACGAGCGTCGAGTACACGACCCGCGTATCGGAATCGGTCCTGGCCCGCCTCCACTTCATCATCCGAACCGACGCCGACGCTGACCGCTCCTACGATGTCGAGGAGATCGAGAAGCGACTCGTTGCGGCCGTGCGCTCGTGGAGCGACGATTTGCGCGCCGCGCTCGTCGAGGAGCTGGGCGAAGAGCACGGCATCGGCCTGTTCCGCACCTACGGTGAGGCGTTTCCGGGCGGCTACCGTGACGACACAGTCCCCCGGCGCGCCGTCTTCGACATCAAGCGACTCGAGGCGCTCGAACGGGACGAGGACCTGGGCATGGGTCTCTACCACCTGCTCGAGGCGCCTCAAGGCTTTCTGCGCTTCAAGCTCTACCGCTCCGGCAGCCCCATGACGCTGTCGGAGATCCTGCCGCTGCTCGAGCACATGGGGGCGGGGGTCATCGACCAGCGCCCATACGAGGTGAACCTTCCAGACGGCGAAACGAGGTGGATCTACGACCTGGGCCTGGCGTGCGGGGATCTCGGCGAATTCGAGACCGACGGGATTCAGGCCGCGTTCCAGGAGACGTTCGCGCGGGTGTGGCGACACGACATCGAGGACGACGGCTTCAACCGTCTGACGCTAAGCGCCGGCCTTTCCTGGCGGGACATCGCCGTGCTGCGCGCCCTGAGCAGGTACCTCAGGCAGACGGGGAGTCGCTTCAGTCAGGCGTACATGGAGGACACGCTCGTTGCCAATCCTCATATCGCCCGCTGGCTCATCGATCTGTTCCACGCGCGCTTCGATCCGGCCACGAGGCTCGACGCACCCGAGGCGGTCGCCCGACACATCAAAGACCTGGAGGAGGCGCTCGACGCGGTCCAGAGCCTCGACCAGGACCGGATCCTTCGCAGCTTCCTTACTCTGGTGCTGGCGATGCTGCGGACGAACTACTACCAATCGAGCCACGGTCGTCCCAAGGCGCATCTGTCTTTCAAGCTCGATCCCTCCAAGATCGAAGGCCTCCCCCTGCCGCGCCCGATGTTCGAGATCTTCGTTTACTCGCCGCGCGTCGAGGGCGTGCACCTGCGTGGCGGAAAGGTGGCGCGCGGTGGTATCCGCTGGTCGGATCGCCGGGAGGACTTCCGCACCGAGATCCTCGGTCTCATGAAGGCCCAGCAGGTGAAGAACGCCATCATCGTGCCGGTGGGAGCCAAGGGTGGTTTTGTTGTGAAGCGGCCACCCGAGGACGGCGACAGGGACGCGTTGTTCGAGGAGGTGAAGAGCTGCTATCAGAACTTCATCCACGCTCTGCTCGACGTCACCGACAACCTGGTCGACGGCAAGGTCGTGCCTCCCGAAGACGTCGTTCGCTATGACGAGGACGATCCCTATCTCGTCGTGGCCGCGGACAAGGGCACGGCCACCTTCTCCGATTTCGCCAACGCGATCTCCGAGGAGTACGGTTTCTGGCTCGGTGACGCGTTCGCCTCCGGTGGGTCGGTCGGCTACGACCACAAGAAGATGGGAATCACGGCTCGGGGGGCCTGGGAATCGGTCAAGCACCATTTCCGTGAGCGCGGCGTCGACGTCCAGACCACCGACTTCACCGTCGTGGGCATCGGGGACATGTCGGGCGACGTGTTCGGAAACGGCATGCTGCTGTCCCGCAACATCAAGCTCATCGGCGCCTTCGACCATCGCCACATCTTCATCGATCCCGACCCCGATCCCGAGGCCAGCTTCCAGGAACGCGAGCGCCTGTTCGGCGTGGCGCGCTCGTCCTGGGCCGACTACGATGAGGCGCTCATCTCTCCGGGGGGTGGCGTTTATCCGCGCACCGCCAAGTCGATCTCGCTGTCGAAGGAAGCACAGCGGGCACTGGGAATCGATGAGGCGAAGCTCGCTCCCCTCGAGGTGATCAAGGCGCTGCTCCGAGCTCCGGTCGAGCTGTTGTGGAACGGTGGCATCGGCACCTACGTGAAGGCCAGCACGGAGTCTCACGCCGAGGCGGGAGACAAGGTCAACGACCTGGTGAGGGTCGACGCCTCGGAGCTGCGCTGCCACGTGGTGGGCGAGGGAGGCAATCTCGGCTTCACCCAGCGCGCGCGCGTGGAGTACGCGCTCGCAAGCCTCCGCATCAACACGGACTCGATAGACAACTCCGCCGGGGTCGACTGCTCCGACCACGAGGTGAATATCAAGATCCTGCTCAACGCGGTGGTGGCCCAGGGCGACATGACCGAGAAGCAGCGCAACTCCCTCCTGGCCGAGATGACGGACGAGGTCGGGAAGTTGGTGTTGCGCGACAACTACCAGCAGACTCGGGCCCTCAGCAACTCGGTCACTCAGGCCGTCTCCATGGTCGATGTTCACACCCGCTACCTCGGCCACTTGGAGCAACGCGGGAAGCTCGATCGAGAGGTCGAGTTCCTTCCCAACGAGGAGGAGGTCGAGGAGCGCAAGTCCAATGGGAAGGGCCTAGCCTCTCCGGAGTTCGCCATCCTGCTGGCCTACTCCAAGATCGGCCTCAAGAAAGAGCTGCTTGCCTCCGACCTTCCCGAGGATCCCTATCTGGCGCGAGAGCTCGTGCGCTATTTCCCCGAGCCGCTGCGCGAACGCTTCTCCGCGGAGATGGAACGTCACCGGCTGCGCCGGGAGATCATCGCCACTCGGGTTGCCAACGCCGTGGTGAACACCTCCGGGATCACGTTCGTGTTCCGGCTCGGCGAAGAGACCGGGGCGGCGGCTCCCGATATAGCCCGAGCACAAACCGTGGCCCGGGAGATCTTCGACATGGAGAGCCTGTGGAGCGAGATAGAACGCCTCGACCACCAGGTCGACGCGGCCACGCAGACGGCGATGATCCTCGAGGGACGCACGTTGGTCGAGCGTGGAACCCGCTGGCTTCTACGTCACTGTTCCCGGCCGCTCGACATCTCCGCCACGGTCGAGCGCTACAAGGAAGGGACGGCGGAGCTCACCGCACTCTTGCCCGAAGTCCTCGTCGGGCCCGATCAGACGGCCAGGGAGGAGGCGACGAGACGCTTCGTCCAGGAGGGAGTGCCGGAGGAACTGGCCACCAGCGTGGCGGGGCTCACCGCCACGTTCTCGGCTCTGGATCTGGTCGAGGTATCAGGGGCGGTGGACGAACCCGTGGCATCTGCGGCCGCCGCCTACTTCCTTCTCGGAAATCGGCTGCAGCTTCACTGGCTGCGCGACTGCATCCTGGCGCTCCCGCGCGACGACCGGTGGCAGGCGCTGGCCCGCGATGCGCTGCGTAACGACCTCTACGGCTGGCACGGCATGCTGACCGCCGAAGCACTGAAGTCAACGAATGCCGAGCACGACGCCGAGGATCGGATCAACGCCTGGTTCGGGCATAAGGGTCACTCTCAAGAGCGCTACCGGCAGATCCTCGACGACATCCGGGCCGTCTGCAGGTTCGATCTGGCCACCCTCTCGGTTGCGCTGCGCGAGGTGCGGAACCTCGCAGAGGACGGCACCTCACCCGCCTCGTCGGGCCGATCCGGCAGCTAGAGCTCCATCGGTTCGGACGTCGCTCATAGCAGTCTGGTGATGTGGGCGAGGTGGTCGACCTCTTCGGCGGCGACGTGCGTCTCGTACAGTTCGATCGACATCTCGCCCTGCTCTCCGTGCCGCCCGGTTCGGTTCCAGCCCGGCCCGTCGAGCGCCTCGAGCTCGGCGATGTGGTGCGCACGGAGTTGCTCGAGGCGTTTCTGCTCCGGCTCGGGCTCCAGGCGGTGACGAACGGCGGCGACAAGGTCACGTATCGCTGGGACTCCGAGGGCTGGACCGCGTCGGACGACGACGCCCGCCTGCTGCTCCGCGAGCTGGCGCCGATCGTAGTTGGGGGGGGGCATTCGCCGACATCTTCCTGCCGTGAAAAAGCGGAGAGGCCTTTTGGAGACTTCATGAATACATCTTCGACGAAGCCACTGGGGAGATTGACGGCGGAGGTCATTTTCGGCTCCAGCGCAGTTTCTGGCTCGTAGATTGCCTCGTGCTCCTCGGACGCCATCAAGAGGCAGAGCGTCTGTTTGAGCGGTTGGTTGCGACGGCTAACGATCTGTATCTGTTCGCGGAGCAGTACGACGCCAAGAGCCGCCGGCTGCTCGGCAATTACCCTCAGGCATTTTCCCATGTCGCGCTCGTCACATCGGCTGCGGCTTTACGTTCCCTCGGGCAGATCCCGGTCGCTAGAGCGAGGTCACTTGTGAAGGCGATCGTGGTACAGCCTGGAGTCCCGAAGTCTCTACAACTGATGGAGGTGGATGACGCCGCCGGGACCGACTGCGTCATCGTCGAAACGGTCGCGATCGGAGTTTGTGGCACCGATATGGAGATCATCGAGCGCGGTCATGGCGCGCTTCCATCGGGTAGGTCCCACCTGGTCCTGGGCCACGAATCCGTCGGTCGCGTGCTGCGCGCGCCCGACGGCTGCGGGTTCTCCGCCGGCATGCTCGTGACGGGCATCGTCCGGCGGCCCGATCCAGAGCCTTGCGCCTGCTGTGCCGAGGGGAACTGGGACATGTGTTTGAAGGGGCGCTACACCGAGCGAGGGATCAAGGAACTGGACGGGTTCGCCAGTGAGCGAGTGGCGGTCGAGCCGGAGTTCCTAGTATCCATCGACAGGTCTCTCGCGGGTCGTGCCGTCCTGGTTGAGCCCACCAGCATTGCCAGCAAGGCGTGGCGCAAGATCGACGATTTCAGCCTGAAGGGTGCACTTACTCGATTCCCCCCATGACCAGGCCTGTAGTCCTCCTCGATAGCCTATCGACAAGGGAGGCCAATGCTTCTGTCTCTCGCGTACCTGGTGGTTCGGATGCTACTCAGGCTGCTGGTCCCAAAAGGGCAGGGCGAGGCCGCCAAGGATCTGGAGATCGTCGTGCTCCGTCACGAACTGAATGTCCTTCGGCGACAGATCAAACGCCCCCGCTTTCGACCTTCCGACCGGGCATTTCTGGCCGCTGCGGCTC
>JACCZU010000268.1 GCA_013695835.1 Candidatus Aridivita willemsiae
CCCTCCACCGCTTGACAACCAGGCCCTCGTCGCAGAGGCCCTTCTCGACGACCTGCCGGCCTCGGCCCGGGTCGGTTGGATCGAGAAACGCCATTACGAGCCCGGCACGGTCTTCGCCCTCGGTCCCAATGATCCCGTGGGGGATCGGGAGCAGAAGCCCGGCGCCGTCCCCGGTCAGCGAATCGGCCGCAACGGCGCCCCTGTGCCTCACCCTGCACAGCGCTTCGATGCCGGCGTCGACGATGGCTCTCGAGGCGCGCCCGCGCGCATCGGCGACGAAGCCGATGCCGCAGGCATCGCGCTCCGAGTGCTTAGGGTCGTAGAGCGTCATGGGCGTCCTCGTGCTCGTGGATGCAAGAAGAGATGCGTCTGGGACGCCCCGTTCGCGCAGACAAAAGGCGCCCCACCGAAGCAGAGCGCCTTTGCTCTTCGCGCCTGAAGGCTAAGCCCTCGGCCGCGACGCTGTCAAAGCATCGCGGCCGGCGCGTTCAGGGGATCAGATTGAAGGTGATGACGGTCCGGCCCGCGTCTCTGAAGTCAAAGGTTGCCTGGCCGCGTACGTTCTTGAAGTTTCCGGTCCCACCGGTGACGGGGAGGTCGAGGTCTTCGGCCTCGAGGCGGCCGACACCCTGCATGTCAATCTCCGCACCCGGGGCCCCTAGGGCCGTGGCCGTGACGACACAAAGCTGTCGTTGCTCCGAGGAGGGACCTGGGGCGCTCGTGGTGGTGCACTCGCCGTCGAGCCGCCCCCTAGAGGCAGCACCAAGTCACGGCCGGACGATGGTTTGACGGCCGAGGTTAGGTGCGCCTAACATCGGCTCCCTAAGCTAGGTTGTTCGGCCGTCCGAAGATTAGTGGGAGGTAGAGGCGTGGCACGGTTGCGAGGTTCATCGGCAGCGGGGCGGAGGAGATTCAGCATGATGGCGGGGGCCTTGGTGCTGCTCACGCTTGCGGCCGCTGCGTGCGACGACGGCACCTCGGCGGGGGCGTCGGGGGGCGCCGAGGAGACGCTCACGATCTACTCGGGGCGCGAGGAGGAGTACGTCGAGGGGCTCTTCGAGGACTTCGAAAAGTCCGAGGGGATCGACCTCGAGGTCCGCTACGGCGATTCGGCCGAGCTCGCCGCCACCCTCGCAGAGGAGGGAGAGGCGTCCCCGGCCGACGTCTTCTTCTCCCAGGACGCCGGCTCGCTTGGGGCCGTGGCCGGCGCGGGGCTCTTCGCCGAGATCGACGAGGAGGTGCTCGGCAGCATCGACGAGCGCTTCAGGTCGCCTGAGAACCTGTGGGTCGGGACCTCGGCCCGCGCCCGCGTCGCGGCTTACAACACCGAGGCGCTGGCGGCCGAGGACATGCCGGATTCCGTCCTCGACTTCGCCGAGCCGGAGTGGGAGGGGCGAATCGGCTTTCCACCGACGAACGCGTCGTTCCAGGCATTCGTCGCTGCGCTGATCCTCCTCGAGGGAGAGGACACGGCCACGGAGTTCCTCGAGGGCCTCGTTGCCAACGAGCCCCTGCTCTACGAGGACAACGAGGCGACGCTGCGGGCGGTCGCCGACGGTGAGGTCGAGGTCGGTCTCGTCAACCATTACTACCTCTACGAGGTGGCAGCCGAGGAGGGCGACATCCCCGTCGCCAACCACTTCTTCGACGGCGGCGATCCCGGCGCGCTCGTCAATGTGGCAGGAGTTGGCATCCTTGCGACGACCGACGGGCCCGATGCCGCGCGCCGCTTCGTCGAGTACGTCACCGGTGAGCCGGGACAGACCTACTTCCCAGAGGCGACTCACGAGTATCCGGTCGCAGAGGGCTTCAACGCCCCAGAAGACCTGCCTCCCCTCGACGACATCGAGGCGCCCGAGGTCGACCTTTCCGACCTCGCCGGAACGCTCGAACCCGCCCTCGAGCTCATGGCGGAGGTCGGCCTCCTGTGATCTCGGCGCCCCTTGGCCGGGGAAGGAGGGCCGGGGCCGTCGCCCGCCTCAGGGGCCAAGGCCCCCGCCGCCCGCCGCTTGCGCTGCGCCTCTCGGGCCTCGCCGTTGCGGCCCTCATGGTGGTGCCGCTCGTCTACCTCGTGGTGCGGGCTTGGGGCGGCGACTCGGGTTCCTGGGAGCTCATCCTGAGGGGCCGTACGGTGTGGCTCGCCCTGCGAAGTGCCGGTCTTGCAGCTGCGGTCACTGCCGGAGCGGTCGCGCTCGGCGTGCCGCTCGCCTGGCTCACGACGAGGACCGATCTTCCCGGCCGGCGCGCCTTCGCGGTTGCTGCTGCCCTGCCACTTGTGATTCCGAGCTACATCGGCGCCTTCGCCATCCTCAGCGCACTGGGGCCGCGCGGGATGCTGCAGGAGATGCTCGAAGGCCCCCTCGGCGTCGAGCGTCTGCCCGACATCAGCGGCTTCTTCGGGGCATGGCTTGCGCTCATGCTGTTCACCTATCCGTATGTGTTCTTGACCGTGGCGGCGGGCATCAGGGGCCTCGATCCCTCGTTCGAGGATGCCGGGCGGGCCCTCGGGCGCTCCCCGTGGGGAGTGTTCAGAAAGATCACGCTGCCGCTGCTCAAGCCGTCGATCGCGGCGGGTGGCCTGCTCGTGGCCCTCTACACGCTTCACGATTTCGGGGCGGTCTCCCTGATGCGCTTCAGCGTCTTCACACAGGCGATCTATCTCCAGTACAGGGGGTCGTTCGACAGGACTCCGGCGGCGATCCTGTCGCTCATGCTTGCCGCGCTTGCGGTTGGCGTGCTCGTGCTCGAGCAGAGCGCGCGCGGGCGCGCCCGCTATTACCGCTCGGGGAGTGGTTCGAAGAAACCTTTGGGGCGGCTCGAGCTCGGGCGTTGGAAGCTTCCTGCCGTCCTTTTCTGCTCTGCGGTTGCGGGTGTGGCGCTCGTGTTGCCGTTGTCCGTAATTGGGTTCTGGCTCCTGCGGGGGCTGGCGGCCGGGGCCCCCCAGGTGGCGTGGTCGGCGGCCGGGGCTTCCGTGCTCGTGTCTGCGGCAGGAGCCACGGTGGCCGTTGGCGCCGCGCTGCCCGTTGCGCTGCTTGCCGCCCGCCATCCCGGCCCGGGATCTGTGGTGACCGAGCGGCTTGCATACTCCGGCTACGCGCTCCCCGGCATCGTCGTGGCGTTAGCGTTTGTGTTCATGACGACAAGCGCGGTGCCGTGGCTCTATCAGAGCCTTCCGCTCGTGGTGCTCGCTTACGTCGTGCTGTTCCTCCCGCAGGCGGCCGAGCCGCTGCGCGCCGCTCTCCTTCAGGTCGGGCCCCGAATCGAGGAGGCGGGGCGCGCCCTCGGTCGGAGTAGGAGGACGGTTTTCGTCCGCCTCGTGGCGCCGCTTGCGGCGCGCGGCGCGCTGGCCGGCGCTGCGCTGGTGTTCCTTACCGCCATGAAGGAGCTCCCCGCCACGCTCTTGCTCAGGCCCACGGGTTTCGAGACCCTTGCAACGCGCGTGTGGACGGGCGCAACCGCCGGGCTCTATTCCAATGCCGCCGTGCCCGCCGCCCTTCTCATCGCAATCTCGACCGTGCCGCTCTACCTCGTTGCGCGCCGGGTGGAAGCTGAAGCCGGCGGGGGCCGGCCATGAACGGCCGGCCCGTGCTGCGCTGCACAGGGATCCACAAGCGCTTTCCTGATCCAGCCGGGGACGCCGTGCGCTTGGGCCACAACGGTCGCGCTCCCGGGTTGCCCTCAGGCCCTGCGGTCGCGCTCGACGGCTTCTCGCTCGAGCTTGCCGCGGGAACGCTCATGGCGCTGCTCGGCCCAAGCGGCTGCGGCAAGACCACGGCGCTCAGGGTCATGGCCGGGCTCGAAGCCCCCGATGCCGGCGAGGTCTGGGTCGGGGAGCGCATGGTGGCGGGGCGGGGAGCATGGACCCCTCCCGAGCGCAGACGCATCGGCATGGTGTTTCAGGATTGGGCGCTTTTTCCCCACATGGATGTGTGGCACAACGTCGCGTTCGGCTGCACCGGCTCGCACCGCGCAGAACGAGTGGTGGAGCGCGTGCGCGCGGTCCTCGAGCTCGTGCATCTGGACGGCTTCGAGAGAAGGATGCCCCACGAACTCTCCGGCGGGCAGCAGCAGCGCGTCGCCCTTGCCAGGGCGCTTGCGCCCGCACCGGAGGTCATCCTGCTCGACGAGCCGTTCTCGAACCTCGACGCCACGCTCAGGGCGAGGGTAAGGGCCGAGGTACGCGCCGTGCTGCGGGAGGCAGCCGCGACTGCGATATTCGTCACTCACGATCAGGAGGAGGCGCTTTCGGTCGCCGACGAGCTCGCGGTCATGGACGCGGGGCGCGTGCTCCAGGTCGGCCCGCCGCACCAGGTCTACGGCGCGCCGGCCCACCGCAGGGTCGCCGAGCTCGTGGGCGAGGCCAACTTCGTGCCTGGGGCGGTGCGTGCCGGAGTGGCGACCACTTCCGTGGGAAGGGTCCCTGCCCCCGGGCTGGCAGACGGCCCGGTCGAGATCATGATCAGGCCCGAGTCCATCGTGCTCGAGCGCGACAACGGGGCTGGAGCCGCAATCGTCGACGCCGAGTTCTACGGTCATGATCAGCTCGTGCGGGCGCGCTTAGCCGACGGCACGACC
>JACCZU010000296.1 GCA_013695835.1 Candidatus Aridivita willemsiae
GACGACTGGGCGGCAAGATGATAGGCGCGCTCGGGGCGCGCGGCAGCCACAAGGAGCTCCACCGCCGCCTGGTCGGTCATGTCGACAACCGGGCCCCCCGTGTTCTTGGTGTGAAACGTGGGGATGATGTCGTGACCTAGAGCGGCAAGCTCGGGTACAAGCCTCGACCCCACGAAGCCGCCGGCCCCGGTCACCAGAATCCGCATGAACGCCGAACCCCTCAGGCGCGCCGGGGGACCCGGCAGGCGACCACGACCAGGACGCTGATCGCAAGAAGCCCGAGCGAGTTGAGGATGCCGGACCCGGCGGGCGCGGCAGAGCAAAAGTCCGGCGAGGGAAGCTCCATGGCCATCTGATGCTCAGTGTAACGACGTTGTGCCTAATGCGAGTGGGTGAGTGTTGCCCGCTGATCACGCACCGCTGCGCGAGGCAGGCCGTCGGGCACCACCCCCGAGGGACCCGCACCCATCCGGCCCCGCCGGTCGCCGGTCGAGGCGCGCTTGCGCCCGACGATCGAGATTCGAAACAGGCTGTCCCTCAGGTTCAGGGCGTTTTTGATCGAGTATCCGCTCACCCTTGCGGTGCGCTTGGCCCCGACGATGCGAACGCCACCCTTCCCGCTCCCCTTGACGACGGTCACACGCCCCGAAACCCCAAAGGGGGGCACGAGATCGATGTCGCGCAGAGCGCCGATGCCGAAAGCGGCGTCGAGCCGCCGCGACAGCTCGTCATAGGACATGGTCTCGGTCCATCTGTGATTGGGGTTGGCGGCAACCGCGTCGGCGCGGTCCTCGACCCCCCTGAGATAGGCAATCGGCTCGCCGCCCCAGACGTTTTCGTTGTGCTCGGTGTGACCCCCAGAGGAAGACGAGTAGAGGGCCTGGATCGGTGCTCCTGTGTGCACGATGACCTTGCCCTTTGTGCCCTTGACGGCGCGCTTCCAGTCGTCCCAGTAGACGCCTGAGGTCGTGCGCTTGGAGTCCCCGATATAGGCCTGGTCGAACGTGGAGTCATAGACCGTGCAGTCGCAAGGGAACCGGTGTCCGCCGAGCCGGCCGGCCTTTTCGTAGGCGTAGGTGCGCCCCGCCGTCGCCTGTGCCTCGAGGGCCGCAGCGGGCCACGATGACGGCACTTCGCCGAGGCCGTACAGGTACTTTTGCATCGACAGAGACAGCACGAGGCGCAGACAGTAGCGACCGCATCCGGCATAGGTGCCGAAGCTCATCACCCCGTGCGCGTAGTCGGTCGCTTTGGGAAAGATGTGTACGAGGGTGGGACCTCGATACCTGAGCATCAGAGGACGCCCGGGCGCGCCGAACACCGTGCTCCCTTTGCGCTTGACCAGGATGTCGTTCTTGTAGAGGCGCACGCCCCCGGTGGCGCTCGCCTCGATTCTGAAGCTATCGGCCGATACCCCCTGGGCGAGCCGCCGGTCGGAACCGGCGACCCCGAAGCTGACTGCACCGCTCGATCCCGTCGCGACCGAGCCCCTCCCGTCGAGGAGGCCGACCCTGATCTTGTTGGGCATCCTCCTGCCTTTGACCCGGGCCCCAGAGTAGTAATGCCTGAGGATGTCTCCCGCCCCCGTTCCCTTGAGGGCCCTGCCGTAAGCGCCGTATTGGGACATCCCCATGCCGTTGCCCCACCCGCCCCCCGTGATCGTGACGGTCTTGGCAGCCAGGGCAGGCGACGCCATCGCAACGGCGACGATGGCCACGACGGCGGCGAGGACAAGGCTCAGCTCAGAGCGGTGGCGTACACCTCCATGGTGGCCCGCGCGCAGCGTGCCCACGTGAACTCCGCTGCGCGCGCCTTGCCGATGAGCTGTCTCCGCCTCCGCTCCTTGGGGTCCGCCAGAGCCTCCAGGCCGGAAGCGATCGCGCCGACGTCGGTCGGGTCGACGAGCAGCGCCGCGGCCCCAAGGACCTCCTCGGCGGCCGAGTACCGCCCGACGAGACAGGCCGTTCCCGTCGCCATCGCCTCCAGTGGCGGGAGCCCGAAGCCCTCGTAAAGCGACGGATAACAAAAGAGCTCGGACGCCGCAAGAAGTCCCGGCAGCGTCTCGTCGCCCACCCATCCGATGGGCACGACGTTGCGGGTGGCGGGAAGCCCGGGACCCCACCCCTTTGGCCCTGCGAGCACGAGAGTCCATTGCTGCATCGAATCGGCGACGGCCTCCCACGCCCTGAGCAAGCGGAGCAGGTTTTTCCTCGGCTCGAGCGTTCCGACCGCGAGGGCAAACGGTCTCGAGATCCCCATGCGCTGGAGCGCGAGGTCGCCAAGCGGCGTGGCGCCGAAGAAGGAGTCGGCGACCCCCTCCGGCGTTACCGCGACGCGCTCGGGCGCGACATCGAGCCGCCCGGTGAGCTCAACCGCGATCGCTCTGGTCGGGACGATTACTGCCGCGGCGCGCTCGACCGACCACGGGACCAGGGAGCGCAGCCGCTTCCCCCCGGGGAAGGTGTCGCCGCGCCAGAAGGAGAGGTCGTGGACGGTGACGACGCCGCGTGCGCGCCTGAGCGGCGGCAGGACGAAGTTCGTGGCGTGCACGATGTCGACCGGGCCGGTGAATCGCTCGATGGCGGGGCCACCCATCGCCTGCCACCCCGCCTGAGCCAGCCGGGCGGGGGCCCTCACCCTGACCACGTCACGACCCTGCTCGGGGCTCCCCCGGAGGGCGACTGCATAACGCACGACCTCGACGCCCGCCGCCTCAAGGGCGATGGCGAGCGCACGCGTGTAGCGCCCCACCCCCGTGATCTCGGCCCG
>JACCZU010000234.1 GCA_013695835.1 Candidatus Aridivita willemsiae
CGCCGTAAGACAGCGCGGCGGCGAAGTTTCCGCCGGGAACCATCTCATCGGCGGCCGCCTGCTCGCCGCTCGACACGGAAGAGCCCGCATAGAGACGCACGGGTGCGTTGAGGTGCTTGCTGAGGACCCGCCGCACCCGAGCGGGCGTCCGGGGGCCAAGGCCGGTGACGCTCACAGGCATCGTCATCTGCACGAGAGAATCTCCCACCCGGGCGAGCGACCTGCCGGTTGCAGCGGCCACATCCTTGCGCATGGCCGTGGTGAGAGCCACCTTCGGCGCGCCTGAACCCGAGGTGGCCGAGGTCACCCCGTAGTCGAGAAGGTCGAGCATGTCCTGTGCCGGGGTGAGGCCGATGACGTGGGAGGGGCCGAAGCTGAACGACCACGCCACCGCTCCGACGAGCTTGTCGGTCCCCCCGTCGTTCACGTATACCGGCGAGCCCGACATCCCGGCCCACACGCCGCCGACCTTATCGATGGCCGCGCTGTGTACCTCTGCGATGACGAGGTCCCGGCCGGGGAGGATCCCATCGGGATAGACGCCGAGGATCTCGGCATCAAAGGGTTGGGGCACCTTGCCCCTCGAGACCGTGTAGCCGGTCCCCATCATTCCGCTCGTCAGCTCCGCCGTCGGCATCGCCGTTGGACAGGCTGCTGGGGGCACCGTCTGCGCGGTCACCGCGACCGGCACGAGACCTGTGAGCAGGGCCCCGCCAAGCACAAGGCCCATCGCCCTCATTCGCCATCTCCTGCCTGCCGCAGGCGCCATAGCAACCCCCTTCATCTCAGCCGTCTTCTCCCACCCCTTAGACGCCGTGGCCAGCTCAAAGGTTGCGAGGCCGGCCCGCCCGTATCCTGTGGAGTATGACGACGGTGACGCTGATCCCCGGAGACGGTGTCGGGCCCGAGGTTGCCGAGGCCACGCGCCGGGCCGTCGACGCGCTCTGCGCCGGGGTCGAGTGGGACGTTCACGACGCCGGGTTGCCTGCGATCGAAACCTTCGGAACGCCTCTTCCAGACCACGTCATGGACTCGATCAAGGCCACGGGCGTTGCGCTCAAGGGGCCGGTCACGACACCTGTGGGGGGTGGCTTCAGGTCGGTCAACGTTGCGCTCAGACAAGAGCTCGATCTCTTCGCAAGTGTCCGGCCGTGCCGCATCTACCCGGGTGTGCCCTCACGCTTCGAGGACGTCGACATCGTCATAGTGAGGGAGAACACTGAAGATCTCTATGAAGGCATCGAGTTCGAGCAAGGCACGCCCGAGCTGAACAAGCTGCGCGGCTATCTCAAGTACATGCACGGTTTCAGACTTGCTGAAGATGCCGGAGTGTCGGTCAAGCCGATCTCGATAACGGCGACCAAAGCCATCGTCGACTACGCTTTTCACTACGCGAGGAGAAACTCCCGCGCGAAGGTGCTCCTCGGGCACAAAGCCAACATAATGAAGTTCTCAGACGGGATATGGCTTGCGACCGCCGAGGAGCGTGCCGGTCATTACACCGACATAGGCTTCGAGGCGATGCAGGTCGACGAACTCGCGATGTGGCTCGCATGGTACCCACAAGAACAAGACGTAATCGTCCTGCCCAACCTCTACGGCGACATCATCTCCGACCTGTGTGCAGGCCTCATCGGCGGCCTCGGGGTCGCGCCCGGAATGAACCTCGGCCACGACCACGCCGTCTTCGAGCCGACGCACGGCTCGGCCCCCGACATCGCGGGCCGCGGCATCGCCAACCCCATCGCAATGATTCTGTCGGCCGTGCTCATGCTTGCTCACATCGGCCAAGATGACGCCGCCGCACGGCTCGAACTAGGCGTGGCCAGGGTGCTCGCCGACGGCAAGGTCAGGACCGCTGATCTCGGGCCGGCAGGGCCCCCGGCGACCACGGCCGAAGTCGCCGACGCCGTCGTCGCAGCGACGGACTCCAAGTGACGTGAACGCGGGCCGAGCCGGCCCGGCTGGTCCGGACCGCAGAGAGGAAACGAGCGCCGAGCTCCACCGCATCTCCGCTTTCGTTGAGAGCTTCCAGGACCGCTGCGCCAAGCGCTCGACGGTTTTTCAGTGGGGCACCGCCCTGTGGCACGACGACTTCCCCCTCATATGGGACCTCAACTTCCTGCGCGTCGAACGCTCCGACGGCGATCTCTCGGCCCGCCGGCTTGCGGACACCGCCGAGGAGCTTCAAGGGCAGGCAGGCCTCGAGCACAGAAAAGTTGAGGTTGGGGACGCCGTCATCGCGGGCCGGGTCGGTCCCGGTTTCGAAGAACTTGGCTGGTCCTCAGAGAGCCTCGTAACCATGGTTCATCGCCGGCGCCCGCACCGGTCCGTCGACACGAGCTTCGTCACCGAAGTCGGACTCGATGAGCTTGCCCCCGGCCTCGCCAAGCTGGTCAGGACGATGCCGTACGGCAACGACGCCGAGGTCGTGCGGCAACTCGTGGAACGGGCCGCCGTCACGGAGCAAGCAATCAGCGTCCGGCATTTCGCAATACTCGTCGAGGGCGAGCCGGTGAGCTTCTGCGACCTCTATCTCGGAGACGGGATCGGTCAGATCGAAGACGTCGGAACCCTGGAGGAGCAGCGCGGCCGCGGATTTGCAACCGCCGTGGTGTCCAAAGCGCTCGCTGATTCGTTCGCCAACGGGAGCGACCTGACCTTTCTCGTCGCCGACGCCGAAGACTGGCCGAAGGAGCTGTATCGCAAGCTCGGCTTCGACGAAGTTACGACCTCCCACAGCTTCTTGAAGCTCCCGCCCGACGGCGCGGGCCGGTAGGTGACGCTATAGCGGCCCGTCATCCACCGGCCCGCTACGAGCAACCTTTGAGCTTCGGCAAGCGTCTACAAGAAACAACAGGTCTATGGCGCCCCTTTAGGAGGCACTTCGATGCGATCATCATCCCGTCCGTCCGGCTTAGTCGCGGCGGCCGGAGCCGCGTTCATGCTTGTTGCCCTCCTGCCTCTCTCTGTCCTGGTCGCTATTGCCCCAGCTAAAGCCGGCCCCGCAGGCTCTCCTTCGCTGCGGTTGGTCGCGGCGGACCGGACGCTCACGCTCGATCGCCGGGGCGACTCGATCCGTCTGGCCCTCGGTACCTACGTCGCCGCCACAGGAGGGGACTTCGAGCTTCGCGTTGCGCGCCCCGACTACGATTCGCCGGCAGGGGTGTCGCAGGTCGATGCTCAGGAGGGAGAGATTCTGCGCACGCTGCCTTCGGACATGCTCGCCGGCTGGCGCGGCCTTAGGGAGTTTCTCAACGTGAGCTTCACGAACCAAAAGGGCAAGGTCGTCGCGTCGAAGGACTTCACCTTCTGCCCCAACGATTGGAGCCGGCAACGCATCGATGACTCCGGGCCTCAGGTGTCGAGGTATCCGATGTTCTGCAGCTCGGGACTCCCCTTTCTGAAGGGCATGGTGTGGGGGATAGACGATCATTGGGCCACGGCCACGTTCGGTGAATACCAGGCTCCCCCGCTCAGCGTCCGCGCCGGCAACTACACGGTCGGAGTCAAGATCAACGAGGCTTATCGAAGCGCGCTGGACATAAGCGACGCCGATGGAGCCCTGACTCTCGAGATCAAGGTGCGGGACCACCACAAGGGTGCGCGGTCGCATCAAGGGCTCGGGGCGGAGCAGGCCGCGCCTCG
>JACCZU010000064.1 GCA_013695835.1 Candidatus Aridivita willemsiae
CTGCTCCACACGCCGGCTTCATAGAGCCACTGGGGCATGGGCTGGTTAGACCGGCCACTCTTCCTGCCGGTAGGCCATATCCCAAAACATCCACTCATAGCGGCTGGTTACGCCGAAGTGGTGCAGCGCGGCGCTCCGGTCAGCCGGCCCAAGGCCATCGGCGATGCGGGTGGTGAGGGCGAGAACATCGGACACGATCGCTCCGAACTCCTCACCTCCGTAGGTGTCGATCCAGCGCCTGTAGAGGGGATCGGGAGAGCCGCGCTCGATCAATGCCTTGCCCACCTCCCAATAAATCCAGTAGCAGGGAAGAACCGCGCCGAGACCCTCGGCGAACGATCCCGAGTAACAAGTCCTTAGTAGGTACGAGGTGTAGGCGAGGTTTGTTGGGGCCACCGACGTTGCCTCAACGTCGGCCCGTGTCATCCCGAAGTCGGAGAAGAAGCCCTCGTGCAACGATCGTTCTACCTCGATCGCTCCGGTCGCATGCTTACAGAACATCACAAGGTCGTCCTCGTGGGGGGCGCGCGCCGCCAGCAGGCTGAGAGCGCGCGCGTACTCGCGCAGATAGTGTGCGTCCTGGACCACGTAGAAGCGGAACGCCTCCTGATCGAGGCTGCCGTCGGTAAGGCCGCCGACGAACGGGTGGGCCAGGATCTCCTTGTAGATGTCCTCAACGGACGCCCACAGCTCGTCTGTGAAGTGTTGCACACGCATATATCAGAACCTTAGTCGCATACCGGTACGCACTTCGACGCCATCTCGCTCGGGACGCGGCGCACGGTATCCGAGGTCCCTGCTCCTCAGCGTCCAGGACGCGCTCGTTGACTTCGAGCAGGCTCACGCCCACTCCGAGACGGGCGAAAGCCTGCGCCAGCTCACACCCCACGCTGCTGCCGCCGACGATGGCTAGGAGCCCGGTCACGCCTGGAGCGAGCAGATGGTGCTCGACCAGAGACGAATATCGCAAACACCGAGAGGATCGTCTCTAACGGCCAGCGCCCGACTGAAATCCTTTGGACCATGTCGGTCCGACGCCTCATGGAAAATCTCGCCCCGGGCGTAGCGTTCCTTCAAGATCTCCAGTGCGGCGTCTCGGGGCGATGACGACCGACCGTCACCTCTCTTCCACAGGGCTCTGGTGACGAAGACAGAAGCGATGATGAATCCCGCGAGCACGACAAGGAAGAGCGCGATCCAGGCGAGCCACGACCACATCCCGCCATCCATCATTCCGTCCATGCCCATCATCCCACCGTCCTCAGCTCCGAAATTGCGCGGCCCCACGGGAAGAGTGTCGAGATAGGCGACGACGTCATCGAGCTCCTCTTCGGATAGACGACCCTCGAACGACGGCATCGGCGGATTGGTAGCGCGGCCGTTGCGCATGGTGACCTCGACCCCTTCTAGTGTCAGCCGCTCCACCGCGCCGCGAAGAGAAGGATGTATTCCCATCATCCCGGACGCGTCGGAGCCGTGACACATCGCACAGTTCGCCTCGAAGACCTCCCTCCCGGCCTCGGGGTCGCCAGCTCGCGCGAGTGACCGGGTTGGAACCAGGAGGGTCAAAGCGACGAAAACAGAAATCCGGATCATCGCTCCTACTCACCTGCTGAGCCGGCTCGTCTGATGAGAATCTCGATATTCGAGATCAGCTCATCCTCTGAGATCGCTCCCAAGATTACGGTTCCTTGCTGATCGCCGGTCTTGGCGCCGGGGATGGCTCCGATGAACGTCCAGCGGTGGTCCACGAAGAAGGTCTCGGGCAAACCCTTGACCCCAAAGTCTCGGGTCAAGCTCTGATCGAGGTCGCGCACGATGGGATAGGTGATCCCGAACTCTTCTACGAAGCGCTTAGCGTCGCTTTTGGCGTCTTGGATGTTGACCCCAAGGATGACCACTCCCTGGTCCCGGTAGGCGCGCCAGGTCTTCTCGAGCAACGGCGCCTCCTCTCGACAGGGGATGCACCAGGATGCCCAGAAGTTAACGACAACCGGCTTGCCTCTGAGATCCTCGTCGGTAAGGGCCCCGCTCCCGTCGAGAACAGGAAGCTCAAAGCTCGGAGCGCTACTCCCGGGCTCGGCTTGGGATCCGGTGCGGGCGAGCCCGATCCACAGCAGCCCGATGAACGCAAGCGCGGGCACGAGTGTGACCGCGAGCCGAAATGCTCGCGATCTGCGCCTGGGAGCATCCCCTGACGCCGCACGATTGTTAGCCCCGAGCTCGCTCATTCCGGCACCGAACCCGACCTCTCTTGGCCAGACCATTGCCACATCGCCACCCCGATACCAACCGCGACCGCGCCCCCTGCGACTAACACCCCGACGCGTCCGCCCGATGATCCCGCCGCCCTCTGAACCAGGGTCGCGAAGCGAGTCATCGCGCCCACCAACGGGTCTTCGCCCAGAGACCGGGGAGGTGACCAGATGACGCGCGCCCAGTAATAGGTGAGGTAGGCGCCGGCGATCAGCAGCAGGCTCGATGCGACCCGCTGCATGTGGGGCAGAAGTCGTTTGAGCCGCCGCGCCAACCCATCTCGCGCGAGAGCTGCTCCGAGGGATAGCGCCATCAGCATCGTGGTCATGCCCAGCCCATAGGCGCCGAACACGATGACGCCCTCGACGACGCTCGCGGTCGCGAGAGACGCTCCGACCAGCGCGACGAAGATGGGTAGCGTGCATCCTAGAGAACACACCGCGTAGGCAGCGCCGAACCAGACCATCGTGGCCGGTCGCCTGCGCCGTTCAACGCGAAGCGGTCGCCGGGGACTCAGGTACACGGCTCGGCCTGCCAACCCAACGAGCGCGGCAACTACCATCAGGATCCCAATGCCAAATCCCGCCCACGGGATCGCGCTCGTAAGTTGCGTGACTCCGTAGGCAATCGGGACCCCCACCACCACGAACACCGCCAGGAATCCCGCCGCGACCAGGAAACCGACAACCAGGCCCTGGGCAACGCGCGTCGGAGCCCGCGGGAGCGCGGCTTCCTCGGCCCCCACGTAGAAGGACAGGAACGCCGGCAAGAGCGGGAACCCGCATGGGTTCACACTCGCAA
>JACCZU010000070.1 GCA_013695835.1 Candidatus Aridivita willemsiae
GCCAAATGTCTTGGGTTCCACCATTGATGTCCCCGCCAACGTAGTTGGCGTTGTGCTTTTCCATGTCGGCGGGTGATGTGATGTGGCGCGCCAGGATGAGGTCGCGAAAGCCGGGCGCGAAGCGCTCAACCTGGGCCTCTATCTGGTCGGTCATTGCTAT
Organism: Candidatus Aridivita willemsiae; assembly: GCA_013695835.1. GTDB lineage: Bacteria > Actinomycetota > CADDZG01 > CADDZG01 > WHSQ01 > JACCZU01. Next base: position 161 of record JACCZU010000070.1, read on the forward strand.
CGTCGAGCCGTTGGGGACGTGGCAGTAGGCCCAAACGGTGTGCTTGCCGGCCGGGGCCCGGGTGTGGTCGAAGACACTTTGTTGGACGACCAGCACGAAGGGCTTGTCGGGATGCCCGCCCTTTGCGACCGTCTCCTCTGAGAGCTCGACCTCCTCGAGGGTCCCGGCGACGTGAACCGTGCCGGCGCGCCTGCATGCCTCTGCGCTCCACGGGATCGGTCCGTCGAGTGCCCAGTCGAGCTTGAAAGCGCCCGGCCCGTAGCGGTAGCGCCCGATTCTTCGTAGGTAGCCCGCCGGCATGCGGTCCCCGGCGATGGCGACTAGCTGACGCGGCGTGACGTCCAGGAAGATCAAGCCAGAGCGCGGAAGCTGGGTCAGCGAATCGATGCGCGTGCCGGTCACTATCTCGCCCCCCAGAGATCTCAAGTATGCCGCCATTGCGTCGGCGAGCACCTGAGACCCCCCCCGAACGGCGGGCCAGCCAACCGCATGGGCGAACGTGCCGAGGACAAGCCCCACCCCGGCAGTGATCGCCTGATCGAGGCGAAGAATCGAATGAGCCCCCAATCCACCGAGCAGAGCTTGAGCGCGCCGGTCCTTGAACTTTGATCGAGCAAGCCCAGAGGCGGAGCGAAGCCCGGACGGAGCGAAGCGCGCCAGTGCCAGGGGGTGCCGGGGCAAGCGAATGGGCCCGAGAATCTCAGCGGCAAGGTTGGCCGAGTTGGTCACGAGCGGTTCCATGAGCCGCCTGTAAGCGGCCTCGTCGGGACCCAAGGCGGCGGCCGTCTCGGCTACGGAGCGTGCGAGGACGGCGGCGTCCCCACCGTCGAGCGGGTGAGCGAGCGGCACCTGCGGGTGAACGAAATCGACTCCGAGATCTGCGAGGGGAAGGCTGCGGATGAAGGGTGAGACGAGCGCAACCGAATGGATTGCAGAGCAGGTGTCGTGCACGAAACCGGGCAGCGTCAGCTCGGCGGAGCGGCAGCCTCCTCCGATGGTGTCCTCCGCTTCGTAGACCACGACCGAACGTCCCGCACGGGCGAGCTCGATCGCTGCGGCAAGCCCGTTTGGCCCCGAGCCGACGACCACGGCATCGGTTGCGTTTTTTGACACGCCCCCATGGTGCCCGACCGTGGGCACCGACTTGGCCACGTTATGCGTGGCCCGGTGGGATCAAGTGCTCTCCGACAAATGAGGGTTGGTTTCGAGATCGCTCAGGCCGTTCCATGCGAGGTTCACGAGATGAGCTGCTACCTGCTCGCGCGACGGTTTCTTGACATCGAGCCACCATTGTCCGACGAGGGCGACCATTCCCACAAGCGCCTGCGAGTACAGCGGCGCCAGCTTGGGGTTGTAGTCCCGGGTCTTGAACTCGTCGACGAAGATGTACTCAACCTGCGAAGCCATGTCACCGATGAGGCTAGCCAGTGTGCCGGATGAGCTTGCGACGGGCGAGTCGCGCACGAGTATGCGAAAACCATCCTGTTCCTCTTCGATGTAAGCGAGGAAGGCCTCGGCGGCCTGCTCGAGCTTGGCGCGCGGGTGGGTTGCGTCGAGCGCCTGGGTGATGCGCCCCAGAAGCCGCTGCACCTCGCGGTCCACGATCACTGCGTAGAGGCCCTCCTTGCCGCTAAAGTGCTCGTAGATGACCGGCTTGGTGATCTTGGCCCGCTGCGCTATCTCCTCGATGGATGCGGCCTCGAAGCCGCGTTCGGCGAACAGCGCGCGCCCCACATCCAGAAGCTGCTCTCGGCGCTCCTGACCGGTCATGCGGACGCGCCGCCGCCCGCTCATTCGTTGAGTGCGCGAGCGGGCGGCGAGTAAGTGTTGAGTCGCGTGCGACTAGCTCTTGGAAGAGAGCTGCTTGCCGGAGGGGAGCTTGACATTACGGACCCATCCCAGCTTCTCGAAGACAGAGATGACTCGCGCGCTCAAGTCGACCTGACCCTTGAGTATCCCGTGCCGGGCGGAGGTCGGGAATGCATGGTGGTTGTTGTGCCACGACTCGCCGAATGAGACCACGGAAAGCAGCCAGTTGTTTGTGCTGAAGTCGCGTGTCTTGAACGGGGTCTTGCCGTAGAAGTGACAGATGGAGTTGACGCTCCAGGTGACGTGGTGCAATAGGAAGATGCGGGCCAGGCCCCCCCAGAGGAACGCCGAAAGTGCACCCGCCCACGTCTGGGTGATGACGAGTCCGAGCAGCGCAGGCAGGGCAAGGGTCGCGACGAGCAGCGGCAGGAATGCCTTGTCGATCTTGGCCATCATCGGCTCTTTGAGGAGGTCGGGCGCCCATCTCTCTGCGGAGGTCTTCTCGGGGTCGAACAGCCACCCCATGTGTGCATGGTAGAGGCCCTTCATGACGCCCTTGAGCCCGGGTCCCTCGTCCAGGTGGGGGGAGTGCGGATCGCCCTCTCTGTCCGAGAATGCGTGGTGGCGCCGGTGGGCAGATACCCAAGAAATCACTGAGCCCTCGACCGACATCGACCCGGCGATGGCAAGAAAGGCCCTAAGGGCCGGCTTCGACTCGAAGCTGCCGTGGGTGAGGCACCTGTGGTAGCCGACCGTCACCCCAAGCCCGGTGAGCATGTACATGAACAGGAAGATTCCGGCGTCGACTGCGCTGAGCCCGTTGCCCCAGGTCGACCATGCGGCGAACAAGAAGCCGAGAAAGGGCACCACCGTGATGAGCAGGATCGCGCGCCGCTGGAAGCGTTCCTGCTTGTCGTCGAGAAGAACCGTGCCGGGCGCCGTGGCGGTTGCCGAGGGCGGCTTGGTGTGCGGTCGGTCCAAAAGAGTGTTGCTCATCGTTATCGTCCCCTTGGTTATCTCCTGCATCCCTGCGATGGTCTGCAGGCAAGCGTGCTTCTTACGCCTACGTAACCGTAACTTACCACTTCGTAACCCCGACTATAAGGGTTCTCGGCGGCTGGGGGGAGGTTTTTGGCAAACAGGGCGGGTTTTCTGTGTGATCCAGTGCCCCGCCGCGTAAATTACGGGCGCATTCGAGCGATACTTACGCGGCGGAGCACTCTAGGAGGCGCGGCGGCCCCGGCCCGGTGGCGACAGGCGCCCAACATAGTCGCCAACCACGACTTCGCCTATCTGACTCGACTGCGCTGGGAAGACCCGCCCTCCGGTTAACTGGGCAAGTCGGTCCATGAACGCCACCAACCCGGGCGAGTGCTCGAGCATGAAGACGTTGATCGAGATGCCCATGCGCGCAAGCCGTATCGCCTCGCGCAGCGTCTTTTCGATCGTCGCGGGGACCGGGGGCCAGTTGAACATTGCGTAATCACCCTCGAGGTGTGCGGTCGGCTCGCCGTCGGTGACCATGATCACCTGCTTGATGGCTCTCGGGTCGTCGGCAAGCAGCCGGCGCGCCAGCATGAAAGCGTGTTGCATGTTGGTGCCGTGAACGTGCTCCCATCCGGCCACCGCTAGATCGGCGGGCTTCATCGCTCGGGCGTAGTCCGAGAAGCCGATGAGGTGGAGGCTGTCCTGGGGGTACTTGCCCTCGATGAGCGCATTGAGCGCCAGGGCCATGCGCTTGGCCGGGACCCAGTGTCCGCCGAGCGGCATCGAGAAGGACAGGTCGAGCAGCAAGGCGGTGGCCGTGCGTGGCCTTGCCTCGGTTTCCGTGACCTCGAAGTCCTCGACCTCGAGCTTGACCCTGCGCCCGGCGCCGGCCCGGGTGACCGCGTTGTAGACGGTCCGCTCGACCGAGATCGGGTCGGAATCGCCGAAGACCCACGGGCGCGACGCGCCCGTGGGCTCGGCCTGGCCGCCCTTGGCCCTGTGGGTCGGCTGCCTCCTGATGCGCTCGAGCACCTTGGTCAGGGATCTCTCACCGAGGAGCCTTGCGCCGCGCGCGGTGAGCTCGAGACGACCCCGGCTGCGGTTCAGGAGGCCGGCCTTTTCGAGGGCGCGCTCGATCTCCTTGAGGCGGCGAAGGTCGGTGACCGCGTCCTCGTCGAGCGCGCGGCGCAGCTTGTCCTCGTCGACGTCCTCGAGGGCGGCGCCCGCATAGCGGCCCACCATGGCCGCCTCGAGGTCCTCGAGGTCGCTCATGCGCTCGACCGCGTCGACCGCGCCCGACATCGGCATGTCACCCTCCCCCCATCCGAGGGCGTCTTCGTCCCAAGGCAGCTCGGGCATCAACTGCCGCAGCGACTGCCCGAGCTGGTCGACCTGGAAGGCGAGGTCCATGTCGTCGAGGACCGAAGACGCGAGCTCGGCAAGCTGACGGCGCTGCTCGGGCGACATCGCCGCCATCAGCCGGCTCATGGCGGCCATGCGCCTGGCCATGGCGGCCAAGAGCTCGTCGAGCGTCTTGGGGTTCTCGGGGAACATGTCGCCGTGGCGCGCCATGAAGCCGTCGAAGTCATAGTCCTCGCCGCGGTCGCGCGCCTCAACCATGGCGTTCAGCTCGGCCAGCATGTCCTTTATGCGGGCGAGGTCTTCGGGCTTCAGGTTTTGCATGGCCCCTGCGATGTTGCTGAAATAGGAGTTCAGCACCTCTTGGCGGAGCTCTTCGACGAGCTCCTGAAACCGGGTGGCCGCCTCGTGCGAAACGAATTCATAGCCCATCAGCTCTCTGATGGCACGGGCGGGACTGCGGGGAAGCGCGTCGAGGGTCATCTCCTTAAAACGGGAGTCGCCGTCGTCGCGCCCCGAGAGCTCGAGGCGTTCCATCTCCAAGATGTCGTCGAGCTTGGCCTGGACGTCGGCGAGCGGGCCCTCGGGATTGAGCTCCTCCATGGCCTGCTCCTGGGCGCGCCTGAGCCTTTCCTTGAGCCCCTCGAGCCCCCCAAAGCGCCCCGCCATGCCGCGTTGCTGAAGACGCTGCAGGGCCTCGTTGGCGCCCATCCCCTCGAGCAGATCGTCCGACATGGCCTCGAGGACATCGCTGAGGTCGATGTCGAGCCCAAAGGGGTCCTGTGAGTCGTCCCAGCGCGAGTAGCGGGCGTGGCTCACCCCGAATCACCTGCCCGAGAAGCCATAGCGGCAAGCGTACCGGCCCCGGCGCGCTGTGGGCACTCCCCGCACCCGCCTGCCTGGTCACCGACCTGCACAGCGGCTGTGTCGGGCGTCAGCTCGCTCGAAGAAGCCGCACCTCGTAGCTTTCGAAGCTGCGATCCGAGGTCAAGATCGTGAGGTCCTCCAGGAGTGCTTGGGCGATCAGCAAACGGTCGAAGGGATCACGGTGATGGGCCGGCAGCTCCGCAACTTGGAGAGCGTGGGCGTGAGCGATTGGAAGTGGGTTGACGCCGCTGCTCTCCAAGCGGTCGGGTACGTAGCGGCGAGGAGGCAACGGAAGGGGGAGCCGCCCAAGGGCGTACTTGATGGCGATCTCCCATGAGCTGGCGGCCGAAAGCAGAAGTTCGGACTGGGGATCGGTGGTGAGGTCGTGGGCCTCGACGGACAAGCGATCGGGCGACGCCTGCATCCACAGCCATGCCTGGGTATCGAGGAGGATCCTCACGCCTCGAAGGCGCGCTCGAGCTGTGGGGGCAGGGGAGCATCGAAGTCGTCCGGCACCTCGAAGACGCCGACGTCGCGGCCAAGCTCTCGTCGCTGCGGGTGCTGGACGGGAACCAGGCGGGCCACGGGCTTGC
>JACCZU010000074.1 GCA_013695835.1 Candidatus Aridivita willemsiae
AGCCGGCTCGACCGAGCCCATGACCTCGGAACCGAAGGGCGCGTGCGCTGGAGCCGTGAGGAGCTGCATGGCAGATGACCCGTTGCGAGTGTTCGTCGACACCAACATCCTCGTCTACGCACATGACGTCTCGGCGGGCGCCAAGCATGAGCGCTCCCAGGATCTAACGAAGGAGCTGTGGAGCTCGCGCCGTGGATGCGTCAGTGTCCAGGTGTTACAGGAGCTGTTCGTGACCCTGACCAGAAAGGTCGAGAAGCCTGTTGAACCGGACGAGGCGCGCGCGATCGTTTCCGACCTGTCGACGTGGGACGTGTGCGTGCCCGATGCAAACGATGTGCTCGCTGCCATAAGCCTGCATCGGCGCTTCTTGTTGTCTTTCTGGGACGCAATGATCCTCCACTGCGCCGCCAAGATTGGCTGCGACATCCTCTATTCGGAGGATCTTGGCCATGATCAAGCCTATGACGGCGTGCAAGTCTTAGATCCATTCACTTAGATCCCCGCGGGGCCACAGGGGGAGTAGCGGCTCAGGTGGTGGTGTGTGCCTTGGCGATCTGGGAAACCAAAAGGAGCTGGGTGAGCGCCAGCGATTCGGATCGGAGCGTGTCGTTGCCGTCCTGGAAGAGCCCGATCGCGTCTCGGTCGAGGTCGTGATCGTCGAGTCCCATCCCTTCCCAGATCACAGACTCAACCATCGTCGCAGCTTCAGGAGAGAGCGCGCCCTCGACCTCGAGGATGTCCACCGGCTTGCCGGCGTCGCGCGACAGCTCCAATCGGATGGGCTGGAGGCCGTCAACGTTCGTCTTTTCGGCGAGATCGACGAGATAGGGATGGTTCAACACGGGGCGCAAGACGAGCCGCACGTGTAGCGAAGCCGGATCGACGTCCTGTGAGGGCCCGGACGAGTGAAAGCGCACCACTATGTCCGTGTGCTGGCGCTGGGGCCTTATGAACGCCTCGGAGTCTGGCTCCCGCTTGTCGAGGTCGGCCAGCACTTGCTCGCGCTCGTAGTTGCGCTTGGAGGTATCTCGTTGCATCTTCCAATGGCGCCGCAGGGCTTCGGGAGGATCGAGGTAGACCTTGACATCGAAGCAGTCCCGCATGTTCTTCGTGTGATACCCAAGTAGCCCCTCGACCACGACGACCTCGCGAGGCTCGACGAGCTCGGGGGCATCGAGCGTACCGTGGCTGTGCCCGTACACGGGCTTGAGGATTGGCTCTCCCAACGACAGGAGCTTTAGATGTTGCTCCATGATCTCGATGTAGTTGCATTTTGGGTTGAGCGGTGTGATGTCGAGCTCCTTGCGGGCTTCTCGATCGTAGCGGTGGTAGTCATCGGTGCACACCGCGGTGACCCGCTCTGCTCCGAAGATATTGACGATCCCTTTCGTCAGCGTTGTCTTGCCTGCCGCCGAGTCGCCGACGATGCCGAGCAGCACCGGCCGGGTGCGTCGACCAGGGGACTCCTCGGTAGGGCTGGCGGGCTTCTCTTCGACGCGGTTCATCGTCATCCTTTCCATGCTGTCTTCAAGTGGCGGTTCCGGTGAGAGACGGCGCGGCGCGCTCGTCGTCCCTGTAGAATCCGCTATCGAACACACGGCTCTTGTGCACATCCTCTGCCTCGATCGTGATGAGATCCTTCTTTGTAAGGCGCCGGCCCTTTGCGGCCGACTCGTGCACCCTGATGGCGTGACGCATGCGCAGGCGGTCGAGCGCGTTACGCACGCTGCGTCCGTTCGCGAAACGCGGCTGGGATGCGCGGATTCGCAGGTAGTCTTCGAAGGCGGTCTCCGCGTCCGGCGCAAACCGGTAGCGCTCCCGCTCGAGCATCAAGTGAGCTATGGCCATTAGCTCGTCGGGCGCGTAGTCCGGGAAGTCGATGTGATGGGCAATGCGTGAGCTCAACCCGGGAACGTCGGAGAAGAAGCGGTTCATCTGTTGCTTATAGCCGGCCATGATGACAACGAGATCCGCGCGGTCCTTTTCCATGACTTCGAGCAACAGCTCCACCGTTTCCTGGCCGTAGTCGCGTTCGTTGTCCACGCGATAGATGTGATACGCCTCGTCGATGAACAGGACCCCTCCCATGGCGCGCTCCAGAACAGCGCGCGTTTTTGGGGCCGTGTGACCGACGTACTGCCCGACGAGGTCGTCCCTTGTGACGCTGACGAGGTGGCCCTTGCGAAGGTAGCCGAGCTTGTGGAGCACCTTTGCCATGCGCATGGCGACCGTGGTTTTTCCCGTGCCCGGGTTTCCCGTAAAGCTCATGTGCAGGGTCGGAGCGTCCGCTTCAAGGCCAATCCCACGCCGAAGCCGGTCGATCAGCAGCAAGGAGGCGATCTCGTGAATGCGCCCCTTGACGTCCTTCAGGGCCACGAGCTCCTGATCCAAACGGTCGAGGACCTCATCGATGTTGGCGTCGTCGAGCAATCCTTGCGAGTCCACCTCGGTGTCGTCCGGCACCTCGCGGAAGGGATCGTTCAGATCCTTGAAGCGCTCGTCGATCTTTGCGCGCCCGAAGGCTGGAGGTCGGTCTCCCCCGACCATGCCGGTGCCCATCGAGGGCATCTCGACGTGCTCCGACGGCGTCATGGCGACGACTCGGCCCCCCGGCTCACGACCGTCCGTAACGTTCGCCGCGCGGCTTGTCGGTGGCGTAGGGCTCGAGCGTGTAGCGAATTTGACGGTTCGGGCCCTCTTGGCGCCGGAGCCTGAAGCCGGGCTCGTCTTGCGGCCGGTGAACCATGAACTGCAGGGCGGTCGTCTGCTTCGTCAACGCCGCGTTGTAGAGGCTCACGCGCACATAGCTGTCGGGAAAGGCGGAGCGGCACCGATTGACCTCTTTGAGCCCCTCGGCAGAATGCTCGATGTCGAACATTGGCATTCCCCACATCTCCCAGTAGACGTTTCGGGGATGAGGTTCGTCGGTGAACTCGATGGCGACCGCCCACCCGTTGTCGATGCCGTACTGAATCTGAGCGCTGATCTCTTCGTCGTTCAGTTCGTCCAAGTATGAAAAGGTGCCCTGAGTAATGTGCATGCTCACGCCCTCACGAGATTGGGGTCGGGGTTTCGACCACGTCGGGAACATCGGTTGACTCGAACTCGAAGGTCACATCGCCCCAGACATCGAGGGCGGATTGCAGCTCGGGGGATCGCTTGGCCGCCTCCTTGAGGATATCGCGCCCTTCCTTGAGGTAGTCGCGGCCTTCGTTGCGGGCCTTGATCATTGCCTCGACCGCGACTCGGTTGGCGGTGGCGCCGGCTGAGACGCCCGTCGGATGGCCGATGGTGCCCCCTCCGAACTGCAGGATCACGTCTTCTCCGAGGTAGCCGAGCAGCTGGTGCATCTGCCCCGCGTGGATGCCTCCCGAAGCGGCCGGCATGACGCCGGGCATGTGGCCCCAGTCCTGATCGAAGTAGATTCCCTTGACGGGATCGGCGGGCACAATGTCTTCGCGCAGGGTGTCGTAGTAGCCCTTGATGGAGTTGGGGTCGCCCTCGAGCTTTCCCACCACCGTGCCGGCATGGATGTGGTCGACGCCGATCATGCGGCACCACTTGGCAAGCACTCGGAAGTTGACGCCGTGGTTCTTCTGGCGGGTGTAGGTCGAGTGCCCGGCACGGTGCAGGTGGAGGATCATCCCGTTGGCGCGCGCCCACTTCGCCATCGACTGCATCGCGGTGAAGCCGACCGTGAGGTCGATCATGACGATGACGCTGCCGAGCTCCTTGGCGAACTCGGCGCGTTCGTACATCTCTTCCATGGACCCAGCCGTGACGTTCAGATAGTGACCCTTGATCTCACCGGTGCGCTCCTCGGCACGATGAACCGCCTCCATGCAATATAGGTAGCGGTCCCGCCAGCGATTGAAGTTCTGTGAGTTGGTGTTCTCGTCGTCCTTAACGAAATCGAGCCCTCCCCGAAGGGCCTCGTAGACTACTCGGCCGTAGTTTCTCGGCGACATCCCCAGCTTTGGCTTGTTCGTCGCCCCAAGAAGCGGGCGGCCGTACTTATTGAGCATCTCTCGCTCGACCACGATCCCGTGGGCGGGTCCCTGAAAGGTCTTGAGGTACTCCCTGGGAATGCGCATATCTTCAAGACGCAGCGCCTTGAGGGCTTTGAAGCCGAAGACGTTTCCGATGATCGACGACGTAAGGTTCGCGATCGAGCCCTCCTCGAAGAGGTCGAGCGCGTAGGCGATGTACGCGATGTACTGCGGTGGGTCCGTATCGGGAACAGGCACCACCTTGTAGCACTTTGCCTGGTAGTTGTCGTGCGCGGTGAGACGGTCGGTCCATACCACCGTCCAGGTTGCGGTTGAGGACTCCCCGGCAACCGCTGCGCCGGCCTCTTCGGGATCGACCTGCGGTTGGGGAGTCAACCGGAAGGCAACCAAGATATCCGAGTCGCGAGGTTCGTAGTCGGGCTTCCAGTAGCCCATCTCTTTGTAGGGGATGACTCCAGAAAGCCAGCGTGGTCTTTGCCCGTCTCCGTCGCTGCCGGTGGCCATGAGTGCCCGGGGCTCCTTCCCGTGGACGTTTATTGGTCCATCTATCGGTACCTCTACCGGCCCCATTGAACGCCCTCTAGGCTAAGAAGTCAATTAAACAAGTTGACTTTGGCTTAAACGCACCTTTAACTAAGATCATGACACTGGGCCAACTCCGCACCTTTCTCGAGGTCGCCCGCGCCGGATCGGTGAAGGGGGCCGCCGCCACGTTGTCCGTGACCGAGCCTTCGGTGTCCGCTTCCGTCGCCTCATTGCGACGGGAGCTTGGGGTTGAGCTCGTCGAGCGTGTCGGCCGCGGGATCCGCCCCACCAGGGCCGGCCTCGAGCTGGCTCGCTACGCGGCCCAGATCCTGGGGCTCGCCGACCGCGCCACGCGCGCCGTGCAGGAAACGGCCGGTGATCCGGGCCACCTTCGCCTCGCCGCTGTGACCACGGCCGGGGAATACGTGGTTCCGCCGCTGCTGGCGACGTTCCTTGATGCTCACCCTGGGGTGAAGGTCTCCCTCGAGGTGGCCAACCGCGCCGGCGTCTTCGGGCGCTTGTTGAACCAGGAGGCCGACCTTGCCGTTGGCGGCCGCCCGCCGAGCGGAGGCGACGTCGAGGGCTATGAGTTCCTCGACAACGAGCTTGTCGTGGTGGGCGGACCCGGGCGCGGCGACGGCTCTGCGGATCCAATGCCTGGGGATGCGCTCTCGGGCGAAACCTGGCTCATGCGAGAGCCCGGATCCGGCACCCGCCAGACCGTCGAGGAGTTCTTCTCGGCCGCGGGCATCCAACCGGGGCCGGTCCTCACGATCAGCAGCAACGGGGCCATAAAACGGGCGGCGGCGGTCGGCCTTGGCTTGACGATGCTGTCGATGCACGCCGCAGGGGCCGAGATCTCTAGCGGCGAGCTCTGCCGTCTGAACGTGATGTCAACGCCTCTTAGCCGTCCGTGGCATGTGCTCTACCGGCGGGGGGCCGCGCTGCCACCTTCGGCCACCGCGTTCCTGGAGTTCCTGCGCTCCTCGCCCTTAGCCGGGCTGCCTGCAGCGGTAGGGCCTTCATCCGTGTCCTAACCCGCTGCGCTTGGGACCGACGGCGCCCTCATGGTTTCGACTGTGTAAACAGCAACCGAGCCTGGTGTATGGTCTGGTGTATGCGTACTAACATCGACATCGATGACGATGTGCTGGCGGAGGTCCGCAGACTGACTGGAGCCAAGACCAAGCGAGAGGCCGTAGACCTGGCTTTGCGTGAGCTGGTGGCCCGCTACCTCAGGGTCGAGATCCTCGAGCTTCGGGGCAAGGTCCACTGGGACGGCGACCTTACGACGAGTCGATTGCAGCGTTCTTGATAGTTGTCGATACCAGCGTTTGGATAGACGTCATCAACGACGTGAAGACGCCCCGGGCTGCCCGGTGCGTCGAGCTGCTCGAAGACGGAGCTCCAGTGGCCCTTACCGACGTCATCTTCACCGAGATCCTGCAGGGCTTCAGAACGGAGCGAGAGGCAAGGCGGGTCGAGCGGCATCTGTTGCACTTCCCGCTCCTCAGATTGGAGACCGTCGAGGACTTCGGTGTGGCGGCGCGTCTCTACCGGGAGGCGCGACGCTCCGGAGTCACGATCCGCAAGACGCTCGACTGTCTGATCGCCGCGCCTTGTGTGCGAGAAGGCGCTCCGATACTCCATTCTGACGATGACTTCGATCGGCTGGCCTCGTGCACTGAGCTCGAAGTCTTCGCCTGAGCAGCATGGTCGATCATTCTGATCCGTCGAGCAGTTCGTACACAGCAGCCGTGGCCACGGCGTAAACAACGTGATGCCAGGCGTCGACCGCGATCTCTTTCCCGCCCCACATGGTTAGGGGGGGCGCAACGTCGAGGGTGGGTAGCATCACCTGCTCACTTCCCCATAAAGCGGCAAGGTGCCCGCTCGTCGCGATCCGAGGCGGCACCCCGGCAGCGCGCATCAGTCCTCGAACTACGCCCCAGCCGGTGCCGTAGCCCCAGTGAACGAGGTTGCTGAAGCGCTCCTCAGCGCCCTCGTTCTTGAACCGCTCGATACCCAACACCTTCTCCGCGGCTTTCGCCGGCGCGGTGCTTGCCTCACGTTTCCGGACCTTTGCTTCGATCGTGCTCGACACAGTCATGGCGGCCGTGCCCGCGAAACCGGCAACCAGGCCCTTGCCGATGCTGTTCGCCACAGGTGTGATCCTCACGCGGTCCCCCCGTTTTTCGTCGACGTTTGTCAAGTTTCTCCGGCTCCGACTAGCTCCGTCTAGCTATCCGCGCTCGGAGTCACCTCCTTGCCGATGCGAGCAACCCCCCGCCCTCCGAGACGATCGAGGAGATGGTCCCCGACGCGCAGGGCGTTGGCCATCGCGGTGAGCGCAGGGTTCACCGCGCTGCTCGAGGGAAAGAAGCTCGTGTCGACAACGTAGAGGTTGTCGAGGTCGTGCGCCTTGCAGTTGGTGTCGAGCGCCGAGCTCGCCGGGTCGCTACCGAAGCGAACGGTGCCGCACTGGTGGGCGACGCCTGCGATGGGGATGCGCTGGTCGCGCGACACCTGGTTGGGGATGAGCCGATCGTGACAGCCGAGGTGGCCGAGCAGGCCCTTGAGCTTGGCGATGAGCCGCTTATGTCCCTCGGTGTTGTAGTCGGTGTAGGAGAGATGGATGTTGCCCGCGCGATCGAGAGTGACGCGATTGTCTGGGGCGGGGAGATCCTCGGTGGTCAGCCAGAAATCGATTGCGTGCCGAGCTGTGTAATCGAGCGCGAATCCGGGTGCGAACCAGGGCGCGCCGGCGCGCAGCGTCGGCCCGTCGGTCTTGCCGAGCATCTGGATGTGCCCGAGCGGGTAGCCGAAGTCATCCGCACCCCAATAGTAGTCGTTGATGCCCAGTGTCTTCTGGAACCTTGTCGGGTTGGGATCTTTCGAGATGGCGAGCATGGCGGAGTTCAGGTGGCACATGTAGTGGCGGCCGACTACCCCCGACGAGTTGCCCATTCCGTTGGGATGCCGATCGTTCCCGGACCGGAGCATCAACGCTGCCGAGTTCACCGCCCCGCAGGAAACTACGATGAGGTCGCCGCGGTATGTCTCGCGCTGTCCGTCGCGCTCGACTGAGACGCCTGTAATCGTCCGGCCGCCGGCATCAGTCTCCAGCCGCTCCACCTTTGCACGCGTAAGCAACGTGACATTGTCGTGAGCCAGAGCCGGTCGCACGGCGCATACGTGTGCATCCGCCTTGGCATCGACGAGACATGGGTATCCGTCGAACCATCCGCAACGCACGCACTTGCTGCCCTCACGGTCCGTTTCGTCGAGGTTGATACCAACGGGAAGATGAAAGGGCCGGTGGCCGGTGCGTTCGAAATCATCGGCAAGCTGTTGGATGCGCGGTTCGTGGCTGACGGCCGGGTAGGGGTAGGGCCCGGCAGCCGGGGGCTCGGTGGGATCCTCTCCGCGCTCGCCGTGAACCAGATAGAGCTTCTCTGCTTCCGTGTAATACGGTTCGAAGTCGGTGTAGGAAAGCGGCCACGCCGGCGAGACGCCGCCGTGGTGCTCGACTTGGCCGAAGTCCCCTTCACGCAGCCTGAATAGAATCGCACCGTAGACTTTGGTGTTGCCGCCGACCCAGTACTGGGCGTGAGGGTGAAAAGGTTGGCCCTCCTTGTCGTACCACTCTTCTGTGGCCGCGTATTTGCCGTCGACGAACACCGCCTTGCTTGACCAGTTGTCAGGTTCGCGCGGCAGGAAGTCACCGCGCTCGAGCAGCAGGATGCGTTTGCCGGACGGCGCCAGCCGGTGTGCCAGGGTGCCGCCACCCGCCCCAGTGCCGATGATGATGACGTCGTAGTCGGTGCTCATGACTCTCCGTTCAGACGAAGGCGACTGGTGGCGGGCGCCGCCAAGACGGTCTCGCCGCTCCCTTGGCCGGCCGAGCGCCGGCGCCCGGCAGAGGTCACTCGGACGACCACGGCTCGCGGAAGTCGGCGAAGAGGGTAAGGCCGCCGTCGACGAAGATTGTCTGCCCGGTGATGTAGGCAGCGTCGTCGCTGGCCAGGAAACAGGCCACTCCCCCCATCTCGTCGGCCGTGCCGGGCCGCGCCATCGGGATGTGCGACTCGACCATGGTCTTTTTCTCCGGATCGTCCACCCAGGAGCGGTTGATCGGGGTGGTTGTCGCGCCGGGACCGATGCTGTTCACTCGAATTCCCTGCCCTGCGTATTCAAGCGCCAGGGTGCGTGTGAGGTTCTGCATCCCGCCTTTGCTGACCGAATACCCGAGATAGCTCGGTTTCGGAATGAGCTGATGGACGCTCGAGACGTTGATCACAACTCCTGCAGTACCCGCATCTAGGAACCGGCAAATCGCTTCACGCGCGCACAGGAACGCCCCGCGAAGGTTCACCGCCAGCACCTTCTCGAAGTCGTCGCTCGAGAGCTCGTGGGAAGGACGCGAGATCTGGATGCCGGCGTTGTTGATGAGCACGTCAATTCCGCCAAGGTCGGCGACGGTCTGCTCGACCATCTTGACGACGTCGTCTTCTCTGGAGACATCACCCTGGACCAGGGCATCGCGTACGCCTTCTTGTTGGACCTTTTCGACACAGGCGTGAACCTGGTCCTCGGTGCCCTTCGCCTCCTCGGGCCGGCCCAAGTAGTTGATTGCGACGTTGGCTCCATACTCGGCGAAGCGTACGGCTATGGCCTGACCGATGCCAGAGCTGCCGCCGGTAACCAGAACGTTCTTGCCCTTCAGTCCCTGCATCTTTGCCTCCCGGGCTCGAAGTTTGAACAGTCACGACAGCGTGCCCGGCTGAGGGCTCCCCTTTACGAGAAGGGCGCCGTTCAGCCGGCTGTTCGCGTTTAGTGCCTGTGCCTCAGAGTATCGACGGCCGCTACAGGGAGTCTTTGGAGGTGCTTACATTTCTGTAACGATTCGAGTGAGAAAGCAGTGAAGGGAGGCGTCGTTATCCGGCTTGCCGGTCGCCGTGCCCTCGAACCGCAAGTTCAAACTGCTCCGGCCCGGCAAGGAACTGATCGCGGCAGTG
>JACCZU010000102.1 GCA_013695835.1 Candidatus Aridivita willemsiae
GAGGTTGTGTATCTGCTCGATGTCGACGAGCCCCCGGAAGATCTCTAGCTGAGTCTCGAATTGCGAGCGTGCCTCGTCGGTGGATTGGGTCCAGATCTTCGTGGCAACGATCGCCTCGTCACGTTGCGCAGAGATCGCGCTCCCAAGCACCTGCTCGGCGCGACCGTACATGGGTGACGAGTCCGCCACCCGGGTGCCCGCTTTGAAGGAGGCCTGAACGACGTTGTCGGCGACCTGCTGGCGGCCGGATGGGACATCGAAGACCTGCCATGAGCCGAGCCCGATCACGGGCACCTCGAGTCCCGTTTCTCCGAACGCTCTCGTGTCCATGCTGCGCTTCCTCCCACTCGGGAGAGTTAGCTCAGGCGGTTCCGAGCTTGTGCAACCGCGTCGGCGGGTGTTCCTTCAAAGGGGTCGCCGTGGCCGGGAAGAAGTGTGCCTGCGTCGAGCCTCGCCAGTGCGCCGAGGGACTGCCGCGTGCGAGCGGGGTCCTTGTTTACCTGATCCGGCATCAGGCGTGCTCCCTCGGCATGGGTCAGCACGTCGTACGTCGCCAGCGCGTCGCCGGTGAACAGAATGCCCTGTTCCTCGTGCAACAGCGATACGTGGCCCTGCGTGTGTCCGGGCGTGGAGATCACGCGCAGCCGCCCGGGCACATCGAGCCGATCGTCGTGCTCGAAGGGCGTCACCTCGGTGACCCAGGTGGGGTTCATGAAACCCCGCGCCGTCGCGTGCAATACGAACCCGAATGCCGACGGGCGCCACAGAGCCGGCGCCAGACCGGGCACAAGGGCGAACGGCGAAGAGCCCTTCGCCTTGCCCGTGACGCGTCCCACCTCAGTTCGGTGCGCGTAGACAGGTGCACCGCACGCCTGGCGGGCGCGCTCTGCGGCTCCGAGGTGATCGGGGTGCCCATGGGTGAGGACGATCGCGTTGACGTCCGCCGGCGAACGGCCGATGCTGCCAAGCGCCTCCTCGACGCGGGGCCAGCTGCGCGGCCAGCCGGCATCGACGAGCGTGACCTCGCCACCGTCGTCGATCAGATACCAGTTGACGACTCCGTCGGCTATCCGGTGGACACCAGGTCCGACCTGCTGGGTGGCCGCCATCAGGCGCGCAGGGCGCGAAACGCTACCGCGACGCTGATCCCATAAACAAGGTGATAAGACACGTCGAGCGCAAGCTCGGCAGGTGGGTACTCCCACACCGGTGGCGCCAGCTTCATCGCAGGCAACTCGATCAGTGATGCGCCCCAAACCAGCGCCCCGAGCACAAGCCCATGTCGCACCGGCGACCGATCCACTGAGGCCTCAGCGATGCCGTATAGGGCTCCCCAGCTCGTGCCGTACCCCCAGTGCATGGCCTGGTTGATCTGGTCCGTGCGCTCGTCCGACACCCGGCGTTGGAACACCCCTCGAACGACCCGCTTGCCGACCTCTGCCGGCACCGTGCTCGACCCGGAGTCGCGTGCTTTCGCCACGGCCATCTGATAAGCGGTCATTGCGCCCGTGCCGATTGCCCCGGCCACAAGGCCTTTGCCGACCGCGCCGATCGGAGTGGTGTCGCCCATCAGACCCGCTCCGGCACAGCGCCGAGGGAGTTGTTCTCTCCTGTGTTCACGACTTCTCCCCCACGTTCCAGCACAGCGATATTGGTTTTCTGCGACAAGGTTCTTCCTCTCTGTTCGATTTCTATTGTTTCCCGAAGCGGGCCTTACCCTACGAATGTGACGGACAAACTCTTCCACAGGTTTGGTCAACCCATCGGCAGGCGCACTGGGCATTTGACTCCAGGGGCGCGGGCGAGACGCCCGTCGAGAGTCAGTAGCGAGCAGTCGAGACCTTCGGCAACGGCCACATACCACGCGTCGTATGCGGTGAGATTCTGGCGCAGCTCCCACACGCGCGCGCCAAAAGGCTCGAAGGGGAATAGCTCCAAGTCGAGCCCGAGAAGATCGCCGTGGGCTAGGGCAGCCTCGGCCTCCCCGATATCTTCTGCGAGGGCAGCTCGCCGGAGGATGTTGGACGCTTCGACTAGGACCAGATGCGGGCCGGCGAGATCGTGGGAAATGATTTGGTCCTCCGCCCATCGCCCTTCTGGCCCCGAGTCGAGCAATGCGGCCACGACCGTCGAGGCGTCGACGACGGCGACGCTCATCTCCGATCTGCGTCTCGGTGTGACACGATCTCCTTGCCTGAGAGCCTGGTGTGGGTGGCGGCCTTTCGGGCACGGATGCGGTCGACCAGCTCCTCGGGGGAGGGATGGTTAGCCATCCGCACGAGCTCGCCGAGCACGAATCCCTGGAGCGAACTTCCGCTCCGAGCGGCGCGCGCCCTCAGCTCTCTGTGGACCTCCGAAGGAACGTTGCGGACGGTGATGCTCTTCGGCGCCATAGCTGCAAGTTAGCAGCATTTCGCATGCGCCCCGGGTTCCCTCGCCCTGGTCGTATCTTGGATCCCACAGTCGTTTCCTCTTCGACCCGAGGCAGGAGCCCCGCCGAAATGCCAACCGAATACCGGCAGATGTCCGCCGAGCTGTCCTCGATGCTGCGCCTCGAGGTACCTCCGATCGCAATCAGCTTCTTGGAGGAGGCACCTGGGGGGATGCCAGCTTTCGACGCCCCGATGGCGGAGCCGGCGCCCGACGGCCGCACGGGCAGGGTGCCTGCGGGCTGCGTGTTCTGGATGAAGGCGACGGACAAGAGCTTCACCACCGTTCCCGAAGACCATGGCAATTGCAGCGTGGGGAGCCTGACGCACGGCCTCATGAGCTTGCGTGAGGCGGCGCAGAAGACGGACGTGCAGACGCTGCTCGACTCCGGCTGGGTCACCGAGGACATGTTTCCCGACATCCCCGCGGTGTCAGAGCGCCCAGGCTGCATTACTTACGGGCCCCTGCCGGAGACCCTTGGAGACCCCGATGTCGTGCTCATTCGCGTTAACCCCAAGCAGCTCATGCTGATATCAGACGCGCTGCCGGACCTCTACATCGGGGGCAAGCCCCAGTGCCACATCGTCGCGTTGGCAAAGGAGCACGGGCAGGTGGCGGCGAGCGTCGGATGCATGCTCAGCCGCACGCGTACGGGAATGTCGCCCAATGAGATGACGTGTGCCATCCCCGGCTCTCGTCTCTCGGAGGTCCTCGAGAAACTCAGGCCGGCTATCAGCGTCGACGCGTCCGTCGCGACCTATGCGGCGGAGGACTCTCGCCGTTTCGGCTAGGCACAGCCGAGGATTACCCTCCGCTTACGTGCTCGGGAGCCACGCACCCGAAGCCACGTAGTGTCGTCGTGAGCTGTTGCTATACACCAGCCAACGACGAAACTAGTGCCCAGCCGGTACGAACGGGTGCGTTCTCGGGAGGCAACGGCGAAGGACGAGCAGATGCGTCTCGGCGCTACGCCCCCGGCGGTAGGCGGTCCCGGGCCGCTGCGCCTCGCACCGTATCCAAAGAGCATCCCCTCGGCGGACGACTTCCAAGTCACGATCCACGACCATAGGAGCTGTTGGAGAAAGGCGCCCACCGCAGAGAAATCCGCGAGGCCTTTTGCGTGCCGGTAGAGAGAGCCCTGACCGGCAGCTTCGGTTCCTTAAGAGGAGGAGAATCATGATGAAGCGAAGCCTGTCCGCAGCCGCCAAGCTGAACGCGACCGGTCTTGTTGTTGCGGCCGCCGGGATCCTGATCCAGTACTTCTCCGGGGTCGAGGGGTTTCCAACGATCCCTCCTGGGCCCATCATCCTGCTGGTTGCGGCTTCCTTGGTCGCCTTCGGGCCGTGGGGTTGGACACCCGCTCTCGGCGTGATCGCTTCTCTATTCTTGATCGTTGGAG
>JACCZU010000091.1 GCA_013695835.1 Candidatus Aridivita willemsiae
TTCCGTTGATGTAGAACGCTGGAGTCCCGTTGACCCCACTGCGGATGCCTGAGGAAAAGTCGCCCTGCACCCGCTCCCGGTAGGCCTCGGTGGCGAGATCCTTGGTAAAGCGGTCGACGTCGAGGCCGAGCTTCCGCGCGTGCTTCACAAGGTGCTTGTCGTCGAGTTGTCGTTGGTGCTCGTAGAGACGATCGTGCATGGCCCAGAACTTGTCCTGCGCCGCGGCTGCCTCAGCCGCCTCTGCTGCTTTCTGGGCATGGGGATGCGTGGTTGTTATCGGGAAATTGCGAAACACAAAACGCATGCGTTCGCCGACCCGCCGCTGCACCTCTCTGACGATGGGGGATGCCTCGCCACAGTACGAGCATTCGTAGTCACCGTACTCGACGACGGTCACGTCGGCGGAATCGGAGCCCTGGACGTGATCGTCATCGGTGACGTCCTGGGTCAGCCGGCCCAACTCGTCCGCAGTCACGCCCGCCCTTCCTCGATGGCTTCGAGTGCTTTCAAGATCCCGTCGGCACCAGGATTCACACTCGGTTCTGACACATGGCTCCAGCGGACTACACCGTCGCCGTCGATGACGAACAGAGCGCGCTCACATTTCCCTGCGTCGTTTCTGTAGACACCGTAGGCTCTCGCCACCTGACCCTTTGGCTCGAAGTCGGGAAGGAGGGGGAACTCGAGATTGCGGTCGTCGGCGAAAGCCTGGTGGCACCACATCCCGTCGACCGAGATGCCGAGCAACTGCGCGTTATGGCGCTCGAACTCCGGCATCGCCGTCTGATACAGCGCCATCTGGTCGCTGCACGTGGGGCTCCAGTCGGCGGGATAGAAGGCGAGGACCACAGGACGACCCCTGAAATCGCGCAGCGACACCTTCTCCTCTTTATCCACCTGGAGGGTGAAATCCGGTGCCTCGGTCCCCGGAGCAAGCGCGGACGCCCCTCTCTCGGACGCTTCTGGTGTGTGGTTCATGCCGGCCTCCCTGTCGTTGTGAACGGTCCTCGTGATAGAAGTTGGGCCGCAGCACCGGCCGCGGCCCAACTGTCAAACCCCATCTGTCTCTACGCAGCGTTCGTCTTGACCTCTGTCGCACGCGGCTCGAGGGCGAAGCGCACAGCGTCTCTTACATCTTCGACGAGCTCGAAGGTCATCGCTTCGCGAACGGCTTCCGGCACATCATCGATATCTCCTCCGTTGCGCTTCGGCAACACCACTTCCCTGAGCCCTGCTCTGTGGGCCGCAAGCACCTTCTGCTTGACCCCGCCGATGGGAAGCGCTCGTCCTTGGAGCGTAACCTCGCCCGTCATCCCGACCGTGCTTCGCATCGGGACATCGGTCAACAGGCTCACCAGAGCGGTGGTCATCGCAAGCCCAGCCGAGGGCCCGTCCTTCGGGACTGCTCCCGCAGGGACGTGAACATGGAAGCGCCCGTTCAGCTTCGCCGGGTCGACGCCCAGCTCCTCGGCGTGTGACCGGACGAAGGACAAAGCAATCTGAGCCGACTCCTTCATCACCTCGCCGAGCTGCCCTGTGAGCGTGAGGCCGGGCTCCCCTTCCATGGTGGAGGCCTCTATGAAGAGCACGTCCCCGCCGAATCCAGTAACCGCGAGACCGGTCGCCACTCCCGGAAGTGCGGTGCGGTCGGCCGCCTCGAAGAAAAATTTCTGCCTGCCCAGGTAGGTGCGGACGTCGTTACCGTCGATCTCGATGGGAGGCGCCAGCTCACCGCCTGCGATCCCGGTTGCGGCTTTGCGCAGCATCTTGCCGAGCTCGCGCTCGAGGTTGCGAACACCTGCCTCACGTGTGTAGTCACCGACCGCGATGCTCAAGGCGTCGTCCGTGATGTTGATCTCTTCCGGCTTGAGGCCGTTGCGCTCGAGCTGACGGTCGAGGAGATGGTCGCGCGCGATCGCAACCTTTTCTTGCTCCGTGTAGCCGTCGAGCCTGATCAGCTCCATACGGTCGAGCAGGGGACCAGGAATCGTCTCGGCGACATTCGCGGTGCAGATGAACAAGACCTCAGAAAGATCGAGGTCGACCTCGAGGTAATGGTCCCTGAACGAATGGTTCTGCGCAGGGTCGAGAACCTCGAGCAGCGCGGACGATGGATCCCCGCGCCAGTCGCTTCCGACCTTGTCGACCTCGTCGAGCATGAAGACGGGGTTCTTGGTCCCGGCCTCGCGCAGAGCACGAACAATGCGACCGGGAAGGGCGCCAATATAGGTGCGGCGGTGCCCCCTTATCTCGGCCTCATCATGGATGCCGCCGAGCGAGACCCTGACGAACTCTCGCCCAAGGGCGCGCGCCACCGATTCCCCAAGCGATGTCTTGCCTACACCTGGGGGGCCGACGAGCGTCATGATCGCGCCCGACCCACGGCCGCCGGCCGCGCCGTAACCTCGTTCCCCCCGGAGCTTGCGCACCGCGAGGTACTCGATGATCCGGTCCTTGACCTCCTCGAGCCCTGTGTGGTCGGCGTCGAGGATCTTTCTCGCCTCGGGGATCTCGAGGCGGTCCTCAGAGCGCTTGTCCCACGGCAGCTCGACCATCCAATCGAGGTAGTTGCGGATATAGCCGTGCTCCGGGTTCTGCTCGCTCGTGCGTTCGAAGCGGTTGAGCTCGCGCTCGACCTCCTTGCGCACGGACTCGGGCATCCCGGACTCCGCCACCTTGGCGCGGTACTGCTCGACGAGATCTTCCTCGTCGTCCTCGCCTAGCTCCTTCTTGATCGCCTGGAGCTGCTGGCGCAGGAAGAACTCGCGCTGCGTCTTTTCCATCCCCTCGGCGACGTTAGTGCGGATCTTGTCCTTGACCGTGATCTCTGCGAGCGTGTCCTTGGCCCACTCGAGGACCTTGGCGAGGCGCGCCTCGACATCAAGGGTCTCGAGCACCTCGATCTTCTGGCTGAACGAGAGGTCCGGGGAGTAGCCCGAGGTGTCTGCGATCGCACCAGGCTCGCTGATCCCGCGCAGGAATTCGGCCACCTGCGGCGCTCCGCGCGCCTCGACGATGTTTTCGATCGTGGCGCGAAACTCCCGGGCAAGCTCGACGGCTCGATGAGAAGGAATGTCGGGATCGGGGGCGGGCTCGACCTCGACGTAGACTGCGGCGCCCGTGCCTGCAACCCCGGTGCCGATCACGCCCCGATAGAGGCCCCGTAGGATCAGCGCCTCGATGCCGCTCGGCAGCTGGCCCCTGTCCTCGACCTTGGCGACCGTGCCGATGCGGGCGTAGCGCCCGTCCTCGGTCCTTGGAACCAGGAGGACGAGCCCGTCGGCGCTTTTGGCCGCTTCGAGGGCGGTGCGCGCCTCGTCGCTCTCGAGCGCCACGGTCACGACCATCTGAGGAAGCACAACCCCCGTAGTCAGCGGAAGCAGCGGTAGGGTTTGAGTCTCGATTTTCTCCATGAACGCTTCTCCTCACGCTCATCACGAAACCTCGGTGCGAGGCTTCATTACATGATTACAACGTGGAAAACGATGGCCGCCTGGTCCTTATTCCCCACCTCGTCATCTCCGGCCGGCGCTCGATAAGCTAACGTCGCCTCGCTGCGGAAGACGGCGGCGCGAGCTTGGGGAGAGAAAATGAGAAAGAGCGTTCTGGCCGCCTGGGCGGTCGCCATCGCCTCGCTTCCTGGATTCTTGAGCCTCCCGGCCACGGCCGTGCCGGGCGGGC
>JACCZU010000097.1 GCA_013695835.1 Candidatus Aridivita willemsiae
CTGGGTAACGTTTCTCCGGTGACCGAGGATCAAAAGGACCATCATCCGCCCGCCTACCGAGCAAGGCGCCCGACGGGGCGGGGCGCGTGGATCATTGCAGGGGCCATAGTCGTCGCGGCGCTGGTGATCGGCGCAGGTCTGTTTCTGTCTCGCAGCGGTCCCGTCCCCGCCGGGGCCGGACGCGGGAGCCCGTTCTCGGGAGCCGAAGGGGACTTCGACGATGTTGGATTGAATGCCCGTGCCTACGCCTCGGTCGAAGAGATGCTCGACGCCATGACCCGGGGCGGCGTCACATGTTCGCGCCTGCAAGCTAAGCAGGCATCCGAGCCCGAGAAGGAAAGCGCGTCCTGTCAGGCAAACGACGACGATGTCCTGATCCGGATCTTCGCCGGCGTGGCGCAACGCAACCGCTACCTCGAAGACGCTCAAGGCTTGCTCGCGCGCGCAAACGTATCGGCTTTACCCCGGATCGTTGGCCCGACTTGGTTTGTGACCACAGACACAACGGCCACCGCCCGCCGGCTCCAAGGCGCCCTCGGAGGTCAAGTCCTTTAGGGATCGATTTGTACAGTTCCACAAAATGCATACTTTGTCGGTTTCGTCGCATCTTGCATTGGGAACAGTTAGCCGACTGGCCCACTACCGCCGGCAACGATGCCGGCAGAAGGGAGAGCCGATGTTGGCAGAAAAGAAGGCCCTCAATCTCGAGGAGCTCGAGTCGCAGGTGGCACTCGACCTTCCCGACCGAGAGATGCTGTTGGTTACCGTGATAATCACGAACCTTCTCAACAACGTCTCGATAGACGTCGACGTCAAAAACAACAACGTGGCCGTTCAGGTCTGCGCCGTTGTAACTGCGTTGAGCAGCCTCGTGAGCGCACCTCTGAGCTGCGAGATCCAGCAGTAAGGCGGGCCTTCCGCACGCGCGGGTGCTTCACTACGGGAGGGCCGGGCAATGGAGCCCGGCCCTCCTCGTAGCCGCCGGTGCAGATCAATCGACCACCGGAGAAGCCAGTGACGAGCACAACTCGAGACGCTCCGGAAGTGAGCGCGCAGGCTGGGCGCCTGGTGGCCGGCCGTCCGCGCCTGGCGTCCGGCGTCCAACTGATCGGAGAGCTTCCAGACACCGGGTTCACCAAACAGCAGTGGCTCGTGCAGCGAGGTGATCATTTCGTACAGGTGACGGAGCTTCTCTACCAGATCGCCGAGCACATCGATGGACGCCGGACCCTCGAGGACATCTCGGCGCGAGTAACAGAGAGCTCCGATTGGGCCATATCGCCAGACCAGGTTCGTTACCTGCTGGCCAACAAGCTCATCCCGGCTGGTGTGGTCGCCGAGGATGACGACACCGTCGCCGATGCCCCCATCGAGCGGAGAACGTCTGCAGCTTCCCCCCTCGGCGTCAACATGCGAAAGAAGGTGATCGGCGCCGGCGTCATCGAGCCTCCTGCACGCATGTTGTCTGTGCTCTACGCGCCCCCTGTTCTGGTTGCGGTCCTCGCGCTTGCCGTCCTTGCCCACGGCTGGCTGTACGCGATCAACGGAGTCGGCAACAGCGTGGTGGCGGTGCTGTTCACGCCTGGATTGTTGCTCGCCGTCATGGCAGCGATGCTCCTCGCCTCCATCTGGCACGAGTTCGGCCATGCCGCCGCATTGACCTACGGGGGAGGGCGAGTGCGAGGCATGGGAGTCGGTTTCTATCTGATGTATCCGGCCTTCTATACCGACGTCACGGACAGTTACCGACTCGGTCGGTGGGCGAGGGTGAGAACCGATCTCGGCGGCTTCTACTTCTATCTGATCTTCGCCCTTGGGAGCATCGGCCTTTACGCCCTCACCGGGCAAGAGTGGTTGGTCGTGGTCGTGCTGCTCATCAATGCGGACATCGTGCGGCAATCGCTTCCGTTCGTGCGCTTCGACGGTTACTGGGCGGTGGCAGATCTCACCGGCATCCCCGACCTCTTCTCTCAGCTTGCCCCCTTTGCTCGCAGCGTCTCGAGCAGGGCCGGAGCGGGAGACAAGCTCCCCGAGCTCAAGCCCTGGGTGAAGCTCGTTTATACGCTCTACATCGCGATCACGCTTCCAGTCCTCCTTTTGTTGCTGTGGCTGATGGCCACGCGTTTGCCGGGGCTTCTCACAGTAGTAATCAGCTCGCTGCTTAGTCAGTTGGCTGCAGTGCCGGACATCATCCGGAGCGGCGATGTCATCGGCGTCGGCTTCACCGTGTTCCAGATCCTGATCCTGGCCTTCGAGGTCGCGGGAATCTCCTACCTCTTCGTCACCGTCGGGCGAAGCTTGTTCCAAGTAGCGGGGGCACAGCCGACCCGCTTCCGGCGGCTGTTGGGTGAGCTCGTCCTTGCCGGCTTGATCGCGCTCGTGGCGTGGGCGTGGATCCCGCAACTTCCGTTAGCGCGCGGAACCGAGCCCGCCGGAGTCGAAAGCCTCGACATAGCAGGACGCGCACACACGAGGGAGCCTGTGGCTTATTCGCGGGTGCCCCCCGTCGGCGGCGATCACTCACCCGTAGTCCAGAACTGCGGCTTCTATGATGAGCCCATCGCCGCCGAGCATGCCGTGCATTCAATGGAGCACGGGGCAGTGTGGATCACCTACCAGGCCGGTCTCGAGGGCGATCAGTCGGAGGCGCTACGCCGCTTGGCGGAGCGAAGCCACGTCCTGGTGAGTCCATATCCCGGCGTGCCGGCGCCGATCGTGGCGTCTGCGTGGGGCAAGCAGCTCCGCGTGAACGTGGCCGGCGACGCACGCCTCGGGCAGTTCGTGGATGCCTTCCGCCTTGGCCCGCAAGCACCAGAAGCGGGAGGCCCCTGCACCGGCGGAACCGGCGACCCAAGCTGACATCCGGAGGCGTAGACAAGGCGCGCCGAGATGCCGTTGGCAAGGCCGTGCCCGCCGCAACCGGAGGGTCGTTGCTTGGAAGCGTTTAAGCCGTGTCCGCAGGCAGCCTCTCCTTCGAACCTCGCCTCTTTGACACAGCAACAACGATCGTTACCAGCGTCACGCAGCTTATTCCGCTACCCCAGATCCACAGCCGGTTGGGGCCGAACTCAAGCGTGGCCCTCACTTCAGTTGCCCCTCGCGGAACATCTACCAGCCATGCATTCATGCCCAGGGTCCGCTGGACGTGACGCGCCTCGAGGGTGACTCCTCCGGTCCCGTCGCCCGCGACGAAGCGTCCCTGCCATAGAGGATGATACGCGCCGCCATCGGACTATTAGAGGATAAGAACACCTACGCGTCTCTGCGAATGAACGCCATCGAATGGGGCTCTTCCCACACCTGGGACCGGGCCGGCGAGGATCTACTCCGGCTCCTCGAGCGCAGGTTGGAGACGTCCCCTTCGCGATGAACGGCCCTTTGCACGAAGTGTGGCGCATCCCGGTCGTAGAGACGGGTCAGCAGCGAATCTGCTCTTGAGGTCGTGCGAGGTGGTCAGATTGAGCACGCTCCCCTAGACCGTTCTTCGATGTCGGAGGAGGCACTAATGAGGAACATTCTGCAGGAACGCCCGAACCGGCGGCTGGTCGGCAGGCTCGCTGAGAGCGCCTCCTTCGTGGAGGACGTAAACATAAAGGACAAGACCGTCCTGGACATCGGTTGCGGTTACGGGTGGTGCGAGATGAACTTGCTTGATCGAGGTGTG
The DNA here is from genome assembly GCA_013695835.1 of Candidatus Aridivita willemsiae. Classification (GTDB taxonomy): domain Bacteria; phylum Actinomycetota; class CADDZG01; order CADDZG01; family WHSQ01; genus JACCZU01. The sequence goes on from JACCZU010000097.1 coordinate 3,665, forward strand.
GGGCGGATCGTGGGTCTTGACGTGACTGAAAAGGATCTCGAAACTGCAAGGAAGCACGTTCAGGATGACAGGGCAACCTGGCAAACAGGAAGCGCAACGGCCCTTCCGTTCGAGGACGAGTCCTTCGACACGGTCGTTTGCTGGGAGGTCATAGAGCACATACCGAAACATTCCGAGCCGAGAATGTTCGCTGAGGTCCGGCGGGTTCTAAGGGAGGGAGGACGGTTTTACCTGTCAACTCCGTATGACTCGACATTGTCGAGATGGCTCGATCCTGCCTGGATGCTGATCGGTCACCGGCACTATTCGTCGGCGGAGTTGATGCGCCTCGGACTCGAGTCCGACATGGGAGCGACCGCGCGTTGCAACAAAGGGCGGCGTTTGGAGTTTACTGGCCACTCTCGCCATGTACATCTCCAAGTGGGTTCTGAGGAGGCAAACTGTGTTCGCTCAGTTCTTCGAACGTAGACAGGAGGCGAGTTCGAGCGGGGCGAAGGCATCGCGACGATCTTCGTCGAATACGAGAAGGCTACGTGATGTAACAGAGAGTCTTGGCTGAGACCACTCACCTCGTCGGCAAGCAGCTCCAACGGGCTCCGATCGTTGGGACACGCGAGCTTGGTAACCAGGTCGGTCTCATCGAGAACGACCCGAGCGCCACACGGTGGAGCTGTCCGGAGAAGAGGCCCGAAGGCGGCGTCGGGCCTGCCGGCAAAGGCGGCAACGTACTCGGCCGCCTTTTGCACGAGATAGACGGGGACAGACAAGGGATCATGGCGAGCGCCGATGACCACAGCGCTCAATATGCGGCGGGGCAATCCGGCGAGAAATGGTTGCGCACCGTGACGATCCTCGAAAGCAGGCACGGT
>JACCZU010000109.1 GCA_013695835.1 Candidatus Aridivita willemsiae
ACCACGTTCGAGCTCGGCAGCTTCTTTCGCGGGGGCGGCGCCACCCTGTACGGCTTCTTTCTCTTTCACGAGGTGCTGAGCAACCCGGCGAGCTCCGGCTTAAGTCGCCTCGCGCGCATGGTTGCGGATGGAAGTCTCACGGCCAATGTCAGCACCGAGGCCAAGCTGGACGACATCGGCGAAGTCGCCCAGGCTCTGCTCGACCGCGGCTTCACAGGCAAAGCGGTCTTGCACGTAAGCGAATAGACGGGTTCAGGCCCCCAGGCGCGCCAGCTCTTGGCGCAGCTCTCGCTTGACTGTTGCAGAGCCGGTCCGCTCGACGGCGACCGCTGTGCACCCGACCCACGCCGCCGCCTCGACGAGTGCAGCAGCCATCGCGGGAACTGCGGCAGGCTCGACCGAGAGCTGGCGCGCGACGAGCGTCGAGCCCGAGCGCCCCGGATCAACCCGCCCCACGAGTCGTCCGCCGGCGAGAAGCGGCATCGCAAAGTAGCCGTGCAGGCGCTTGCCGCGCGGGACGTAGGCCTCGAGACGGTGGCTGAAGCCGAACACGCGCTCCGTCCTGGCACGGTCCCACACGAGCGAGTCAAAGGGCGACAACAAGGTGGTGCGATGGCGCCCTCGCACCCGGCCGGCGTGGAGCTCCTCGAGCGCGCCCGGATCGGCCCACGCGTTCGCTCTTCGGTCCGTCCGTGCCCGCGCCGCGTTCGTTACGCGGTCGCGTCGAGCCGATCCTGCTTTGTCTTTGCGGGCCCGTCGCGGCGGCCCCGCTTCCTTTTTGCCGTCCGCCCGCGCCCGTCCGGCGTCGTCCCAACCGTGAACCCGGACGGGGACCAGCCCCGACCCCTCGAGGCCGGCGACGACCTGAGTGCGCTTGAGGCGCCAGTAATCGGCGAGGTCGGCCTCCGTGGCGACTCCCAGGCGGGCGCCTGCCATGGCGACCAGGCGCGTCCAGCACTCTTGGTCGGCGAGGTCGCTGCTCAGCAGCTCATCGGGGAGAGCACGCTCGGCAAGGTCATAGACGCGCTTGAAGGCGCGCCGCTCGAGGCAGACGACATCGCCGCCGCGCAGCAGCAACTCGACTGCCACCTTGGCGTCAGACCAGTCCCACCACGGCCCCCCCTTGCGCCCGCCGCCAAGCTCGGTGACCGTCAGCGGCCCGTCGAGCTTCAGGCTGTCGAGCACCACCGCTCGAGCGGCAAGAAGCTCGGGCCTGACCGACCGGTCGAAGTCCCTGTAATGGCGGCGGCGGAACGAGAAGTAAGGCCACGTCTCAAGCGGCAGGACACAGGCCGCGTGGGCCCAGTACTCGAAGGCCCGAGGCGGATGACCCCAGTACGCCTCCTCAACGGGCGACTTGCCGATCGCGCCGAGCCGAGCGTAGGGGACGAGCTCGTGAGAGCGTGCGAGCACAGAGATCGTGTCGAGCTGCACGGCGCCGACGGCGCTGAGCACATCTACAACCGAACCGTGGCTCGAGCGGGCACCGACGAGACACTGCGCCTTGAGGAAGATCCGGCGCGCCTGTTCGGAGCTCAACTCATCAGTCATGCGGCTGAGGTTACCGGTTGCGGAGACTGCGCCGGAGGCTAAGGGGCTTGATCCACGCCCTGGAGCAGGGCGGGGAAGGTCTGGCCGTTTAGCCATGCCTCGAAATAGTGGAGCTTCGGGTTGAGGGGCTCGGCTCCGGCGGCAGGGATCTCGACACCTTCAATGAGCATCGTCTGCAACATCGAAAGCGGCATGCCCTTCGCTCCGTCGAGCAGGTAGGCGTAGAGCTCCTGTTGGTCCGCACGTTTCGTAGGCGCCGGCGTGAACGCATCGCCAAAGCGACGGGCCGAAGTGATGGCCTCGACCTTCTGGACACGGCGTACCTGAACCTTGCTAACGTAGCCGAGGCTTCTGCGCTCGGCTGTGTGCAGCCACTCCACGAGCTTGGCCATTGGGTTCTGGGCCACCCCATCTGCGCCGTAGAAACCAAAGTGGACATGCGGCGGGGTTGTCAGCGCGTTGCCCGTGTTGCCACAGAAGCCGATGATGTCGCCAACCTCGACGCCGTCCCCCGAGGAGAACTGGTCGGTGTTCCACTCCGCGAGGTGGGCGTAGTACCAGTAGCTTCCGTCGGGCCGGAGCAGCCGGGCGACCCGCCCACCGAGGCCCCCTTCGTCGAACTCAACCACTCCATCCTCGCTCGCAAGCACCGGTGCGCCGTAGTTGCAGAACACGTCTTGTCCCTCGTGACTGCGGCCCCCCGAACGCGGTGCGCCCCATGTGTCGATCCAACCTGCCTCACCCCCGATGATGAAGGGGGCGAAGATCTTCGTGGCCACGTCCCCATTCGACCAACCCAGGGAACGCAGCTTCAACGCCCTCGACATGAGCGCGCTGCTCGAGTAAGAGCCGGCGAACTCGTAGCTACTCGAAGCGATACTCGAAGGCGGAACGGTTCCGGAGGAAGCGGCATCCCCTTTCTTCGGTGCGTTACCCGAGGCGCCCGGAGTCAAGCCGTCCGAGCCGCCGCCGTCCTGCCGATCGTCTCCGCTGGTCCCGCCATTGCGGCCGCCGCGCTTAGAGGGGGACTGCTTGCGCCGCGCACCCTCTTTCCCTACACCTCGGCCGCTTCCATCGCCCTTTTTGGCATCGCGGCGCCGGTCGTGTTTTGCATCCTTGTCGCCGCCGTTGTTGTGCCCACCGTTGTTCCCACCGTTGCCGCCGTTGCCTCCGTTGTTGTTGCCGTTGCCGCCGTTGCCTCCGTTGTTGTTGCC
>JACCZU010000131.1 GCA_013695835.1 Candidatus Aridivita willemsiae
TTCGACCTCAACGCAGCGTGCTCGGGCTTCCTCTACGCGCTTGCGATGGCGCACGGGCTCGCCGCCGCCGGCACGGCGCGTCGAATCATGGTGTGTGGTTCCGACACCCTGACGCACGTAACCGACGCCGACGATGTCGGCACCAGCATCCTGTTCGGCGATGGAGCAGGCTCGGTGGTGGTCGAGGCGGTGGAGGGGCCTTCCCGTTTGGGGCCATTCAATCTGCTGTCCGACGGGGCACAGGCGCCGCTCCTCTACATCCCAAAGGCCGCAGGGGTCATGCGCATGCGCGGGCGTGAGGTCTACCGGCACGCCGTTGAGGGCATGGCCGGTGCAGTGCGCGACACCCTGGACGCCGCCGGGCTCGAGACGACCGAGATCGACGCGCTCGTCGCCCACCAGGCCAACGCTCGTATCCTGGAAGCCGTCGCCGCCAGGCTCGATCTCAAAGAGGATCAGGTGCTGTCCAACATCGCTCACTACGGCAACACTTCAGCAGCTTCTATACCGATCGAGCTTGCGCTCGCGGCCGATGCGGGCCTGCTCGCCGACGGCAGCGTCGTGGTGGTCACCGCTTTTGGCGCCGGGTTTGCTTGGGGCGCCGGAATCGTGAGATGGGGCAGGGCAGACGCCCATGTCTGAGTCGCCGGCGTTGGTAACCGGGTCCTCGCGCGGCATCGGGCGCGCCATTGCCGTTGCGCTTGCGGGGGCGGGTCACTCCGTCGGGATCAACTACAGAGCCGGCGCCGACGAGGCCAAGGAGACGCTCGCGCTTGTGCAAGCCGCAGGCGGCGAAGGTGTCTGCGTTCAAGCCGACGTGTCCGACTCCGGTGAGGTCGACCGCCTCTTCAAGGAGGTCGAGAGCGCGCTCGGTCCGGTCGGAGTATTGGTCAACAACGCGGGAGTGCGCGCCGACGGGCTTGCCTTGAGCATGTCGGACGAGGCCTGGAGCCGGGTCGTGAAGACGAATCTGTTCGGCACCTTCGCCTGTTGCAGGCGCGCCCTGCGGCCGATGCTCAAGGCGCGCTCCGGGCGCATAGTCAACATCACATCGATCACGGGCCTGCATGGGAGCCCGGGTCAGATCAACTATGCGGCGGCCAAGGCAGGGGTCATTGGGCTGACCAAGACGCTTGCTCGGGAGGTTGCCGGCAAGGGCATCACGGTCAATGCGGTGGCGCCGGGGCTTATCAGCACGGATTTCACCACGAGCCTCAAGCAGGAACGTTACGACGCTCTAGTGGCGGAGGTTCCGATGAAGAGGGCCGGGGCCCCGGAAGACATCGCCGGCCTGGTTGCCTGGCTGTGCTCGGAGGGGGCAAGCTATGTGACGGGGAGTACTTTTGTATCTGACGGGGGAATGACGGCCTGATGACGATCACAGAGACAATCACAGAAGAAAGGGGTTAGCAAAGTGGCTGAGAACAAGGACGAGATATTCGAGGTGCTCAAGGAGCGCCTTGTCGAGCGAGGCATAGACGGCGACAAGGTCAAACCGGAAGCCAACCTCGTGCGCGACCTCGGGCTCGATTCGCTCGACACCGTTGAGGTGACGATGGGGTTGGAAGAGCGCTTCAATGTCGAGATTCCCGAGGAGGATCTCGAGAACGTGAACACCGTGGGGGACGCGGTGGGACTTGTCGAGAAGAAGATGGTGGTTGGTGCATGACGCAGGTTGTCATAACCGGTATCGGTGTCGTCTCGCCCATCGGGACCGGAAAGGAACAGTTCTGGGACGCCCTCATGACCGGGCGCTCCGGCGTCCGTCTGATCCAGAGCCTCGACACCGAAGGGCTGCTGGTCCGCATCGGCGCCGAGGTGCCCGACTTCAATCCGGCCGATCACATGCCGGCGCGCGAGGTTGGGCGCTCTGACCGCTACACACAGATGGCGGTCGCGGCCGCAAACGGGGCGTGGGATGACTCGGGCTTGAGCGAGCATCACGATCCCGAACGCTGCGGTGTAATCGTGGGGTCAGGCATCGGCGGGCTTTCGACCATCGAGAAGGAGCACGCTTCTTTCCTCGCCGGCGGGCCGCGACGTGTTAGCCCGCTGACGGTTCCCAAGATGATGGCGAACGCGGCGGCCGGTGCGGTGGCGATGGAGCTTGGGCTTTTCGGCCCCAACTACTCGCCGGTTTCGGCATGCGCGACCGCCGGTCATGCAATCGGCGAGGCTTATCGCGCCATCAAGTACGGCAGCGCCGACGTGATGCTCGCCGGGGGAAGCGAGGCAGCCCTCACGCCCTTTGCGCTTGCCGCCTTTACGCGCATGGGCGCGCTGTCCAAGCGCAACGACGAACCCGAACGCGCCAGCCGCCCCTTCGATGCACAGCGCGACGGCTTCGTCTTCGGCGAGGGTGCGTGCGTTCTTGTGCTCGAGAGCAAGGACTCGGCCGAGGGCAGGGGGGCCGAGGTCATGGGCGAGCTTGTCGGCTATGGAGCCTCTGCGGACGCGTATCACATCACTCAGCCCGATCCCAAGGGACCGGAGCGCGCGATGCGCGGCGCCCTGACCGATGCCGGGGCGCTGCCCGAAGACATCGACTACATCAACGCGCACGGCACGAGCACTCCTTTCAACGACCGCATCGAGACGCTTGCGCTCAAGAACACCTTTGGGACCGAGGCGAAGCGCATCCCCGTCGTATCCACGAAATCGCAGACCGGCCATCTCCTCGGCGCAGCGGGGGCCGTCGAAGCTGCGGCTGTGGTTCTCACGCTTCAGCGGGGCATCATTCCGTCGACGATCAACCTCGAGAACCCCGATCCCGACTGCGACCTCGACTACGTCCCCGAGGGGCCACGCGAGGCCAAGGTGGACATGGCGCTTTCGAACAGCTTCGGTTTCGGGGGGCAGAACGCGTGCCTCGCCTTCAAGGCCGTCTGAGAACCCGGGCCTAACAATGCTCGGCGTCGACGTCGTCGACATCGAGCGTTTACGCAAGACCTTCGAGCGCTTTCCACAGCTCGAAGACCGGCTCTTCAACGACGAAGAAAGAGCCTACTGCCGCTCGTTTCCGGATCCGATCGAGCGCTTTGCCGGCACGTTAGCGGCCAAGGAGGCGGTGATAAAGGCGCTCAGGCTCGGCCCCCTCGTTGCATGGGCGCAGCGCATCGAGATCTCGCGCGCCGAAGGCGGCGAGCCCACGGCCAGGGTGCGGGGCGGAGGCGCCGACCGAGAGGTCAACGTCTCCATCTCCCACGACGGCCCCGTCGCCGTCGCCGTGGCCCTCAGCCCTTAGGTCTTCTCCGTGGCCCTCCTCGATACTCTGCGGGCCGAGGCCGGCTTCACCAAGGAATCGGAGCTAGGCGTCCATCCCGGCGCGTACCGGGTGGCCGCCGAACTCCTTGCGCAGCGCCGCGATCAGCTTGTTGGAGAACGAGTGTTCCTGGCGTGATGCAAAGCGGTTGAACAATGCCATCGTAATGGTCGATGCCGGCAAGGCGTTCTCGAGCGCGGTCTCGATTGTCCAGCGCCCCTCGCCCGAGTCCTCTACGTAGTCCTCGAGGCTCTCGAGGTGAGGATCACTTCCAAGGGCGGAGGCAGCGAGGTCCAAAAGCCACGACTGGACGACACTTCCGTGGCGCCACACCTCGGCGATCTGGCCGAGGTCGAGGCTGAAGTGCCGGCTGCTCGCAAGTAGCTCGAAACCCTCTCCGTAGGCCTCCATGAGGCCGTACTCGATGCCGTTGTGGATCATCTTGACGAAGT
>JACCZU010000148.1 GCA_013695835.1 Candidatus Aridivita willemsiae
AGGTCTTTCGTGTGTCACGAAACGGGACTCTGGACCATGACGTCATCGGTCTCGAGGACGAGGTGGCCGACGGGCGACCGCTGCTTGACTGCGTGATGAAAGGGGGCCGGCGCACGAGCCCGCCGGACGACCTGACCAGCGTGCGTGAGCGCTGCAGCAAGTCTCTAGAGGCCCTGCCCGAACGGCTGCTGGCGCTGAACACAAACGGGGGAGGCTACGAAGTGACGACGTCTCCCGGGCTCAAAGACTTGATCGACCGCTTCGGCTCCCACACCCCGCCGATGGGATCGTCATGACAGTCTTGGCAGACTTGACGGACTTGACAAGGACGGCTTGAATGTTTTTCGAGCAGTTCTACCTCGAAAGCCTCGGGCATGCTTCTTACCTGGTGGGTGACGAGAAGACTGGCCACGCGCTTGTCCTTGATCCGCGGCGCGACGTGGAGATCTACTTCGAGTCGGCGCGCCGTCACGACATGCGCATCTCCTATGCGATCGACACTCATGGCCACAATGACTACCTCAGCGGCATCTCTGAGCTACGCGCGCGCGCCGACATTCAACCCCTCGGCCTCGACATCGCCGGGCTTGGCTACGACCACCGCCCGGTCAGAGACGGAGAGATGCTTGAGCTGGGTGACGTCGGCTTTGAGATCATGCACACGCCGGGTCATACCCCCGAGCACACCAGCCTTCTCGTCTACGATCGTACGTGCGGCGACGAGCCGACCCTGATGCTGTCCGGGGGTGCGCTGCTGGTCGGCGACCTGGCGCGCCCCGACTTGCTCGGAGGCGCCGAGGAGGCGCATCAGGCGGCGGTCACCTTCTGCCACACGATTCAGGAAAAGATCTTGTGGGCTCTTCCGGATCACCTCGAGGTATGGCCCACCCACGTCTCCGGCTCCCTCTGCGGGGGCAACATCGGCAGCCGGTTGTCCACGACCGTCGGCTTCGAGCGTAAGACGAATTCGATCCTTGCCGCCGTGTCGTCCTCGGAAGAGTTCGTAGAGGAATGTATACGCCTCGACAACCTTCCCGCCGTGCCGCCCTACTGGCGCCGGATGCGCAAACAGAACCTCGCCGGACCGCCCGAGCTTGGGGTCCTGAGGGAGCCGCCGGCGCTTGACCTCGAGGACTTCAGCGGAGCCGCCCAAGCCGGTGCGCTGATTCTCGACTGCCGCGCCCCCGACACCTTCGGGGCAGGCCACATTGCGGGAGCGCTAAACGTCGGGCTCGGCGCCTCCTTTCCGACATGGGCGGGCACGGTGTTGCCTCCCGATACGGATGTCCTTCTGGTTCTCGACGGGCCCAACGACCTCTGGGAGGCCACGTGGCAGCTCCTGCGCGTCGGCTATGGCATTCCGGTTGGGTGGTTGGGTGGGGGGATGTCGTCGTGGCGAACGGCGGGCCGCGCCATGAGCACCCTTACACAGATGACTGTTCACGAGCTGCTTACTGCCGTCCAAGCCGATGAGGTAAACGTGCTCGACGTCAGGCAACCCGCCGAGTGGGCGGGGGCACACATCGAGGGCGCGACCTTCATCACCGGAGCCGAGCTTCCGGCGCGCACCGCCGACGTTCCGCGCGACAAGCCCCTTGCGGTCATTTGCGGGAGCGGCTACCGGTCCTCGGTGGCGGCGAGTCTCCTCGCTCGCTCAGGCGACATTCCCGTGATAAACGTCATCGGGGGCATGAGCGCGTGGAACAGCGCGGGCTACCCGGCGACCTCGTAGGAAATGCGCCGACGGAGCCGGTCTCGGGACTGAGACCGGCTCCGAAGAGGCCACGCTCACCGCCGTGGCTGAGGCGGGCGAGGCCGACCGTCCGGCCGAGCGCTTCGGCGAGGCCGACCGCTCCGTCGGGGTGATTGATTTGGCGCCAAGGAGGCAGGCCCCTGGCCGGCGGACAGCTCTCGTCTCGGTAGCGGCCATCGCGCTCGCTCTTGCGGCCCTTGCCGGGTCGCGCCTCATCCCTCGGCCGCAGCCGGGCGTGCCCGAGCTCCAGGCTCAGCTGGTCGCTCCGAACGACCCCTCAACGCGCGCGGCGGCAGAGGTCACGATGACCGGCATCGGCAGGGTCATCTCATTTGAGCACGGATGACCTGCCGATCCTCCCGAAAGGCGAGTTCTACGAGCTGTGGTTCGTTGGTCCCGGCGATACTCGGGCCCGCCCGAACCGGATATCGGCGGGGACGTTCCATCCCGACGCCGAGGGCAACTCGGAGGTCCGCTTTGCCGCCGCCGTCGAGCCCGCGCTCTATCCGGTTCTGAGCGTGACCGCCGAGCCCGGCGACGGCAACCCCGAACGCACGGGCCCCGAGGTCCTCCGCTCGCCCCGCTAACCCGGCTCGTCGGGGGGGCCCGTGGGGCAGCCACCCGTTTGAGCTAAGATGCAAGAACGCATGCTGGGCGAGAAGCACTACAGACGGGGGTATCGGTGAAAAGCCGCACTCTGATAGTTGCGCTGAGCGTAGTTGTGCTGCTGACCTCCGTCCAAGTGTCGCCGGCGATAGCTCGCCCGCGAACGTACGTGACTCATAGCTGCACCGACGTCAAAGTAAGACCGCGTAGAATTGTCTTCACCTGTGCCGACGGTAACCTCTACATGACGAGTCTGCGGTGGCGTCGATGGAACCACTCTCGACAAGCAGTTGGCCGAGGTGTGTTCAATTTCAATGATTGCGATCCCAGCTGCGCTGACGGCACCTTCCACAAGCGCAAAGGAACAAGAGTTGCCTTGAGTAGGCGCCGCTGGTGTCCGGGGATAGACAAGTTTGTGTTCAAGCGAGCCAGACTGAGATTCAAGAGGCCGGTCAACGGCAGAAAAAGGATGCGACGGCAACTGTTCTGCCCCTCCCCATAGGGCGACCGCCACCGCGTTCGACGTTTCGAGTGATTACTCGTAGAGTGGTTACTCATGGGATTCCGAGTTGACGAGCTTGCCGGACGCGCCGGCGTCAGCGTCGACACCGTTCGCTTCTATCAGAGCAAGGGTCTCCTGGCGCAACCCGCCAGGGAGGGCCGGATTGCGTGGTACTCGGACGTCCACCTCGAGCGCCTCGAGCGCATCAGGGATCTCAAGGCCAAGGGGTTCACGCTGGCTTCCATCGGGCGCCTGCTCGAAGGCGACCTCGATGCGGCAGACGAGGTCCTGGTGGAGGCGCTTGCCGGCCCCGAGCCCGGCCGGGAGGATCCCCCTGCTCCGCTGAGTCGCACAGAGCTAGCAGCCAGGACGGGGCTGGCCCCCGAGCTCATCGCCGCACTCGGGGGCCAGGGACTTCTCACTCCTGAGCTGAGCAACGGGCGGCCGCTGTACTCGGAAGGCGACGTCGCGGCGCTCAAGGCCGGGCTGACCCTGCTCGAGACCGGCGTTCCCCTCGAGGAGCTGCTCGCCCTGGCACGTCAGCACGACCGCGCCATGAAGCAGACCGCCGAGCGCACCGTCGAGCTATTCGACGAGTTCGTGCGCTCCCCCATAAAGGCGAAGTCGGCGTCCGAGGTCGAAGCCGCCGACCGGCTCATGGACGCCTTTCACAAGATGCTTCCTGCGGCCTCCGCCCTGGTCACCCAGCACTTCAGGGCCGTGCTCCTGGCCGCCGCCAGGGAGCGCCTTGGCGCTCCCGCAGAACCAACGGAGCGCCCCGGCGCTCCCGGCCAAAACGAGCCCCTTGGCGCTCCCACAGAACCGACCGAGCGCCTCGGCGCTCCCGGCCAAAACGAGCGCCTCGGCGCTCCCGCAGAACCGACCGAGCGCCTTGGCGCTCCCGCAGCCGGCGGTGCCCCCCTCGTGGAGGCCTCGGAGCGGGCCCAACGATGATCAAGTTGCCGACCGGCGAGGACAAGGTCCGCCAAGTGCGGGCGATGTTCGACGCGATCGCCCCCCGTTACGACCTTGCCAATCGGATCATGACTTTCGGGCTTGATCGCGGCTGGAGGCGGCGCGCCGTGAGCCTCCTGCGGCTCCCTCCGGGATCGCTCGTGCTCGATGTGGCGTGCGGCACCGGCGACTTCTGCCGCGACCTCACCTCGGCGGGTCACCGCGCCTTTGGGGCGGACAACTCGCGCGGCATGCTCGCCGCCGCGCGCACGGCCGCCCCGCTGCTGCAAGCCGATGCCCTCACTCTTCCGTTACGGGACGGGGGCGTCGACGGCGCTACGTGCGGCTTTGCGCTGAGAAACGTAATGGATCTAAAGGCCCTTTTCGCCGAGCTCGCCCGGGTCACACGAAGGGGAGGGCGCATCGCCCTGCTCGAGGTGGCCGAGCCCCGCAGCAGGATCGTTCGGCCCTTCCACTCGGTGTACTTCCGGCGGATTGTGCCCATCATCGGAGGGCTGTTGTCCGACAAGGACGCCTACGCCTACCTGCCACGCTCTACCGGTTATCTCCCGGGTCACGAGCAGCTGTTCGAGATGCTCGATGCCGCCGGGTTCGCTGCGCTCGAGCGCAGGCTCGTGGGGCTCGGCGCGGCCCAGATCATCACGGGGACGAGGCTGTGAGGAGCTCGGGAGCGCAGGCAACCGAGCCGCGCCTCATCTCGACAACGGTGGCAATCGACGACTTCGAGCTTGCCGCAGCGGCAGCGGTGCCTCATTCCTTTGCGTGGATGCGAAACGGCGAGGGGTTTGTCGGTTATGGACGAGCCGCGCGCATCGACGTTGCGACGAGCGGGGACCGCTGTGATCGGGCATCGCTGTCGCTTGAGCGGCTCTTGGATTCCGCCGACGTCAACGATGACGTCGGTGCCCCAGGAACCGGTCCGATCGCAGCCGGCGCACTGACTTTCGATACAGGTGCGCCGGGCTCTTGTCTTGTTGTGCCCGAGGTCGTGCTCGGCCGCAGGGGCGGCCGCGCGTGGAGGACCCACAATGCCTTCGGGACCGCGGCGACGCCCTTGCCTCTTTCGCCCATCGAGTCCCTGCGCGCGCCGCTGGGGGCGAGCTCACCCGAGGCTCCTGCGCTTGGCGGTTCCTCGATGACTGAGGCTCAGTGGCTTGCCGCCGTTGCCATTGCCGTCGCCGCCGTCGAAGCGGGAGACCTCGACAAGGTCGTACTCGCCAGGGACATCGTCATGACGAACCCCGAGCCTTTTGATGCAGGAGTGGTCGTGCACAGACTGGCATCGGCCTATCCCGGATGCTTCACCTTTTCCTGCGACGGCTTCGTGGGCGCCAGCCCCGAGCTGCTCGTGCGCCGCTCCGGCGAGCGGGTCGAGTCCCTGCCGCTGGCGGGCTCTGCGCCCCGCGGGACCACCGCCTCCGAGGACGCTGCGCTCGGCAAGGGCCTCGAGCGGTCACTAAAGGACCGGCGGGAGCACGACCTCACCGTGCAGATGATCAGAGAGGCTCTTGAGGGCGTATGCAACACGGTCCATGTCGAGCCCGGGCCCTTCCTGATGCGCTTCGCAAACATCTGGCACCTCGCGACACGGGTCACGGGGCGGCTCGGCACGCCCTTGAGCGCGCTCGAGCTCGCCGGCCGGCTGCACCCCTCGGCCGCCATTTGCGGCGTCCCCACCGACGCTGCGTTGACCTTCATCCGGCGCTACGAAGGGCTCGACCGGGGACGCTACGGCGGTCCCGTCGGCTGGGTCGACGCGCGCGGGGATGGGGAGTGGGCGATCGCTCTTCGCTGTGCCGAGATCGAGGGCAACCGGGCGCGGCTCTTCGCGGGGGGAGGAATCGTCGCCGCTTCCGAGCCACAAGCCGAGCTCGACGAAACGAAGTTCAAGCTTCGAGCGATGTCCTCGGCCCTCGCAGGCTAGCCGCGGCTGCAGCTCTGTATCGACAATTAATCCAAGGCGGTTGCGACCGCGCCGATCAATCTCATGTGGAGTGCGACGTTAGCGTCGCGGTCGGTGCGCAGCTCGATCATCTGGACGCCCCCTTCGTTTCTCGCCGCCGACAGGGCTTCGGGAAGCTCGCTCGCATATTCGACGCGCGAGTGACCGCAGCCGTGGAGGGTCGCAAGCGCGCCGAGATCGATTCCGTGCGGAGTGCCGAAGAGCCGTTCGAAGTCTTCGGGGAACTCCGCTTGTGGGAGAAAGGAGAAGATCCCGCCACCGTCGTTGTTGACGACGACAAAGACGGCATCGACGCCTTCGGTGCGCGCAAGCATCAAGCCGTTCGCGTCGTGGAGCATGGACAGATCGCCGGCCAGGGCGAAGGTTGGGCTCGTCGTCGCAAGAGCGATGCCCAAAACGGTCGAAACGAAGCCGTCGATGCCGTTGGCGCCCCGGTTGCCGAGCACCCTCAGGCCTGTGCGCGGCGCCATGAACGAGTCGAGGTCGCGCACCGGCATGCTCGAGGCGACAACGAGGTTGGCTCCGTTGGGGAGATAGCGTGCCAGGTCGCGCGCAGTGCGCGGCTCGCTCACGGCATCGTCGGCGTCGAGGAGGTTGTCGATTGCGGCGCCAGCACGCTCATCGGCGCCCTGCCACGAGGTGAGCCAGGGCGAGGTGATCCGGCCCGGCAACGCCTTGGCGACCTCGCCACACAAGAGCGCAGGGTCGGCTGCGACGATTGCATCGATGGAGCGTTCGGGGTCGAGCCATGCCCCGTCGGCATCGATCAACACCTGGGGCACATCGGGGCCGAGGAAGCGGCTCAGCGATCTTGACAACCCGGCCTTTCCCACGCGCAGCACGAAGTCCGGTCGATTTCTCGCTGCGAAGCCCTCGTGGTGCAGCAACGCGTTGTAAGCCGACACCGCGTTGGGCCCTGCCCGCAACCCGGACGCAGGTTCGGCGAGCACCGGCCAAGATGCAGTGTGTGCAAGCTCGAGCACGGGCTCGGGATCGATGTCGCAAGCGCCGGCAACGACGAGGCCGCGTTCGCTCGCGGCCACACGCTCGGCGACGGCTTCGATGCCGGCCTCGGACGGGGCGGCGCGAGAAGGCCCGACTGAGGTCCACGGCTCACCGTCGGCGCGACCGCCGAGCTCAAGCGGATCCCCGTCGCCGGCGACGGGTACGAGCGGCTCCCTGAATGGGGCGTTGAGATGCACGGGACCCGGCGGCGAACCCGACGCGCTTGCATATGCACGGCATGCGAGCGATCGCCAGTAACGCGGGGCTTCGGGGCGCGTCTCTGGTGTCCCGACCTCGGCGAAGAGCCGCACGGCATCCCCGTAGAGCTTTATCTGGTCGATGGTCTGGTTGGCGCCGGTGTCGCGCAGCTCGGGCGGGCGGTCTGCCGTGATCACGATCAGCGGCGTTCTCGACAGGTGCGCCTCAATGACAGCCGGGTGGAAGTTGGCGGCCGCTGTGCCCGAGGTGCATGCGACGACGACGGGCCAGCGCCCGGCCTTGGCGATGCCGAGGGCAAGAAACGAGGCCGAGCGTTCATCGATGACGACGTGAAGGGCGATGCGGGAATCGCCGGCAAGCGCCATGGCAAGCGGCGCCGAGCGCGACCCGGGGGCCAGAACCGCATGGGTGACGCCGCAGCGTGCAAGCTCGTCGACCATCGTCGTCGCCAGCGCCTGCGACGGGTTGAGCGCCCTCATACGCTCGCAAGCGCGGCGCGCGCGCGTCCCAGCCGCTCGAAAAGAGCGCGCTGCTCGGGACCATCGGCGGGCTCGACGCGCTCGAGCCTCGCATCGTCGACGGCCGGCCTGCGCACCACGATGCTCCCTTCGACGGGCACCAGGGAATCGGCGACGACGTCGTCGGAGAGCAGGGCCACGGTCGCGAGCCCGCATGCGTAGGGAAGCTCGGGCAGCGCAGCGGCGAGCGCAACGCCGGCGGCGATGCCGATCGAAGTCTCGATCGCCGAGGACACGACCGCGGGAAGCGCCAGCTCCTCGGCGATCTGCAGGGCGCGCCTGATCCCGCCGAGCGGGTGGACCTTGAGGACGGCGACGTCGGCGGCTTCAAGCTCTACGACGCGCCTGTGGTCACCTTTGCGGATCGATTCGTCGGCGGCGATCGGAACATCGACGCTGCGGCGGAGTGCGGCCATGTCGGGCGTGCTTGCTACCGGTTGCTCGACGTATTCGAGATCGTAGCGTGCGAGGCTCTTGATCTTCGCGGCGGCGTTACCGACGTCCCATGCACCGTTGACGTCGATGCGGATGCGTCCCCGGGGGCCGAGGGCATCGCGCACTGCCTCGACGCGCGCCTCGTCGCCGTCGTCGCCGACCTTGACCTTTGCCGTCCGGCAACCGGAGGACCGAACGATCGAGTGAGCAGCGCCGGCTCCCACCGCGGGAACCGTGACGTTGACGGGGATGCTCGCGCGCAGGGGCGCGGGCCACGGCTCGCTTGTGGCCTCGAGGGCGGCGGCCAGCCACAGGGCGGACGCGCTCTCGTCGTAGTCGGGGAAGGGGGAGAACTCCCCCCATCCATGGGGGCCGTTCAGCAGCACGCCGCTGCGTGTGGTCACACCCCTGAACGGCATGCGCATCGGGATGCTAAAGGCGCGCTCTAGGAGATCCATAGCCCCGCCGCTAAAAGGGTCCCGAATACGAGTTGCAGCCTCGCCGTCGCGCCGAGCGCCGCTATCACGCCGGCGTCGTTGCGCGCACCCACGAGGCGGGACGCCTTCAGGGCAAGAGGAAGCGAGGCCCATGCAGCCAGCGGCGCAATGCTGCCGGCGACCAGGGCTATGACCGTGAGCGAGACGAATGCCGCCGCAACCAAAAGGACGTAGAGCCTTTGCGTGTGATGCGGCCCGATGCGCGCCGCGAGCGTCAGCTTTCCGGCCCGTTTGTCGGTGCCGATGTCACGCAGGTTGTTGACCACGAGAATCGCGGTCGCGAGCGCGCCGACGGGAACGGAGGCGGCGAGCGCCGTGACTTGAAGGTGCTCGGACTGGACGTAGGCAGAGCCCGTTGTTGCAACCACTCCGAAGAACAGGAACACGAACACCTCGCCGAGGCCGGAGGCGCCGTAGGGGCGCGCGCCTCCGCTGTAGCCGAGCAGGGCGGCGAAGCACAACGCGCCGACCGCAACGAGGTGCCATCCTGCAAGCGCGCTGAGATAGAGCCCCGCCACGACCGCGACCCCTATGCAAGCCGCGATCCCGGCCCGCATGCGCGCCGGCGAGATGAGCCCGGTCGCCGTCGCGCGCCGCGGCCCTATGCGGTCGGGCCGATCGACGCCCTTGAGCGCGTCGAAGTAGTCGTTCGCGTAGTTGACCCCGACTTGGATGGCTATCGCAACGATCAGGGCAGCGATCAGGCGTCCGAAGAAGAAGCGGTCCGCCGCTGAGGTACCGACGAGCACTGGCACGACGCCCGCCACGAGCGTGCGGGGGCGGGCCGCCTCGACCCACGGGTTCACGGCGACCCCAAGTTGCAGGGGAAAGCCTCCGCCGGTTCTCCCGCTTCAGGTGTGGGGAAAAAGGGGTGCTCTACAGCATTTAATCCCCACACTTCACGGCCACCTCACGGACGGCGGGGAAACTTGTCGAACCGTGGCGGCCTGTGCTCGAGGTAGGCGTTGCGCCCCTCTTGGGCCTCCTCCGACATGTAGTAGAGGAGCGTGGCGTCGCCGGCAAGCTGCTGGATGCCGGCAAGCCCGTCGGTGTCGGCGTTGAAGGCCGCCTTGAGCAGCCGCAGCGCGAGCGGGCTCATCTCGAGGATGCGCTTCGCCCACGCCACCGTCTCGTCCTCGAGACGATCAAGCGGCACGACCTTGTTGACCAAGCCCATCGCGAGGGCCTCCTCGGCGTCGTACTGCTCGCACAGAAACCAGATCTCGCGCGCCTTCTTCTGGCCCACCGTGCGGGCGAGCAGCCCGGCGCCGTAGCCCCCGTCGAACGAGCCCACCCGCGGGCCGGTTTGGCCAAAGCGCGCATTGTCGGCGGCCACCGTGAGGTCGCACACGACGTGGAGCACGTGTCCGCCGCCGATCGCATACCCGGCCACCATGGCGATGACCGGTTTCGGAAGCCGGCGGATCTGAACCTGAAGGTCCAAGACGTTTAGTCGCCCCACGCCATGTTCGTCCTTGTAGCCGTCGTCGCCGCGCACGCGCTGGTCGCCGCCCGAGCAGAAGGCGAGATCGCCGGCCCCCGTGAAGATGATGGCTCCGATCGTGAGATCGTCCCTTGCGGTGTCGAAAGCCCGCCCGAGCTCGAACAACGTCTGGGGCCTGAACGCGTTTCTGACCTCGGGCCGGTTGATCGTGATCTTGGCGATGCCCTCGGCGCTCTCATAGATGACGTCTCGGTAGTCGCCGCTGCTGGTCCAATCCATGAGTGTCCACTCCTAGAGTGATTACTCGAACGATTACGGCTACCGTAGCAGCGATGAAGAACCGAGGCGGGCGACTCGTGGCGCTCGAGCTTCGGGGTGCCCGCTTCGCCGCGGCCCTCGACGAGGTGTGGGGCGCCGGCGACTGCGCCCTTCCGCTGCCCCCGGGGCTGCCCCCGGCAGAGCGGGCCCGCATCCTGCAGGAGATGCGTCCCGAGGCCGTCATCGACGAGGGCGGCGAGTCCTTGCTTCCCGGAGGGGAGGGGATCGAGTCCGGAGTCGCCGCCGTGGTGTTGACCTCGGGGACGGCGGGGCCGCCCAAGGGCGTCGAGCTGACCCACGAGGCCCTCAACGCGGCGGCCAAGGCGTCGTCGGCCAGGCTTGGGGTCAACTCAGGGGACAGATGGCTACTGTGCGTCCCGCCGGAGCGGATTGCGGGGCTGTCGATCCTCGTACGCTCCCGCCTCATCGGGCGCGCTCCCGCGATCCTTGCCCGCTTCGATGTCGGCGGGTTCGAGGCCGCCGAGGCATCCCTGGTGTCACTCGTGCCCACCATGCTCGTGCGGCTCCTCGACGCCGGCGCCGACCTCACGAGGTGGCGCCGGATCCTCCTCGGAGGGGGGCCGGCGCCGCCCGGCCTTCTTCAGCGCGCCGGCGCCGCAGGGGCCAACGTGGTCACGACCTACGGAATGACCGAGACCTGCGGCGGCTGCGTCTACGACGGAGCGCCGCTCGATGGGGTCGAGGTGCGCGTCGGGGTCGACGGGGCCATCTCGCTCAGGGGTCCGATCCTGATGCGGGGCTACAGGCGCGGCCGGGATCTCACGCATCGGGCCCTGAAGGACGGTTGGTTTCACACTTCCGACGTCGGAGCGTGGTCCGAGGACGGCCGCCTCAGGGTCCTTGGGCGCGCCGACGAGGCGATAATCACGGGGGGCCTCAAGGTGTGGCCCGCGGTGGCGGCCGCCCGACTCGCCGAACACCCAGAGGTGGCGGAGGCGGCCGTCTTTGGCCGGCCCGACCTGGAGTGGGGGCGGCGCGTCGTCGCCGTGATCGTCCCAAGGGACCAAGGCGCGTCGCCGGGGCTGGCGGAGCTGCGGGATTTCGTTGCCGAGGCAATCGAGCGCCACAACGCGCCGAAGGAGCTGATCACCCTCCCCGAGATCCCGAGGCTCCCCTCGGGCAAGCTCGACCTCGCC
>JACCZU010000156.1 GCA_013695835.1 Candidatus Aridivita willemsiae
GAACGCGCCGGGACGCTGCGCCTCAAGGAACCGAAAACAGCCGAGTCGCGGCGAAAGCTGTCCCTGCCTGCCTTCATGGCCGACGAGTTACGGACCCACATAGCCGGCTACCCCAGTCCCGCCTATGCGCTCGACTGCGAGGAAGGAACCGGAACACGACGCTTCCTGTTCACGGGCCGGGACGGCGCGCCGCTCCGTAAGACATGGGCGCGCCGCCACTTCAAGCCTGCGGCCGAGCGCGCCGGGCTATCCCCGCCACCGCTTCGCCCTCATCATCTCCGGCATACGGCCGTGAGTCTGCTCATCTCGCAGGGCGCACGTGAGAAAGACGTACAGGAATGGTGCGGCCACTCGAGCTATCAGGTGACTATGGATACCTACTCGCACCTGTTCCCGGAGCGCCAAGGCCAGCTTGCCGAGCTGATCGACCGGCTCCACCGCTCCCCCGCGGGCGCGCCGAAGGTCGCCACGATTGGCGGGGCGAAAGAAGCAACCGGCAGTAACTAACGGGACAAAGTGCAGCAGGTCTGCTGCACATATGCTGCACGGCCCGAAACGAATCACAAGAACCTGGGAGCCGACATAGGCCCTGACCTGCACTTATAGCGGTGGGCGGTACTGGGATCGAACCAGTGACCTCTTCGGTGTGAACGAAGCGCTCTCCCGCTGAGCTAACCGCCCTCGGTCCTCCAATGTTAGTGCGCCGGGAGAACCCCGGCGGCGAGGCTAGGGTCTGAGGATGGAGCGAGACTATCGCCGGCTCAGCCTCTGGTTCGACACGGTGCCGGACGATCTCACCGCTCGCCCTGCGCTTGGTTCGGACATAGAGGTCGACGTCGCCATCGCAGGAGCGGGCTACACGGGCCTTTGGACCGCTTACTACCTCGCCCTTGCCGATCCCACCCTGCGCATCGCCGTGCTCGAGAAAGAGATCGCCGGCTTCGGCGCCTCCGGCCGCAACGGAGGCTGGGCCTCTGCAGTGTTCTCGGCAAGCGGGGAGAAGGTAGCCACGAGGCACGGCAGGGAGGCGGCGGTCGCCCTGCAGCGCGCAATGTTCGACACGGTCGATGAGATCGGGCGCGTGTGTGCGCGCGAGAGCATCGACGCTCACTATTGCAAGGGCGGAACGCTCACCCTGGCAACCGCGCGGTCGCACGTGATCCGGCTGAAGCAAGCACTTGAGGCTTCCCGCTCGTTTGGCTTCGGTGAGGACGACCTTCGCTGGCTCGGCCCCCACGAGGTCGGGCAGCGCATCAACGTGGGCCGCGCTCTCGGAGCGACCTACACTCCTCATTGTGCGGCGATTCACCCGGCCCGCCTTGTGCGCGGCCTGGCGCGAGCGGTCGAGCGCCTTGGGGTGACCATCTACGAGCGCACGCCGGTGCAGTCGCTCGAGCCGAACCGTCTCCGCACCCCAGGGGGAGAGGCGCGCGCCCCCGTCGTGGTGCACGCGCTCGAGGGCTACACTCCTACTCTGCCGGGTCACCGCCGAACGCTCGTCCCCATCTACTCCCTGATGATCGCAACCGAGCCGCTGCCTGCGTCCACGTGGGACGCCATCGGCTGGAACGGCCGTGAGACTCTGACCGACGACAGGCATCTCATCATCTATGCGCAGCGGACGGCCGACGGCCGCATCGCAATCGGGGGGCGAGGAGCTCCTTATCATTTCGGGTCACGCGTCGACGAGTCCTTTGACCGGGAACCGGCGTTGTTCGACAAGCTCGGCCAGGCGCTGCGCACGCTTCTTCCCGCCGCAGGTGAAGCAGCCATCACACACCGCTGGGGTGGCCCCCTTGGCGTGCCGCGTGACTGGTACAGTTCGGTCGCCTTCGATCCCGCCACCGGAGTTGCGCGGGCGGGTGGTTACGTCGGTGACGGAGTCTCGACTGCAAACCTCGCCGGACGCACCCTCGCCGACCTCATCTGCGAGCGCACGACTGAGCTAACCTCGCTTCCCTGGATCGGTCACAAATCGCGCAAGTGGGAGCCAGAGCCCCTGCGCTGGGTGGGCGCCAATGTAGCGCTGCGAACCATGTCCGGCGCCGACAAGGCCGAGGCCCGCACCGGCCGCCCCGCGCGGCGCGCTGCTCTTGCGAGCAGACTCATAGGAGCCTGAGGGGCCTGGGCGCCCCCTCCTTGAGCTCGCCGGAGTCAGCCGCTCGCTTTACCGAATTGCTCGCTCTCGGTTGAACCGGCCAGAGCCCCTGTG
Source organism: Candidatus Aridivita willemsiae (assembly GCA_013695835.1). Classification (GTDB taxonomy): domain Bacteria; phylum Actinomycetota; class CADDZG01; order CADDZG01; family WHSQ01; genus JACCZU01. The sequence goes on from JACCZU010000156.1 coordinate 2,213, forward strand.
CCGGAATCCTCCCCGGAGATCACTTCTGCGACACGGTCGAAGTACCCCGCTCCAACCTCACGCTGATGCCGAGTGGCGGTGTAGCCGTCGTCCTCCATCGCGAACTCGCGTTCCTGCAGGCGAGAGTAGGCCGACATGCCCTCTTCGGCATAGCCTTGCGCCAGCTCGAACATCGAGGCATTCAAGGCGTGGAAGCCGGCGAGCGTGATGAACTGGAACTTGTAACCCATGTCTCCGAGGGTTGCCTGGAACTTTGCGATGGCCCCATCGTCCAGATGCTTTTTCCAGTTGAACGAGGGCGAGCAGTTGTAGGCGAGCGACTTGTTGGGGAAGTGCTCGTGGATCGCATCGGCAAAGGCACGCGCCTCATCGATATCGGGTGTCGAAGTCTCAAGCCACAGAAGGTCGGCGTAGGGAGCGAAGGCGAGGCCGCGCTTGATGCCGGCGTCCATTCCCGGCTGCGTCTTGTAGAAGCCTTCCTGCGTGCGCTCGCCGGTAAGGAACTCATGATCGGCCGGGTCGGCGTCGGTTGTGATCAGTTTTGCGCCGAGCGAGTCGGTGCGAGCCACGACGATAGCGGGCACCCCCATGACATCTGCGGCGAGCCTGGCAGCCGTTAGCGTCCTTATGTGCTGTGCCGTCGGCACGAGGACCTTGCCCCCCATGTGGCCGCACTTCTTCTCCGAGGACAGTTGGTCTTCGAAGTGCACGCCGGCGACACCGGCCTCGATCATCGACTTCATGATCTCGAAGACGTTGAGCACGCCTCCGAAACCGGCCTCCGCATCGGCAACGATGGGCGCCATCCAGTGCCGGCCGCTCACGCCCTCGGCCCAGTCGATCTGGTCGGCTCTCCGCAGCGCATTGTTGATGCGTCTGGCGAGGGAGGGGGCGCTGTTGGCCGGGTAAAGGCTCTGATCGGGGTAGACCTGCTCGGCCAGGTTGCCGTCGCCAGCCACCTGCCAACCGCTCAGATAAATGGCCTCGAGGCCCGCTTTGACCATCTGGATTGCCTGGTTGCCCGACACGGCGCCGAGCGCGGCCACATAGTCCCTCTCGGCCAGAAGCCCCCAGAGACGCTCGGCCCCGGTCGCTGCGAGGGTGTGCTCGATCCGAACCGAGCCCCGCAGGCTCACGACCTCGGCCGCCGTGTAGTCACGTTGCACGCCGGTCCACCTCGGATCCGTCCGCCAGTAATGCTCGATCGCTTCGGCCTCGGTCCTCATCCGCTCAGCGAGATCCATGCTCGTCTCCTCTCGGCTGCGCTGCCCCAAACTTTAGACCTTATTCCCGAAGCATCCGGCGCGTTCTATGATCAGCAGGCAAATATCGTCCAAAGTTGCGCAGGTGAGCAGATGACCCAAAGTTTGAGCCTCGACCCCGCCGTCTTCGGTCACCGCCTAAGGCATTTGAGGACCGGCCGCGGCCTGACGCTGCGGGAGCTAGGCGAGCGGGTCGGCAAGGGGGCGCCCTTTCTGTCACAGCTCGAGAACGGGAGGCGCGAGCCGAACCTGACGCTGCTCGACGCACTGGCGCACGCGCTCGAGGTGCCTCCCGGCGAGCTGCTCTCGCCCGAGCCGCCCACCCGCAGGGCAGAGCTCGAGATCGCCATCGACCTCATGCAGCGCGCGCCCCTGTGGCGTGAGCTCGGGCTGCAGCCGCTGCGCCCAGCCGCTGGGGTAGCCAACAACGTGCTCGAGCACATCGTGGGGCTGTGGGACGAGCTCAACCGGCAGGCACGCCTGCGCGCCCACACGCCCGAGGAAGCGCGCAGAGGCAACGCCGAGTTGCGCGACCGGATGCGCGCACGCTCCAACTACTGGCAAGATATCGAGGCGGTCGCAGCAGACGCCCTGGCCAAGATGGGCTATCCGGGGACCGGGCCGCTGTCCCGCCCCCTCATGGGTGGGCTTGCCGGCTACTTCGGGTTCACGATCCGGACGGCCTCTGACTTACCGGCGTCGCTTCGTTCGCTCACCGACCTCGAGAACAAGCGCATCTACATCCCCGAGCGCGACGCGAGCGGCACCCAGCTTGGGCGGTCTGTCGTGTTTCAGACCATTGGGCACTTCGCGCTCGGGCACGCGGATCCACGAGACTTCGGGGAGTTCCTGCAACAGAGGGTCGAGGCCAACTACTTTGCAGGAGCGATGTTGCTGCCCCAGGGGGCCGTGGTGGCCTTGCTGACGGAGGCCAAAGGGAAATGTGATGTCGCGGTCGAAGACCTCGAAGAGCAATTTTACGTCTCCTACGAGATGGCGGCCCATCGCTTCACCAATCTCGCGACACAACATCTCGGCATCCCCGTGCACTTCGTGCGCTCCGACGGCGAGGGCATCATCTGGAAGGCGTACGAGAACGACGGTATCCCCCTTCCCGCCGATGCACAGGGCGCCATCGAGGGCCAAAGGTTGTGCCGCCAGTGGGCGGCGCGCACGGCCTTTCGCGCCTCCGACAAGCTCTCGATGCACTATCAGTACATCGACACTCCCGAAGGTACGTACTGGTCTGCGACCTACCTCGAGGCGCAGGAGAGGGGGCAACACGCAGTGACGATGGGCACCGACTACGATCATGCGCGCTTCTTTCGCGGAGGCGACATCCACCTCAGGACTCGCTCCGGCTGTCCCGACGCCTCGTGTTGTAGACGGCCGCCCGAGGAGCTCGCAGGACGCTGGGCGGGAAACGCGTGGCCGTCGCCGCGCCCGCACAGTCACGTGCTCGCGGCCTTGCCTGCCGGGCGCTTTCCCGGCGTCGACATGACCGACGCCTACGAGTTCCTCGAGCGCCACTCCTCGGCCCAAACCTAAACCGAGGACGCGTCTCAACTTCGGCTAGGCGGGGATTGCTCAGGCGGTCGAGCTAAGTCCTCTCCGGCGAGCGGCCCCGTAGCCGATCCAAGCGGCCGCCACAAGTGCGAGCCCGGCGACGAACCACGGCTCGGGTGCGAACCCGCCACAACCGACCGACTCGACTGCCCCAATCGGAGACGGACCCAGGGTGCCCGAACCCGCACAGGGCCGGGAGTCATGGTTCAGCCACGCGATAAGAAGCGAGACGCCCCCCGCCCCTGCGAGGCTTCCAAGGATTTCAGGCGACACCCTAAGGCCGCGCCTGAACAACACCACTACGACGGCCACTGCGACGGGAAGGATCAAAAGGCCGAGGCTCGAGGCCGCGAGGACAGAAAACGCAAGCAGCGCTCCTGCGATGGCCCAGACTCCAAACAGCAGGTGGCCCCGACGTCCTGAGAGGTTCATCACCCTCACTCCTATCGCTCACACAGGCCCAAGGACTCAAGAGGACAACAGGCCGCGGCGCCGTGGCCCGGATCAGGGTGCCGCTGTGGTCAGTTGTCTCTTGGATCGGCGCGCCGCTACCTTCTTTCTCGGCTCCGCGGCGGGCGCGGCCAGCATCGTCGCGAGGTAGCGGCCCGTGTAGGACTCGGGCGCCGCTGCGACCTCCTCGGGAGTGCCGGCGGCGACGATCCGGCCCCCGCCGTCCCCGCCCTCGGGGCCGAGATCAACGATGTGATCAGCGGTCTTTATGACATCGAGGTTGTGCTCGATCACAACGACGGTGTTGCCTCCGTCGACGAGCCGGTGCAGCACGCCGAGCAGCTTGGCGACATCATCGAAGTGGAGGCCGGTCGTCGGCTCGTCGAGGATGTAAAGCGTCTGGCCGGTCGAGCGCTTGGCAAGCTCGGTGGACAGCTTCACCCTCTGCGCCTCGCCACCCGACAGCGTTGGCGCGGGTTGGCCGAGCTTGATGTAGCCGAGCCCGACGTCGCGAAGCGTGTTCATGTGGCGGGCGATCGGAGGGATCGGAGCGAAGAAGTCGGCGGCCTCGGCGACGCTCATCTCGAGCACCTCGGAGATGTTCTTTCCCTTGTAGCGAACCTCGAGTGTGTCGCGGTTGTAGCGCTTGCCCTTGCAAACCTCGCACGGAACATAGACGTCGGGCAGGAAATGCATCTCGATCTTGATCGTGCCTTCTCCGGCGCACGCCTCGCAGCGACCACCGCGCACATTGAACGAGAAACGCCCCGGCTGGTAACCGCGCCTGCGTGCGTCCGGCGTCCTGGTGAAGAGCTTGCGAATGTGGTCGAACACCCCCGTGTAAGTCGCCGGGTTGGAGCGCGGCGTGCGTCCGATTGGGCTCTGGTCGATGTCGATGACCTTGTCGACGAGCTCGAGGCCTTCGATGCGCTTGTGGCGACCGGGGCTGAGCCTTGTGTTCCTGTAGATCCTGCCCTGAACCGCCCTGAACAAGACATCGTTGACGAGTGTCGACTTACCCGAGCCCGACACGCCCGTAATGGCGACGAAGCATCCAAGCGGGAGCGTGACGTCGATGTTCTTGAGGTTGTGCTCGCGTGCACCACGCACAAGGATGCGTGCGCCACCGGAGGGCCGGCGGACGGAGGGGACCTCGATCCCCCTCCGGCCGAAGATGTAATCCCCCGTCAACGACGCGCTCTCGGCCTCAAGGCCGGCCAGACGGCCCGAGTAGACGATGTCCCCACCGTGCTCGCCGGCGCCCGGACCGATGTCGACAATATGGTCGGCCGCGCGAATCGTCTCCTCGTCATGCTCGACGACGATGAGCGTGTTTCCAAGGTCGCGCAGCCGCACCAGGGTGTCGATGAGCCGCCGGTTGTCGCGCTGGTGGAGTCCGATGGACGGCTCGTCGAGGATGTAGAGAACCCCGACCAGCCCCGAGCCTATCTGGGTCGCCAGCCGGATGCGTTGGGCCTCGCCGCCCGCAAGGGTCGCAGCGCCGCGTGCAAGCGTGAGGTAATCGAGCCCGACATCGAGCAGGAACCCCAAGCGGGCGTGGATCTCCTTCAGCACGCGCTCGGCGATCGCGGTCTCGCGGTCGTCGAGTTCGAGCTTGCGCATGAACTCGTCGGTGTCGTTCAAGCCCATGCCGCAGACCTCGGCGATGTTCAAGTCCCCAATCGTCACCGCTAGCGACTCGGGGCGAAGGCGCGCCCCCTTGCACGCTGGGCACGGCACCTCCCGAAAGTACTGCTCGTAGCGCTCACGCGCATAGTCGGAGTCGGTCTCCGAGCGGCGCCGCTCGAGCCAGGTGATAACGCCCTCGAAGGCCGTCCAGTAAGCGCGGATGCGGTTGTAACGGTTGCGGTAACGGACGTGGATCTCAGTGTCATCCGAGCCGTGGAGGATGACGTCCTTTGCCTTTTTAGAGAGTTTTCTCCACGGAACGTCGGTGCGGAACTTGAACGCCTCAGCCGCCGATGCAAGGAGCCTGTCGAAATACTCGAGAGTGCGCCCCGACCACGGCGCGATCGCGCCCTCGTCGATCGCGAGGTCGGGGTCCGGGATCACGAGGTCGGGATCAACCTCGAGATGTGTGCCGAGCCCGTCGCAACGCTCGCACGCGCCGTAGGGCGAGTTGAACGAGAAGTTGCGCGGCGCGAGCTCGTCGTAGGAGATGCCGCAGAACGTGCACGCGAAGTGCTGGGAGAACATGATGTCCTCGGCAGCGTCGTCGACGAGGTCGATGGATGCGGTCCCCTCGGCGAGCCCGAGCGCGGTCTCGATCGAGTCCGTGAGCCTCGTCCCGATGCCCTCGCGAAGGACGAGCCGGTCGACGATGACGTCGACGTCGTGCTGGTGGTAGCGGTCGAGCCTGATCTTGTCGGCCAGCTCGCGCACCTCACCGTCGATTCGCGCCCGCACGAAGCCGCGCTTCGCCAAGTCCTCGAACAACCCCGCGAACTCGCCCTTGCGGCTCCTCACGACGGGAGCAAGCACCTGAAAGCGCGTCCCCTCAGGCAGCTCGAGCACCTGGTCGACGATCTGCTCGGGGGTCTGCCTGGCGATGGGGCGGCCGCAGTTGTAACAGTGGGGCCTGCCGATGCGTGCAAACAGCAACCTCAGATAGTCGTAGATCTCGGTGATTGTCCCTACGGTCGAGCGTGGGTTGCGAGACGCCGACTTCTGGTCGATCGAGATCGCAGGGGAAAGGCCCTCGATGAAGTCGACGTCGGGCTTGTCCATCTGACCGAGGAACTGGCGCGCATACGACGACAGCGACTCGACGTAGCGCCGCTGGCCCTCGGCGTAGATCGTATCGAAGGCAAGCGAGGACTTGCCCGACCCCGAGATGCCCGTGAACACGATGAGCGAGTCACGAGGGAGGTCGAGATGGACGTTTCTGAGGTTGTGCTCGCGGGCGCCACGGACTACAAGCCGTCCCGGCGCCTCGCTAAGGGTGGGTGCGGGCATCGGGCCTCATGCTAAACGACGCGCCTGTAACTTAGAACAGAACGAACCCCCCGGGCCCGGCTGGGCGGGCACGGAAAGGAGATCCGGGCCCACCGGCGCAGTGCAGGCGTGCCCGAGCACCGGGCGAGTCAACGAGTCAAGAGGGTCGGCGGGTCAGAGTTCGGACCCTTGTTCCGCCTTTGAACGGCATCGAGTAGTTCCTCAGGCGGTCCTTGACGACCCGGCCCCTCGCCGAGCTCGCGTGGACCCAGCGGCCGCGGCCGGTGTAGATGCCGACATGGCCCACCGGAGCGCTTGTTGTCTTGTGGAAGACGAGGTCGCCCCGCCTGAGCTTGCCGCGCCTGTGGATGCGCTTGTTGCCGCCGGAGCCGGCAAGGCGGAACTGATCGAAGGCGCGGTGAGGCAGGGATACCCCCGAGTGGGAAAAGACCCACATCGTGAAACCCGAGCAGTCGAAGCCGCTCTTGGAGGCGCCGCCGTAGACGTAGCGGGTGCCGACCTGACGCCGGGCCCGCTTAACGATGTGGCGGCGCATCTTCCTGTTGCCGCCAGGCGAATGGGCGCCTGCGGCCGTGGCCGAGACGGCCACCGCCAAAATGATGACAACTACGGTCATGAGACGGAGGAACGGACGCGCTGGCAGAAAGTGTCTACCGGTCATTCTCACCCCCAAATCGTGAGGCCCGGGCGCGCTGAAGAAGCGCTCCTACCTGCCTGCTCCCCGCCCCCGGGTAAGCCTCGGTTGTCGTGCCCCGCCGGAGGCGGAGCCAGCTCAACTGTGCCGGGGGACCTTAGCCGACCACCTCGCCGCAGTCCAGTTCCAGCGCGATCTTTCTCAAGGGATACTGGGCCGGTGATGCCCACGGCCGCCGGCTACCGCGCCGAGTTCCCGGTCGCCCTCGACAGGACTTATCTCATCTCGGCGTCGCTTGGGCCGTTGTCGAGGCGGAGCCGGGCGCTCGCCGAGGAGCATCTCGAGCTCTGGGGCCGCCTCGGCCCCGAGGAGCTGTGGTTCGAGCACGGTCTCCCCCGCCTCCAGGAGTGCAGGGAGCGCCTCGCCGGCCTTATCGGCGCCGACGCCTCTGAGATCGCCATCGTGCCCTCGGTGTCGGCCGGTCTGTCGTCTCTGGCCACCTGCCTTGATTTCGGGGCTCGCCCCAAGGTCGTCGCCTCCGGCATGGACTTTCCTACCAATCACTACGTCTGGCTCGCCAACGGCCGGCGCGGCGCCAAGCTCGACGTCGCCGCTTCGCCCGACGGGATCAGGGTCGAAGAGGAAGACCTGATCAGGCGCATCGACGAGTCCACCGCAATCGTCAACACCAACCGGGTGCTGTTCGAGTCGTCGTGGCTCATGGACCTCGAGCCCGTGGTCGAGGCCGCCCACGCCAACGGCGCCTATGTGGTCGTCGACGACTTCCACGGCACAGGGATCGTCCCCATCGATGTGCACGCCCTTGGGATCGACTTCCTTTTGACCGGAGCGCTCAAGTGGCTCTGCGGCGGCCAGGGCATCGCCTTCCTCTACGTCAGGCGGGAGCTGATCGAGCGGCTCGAGCCGCTCGTGGTCGGGTGGTTCGGCACCGAGGCTCCGTTCGACTTCGACCGCTCGGCCCTGCGGCTGCGGGGTGACGCCGGGCGCTTCGAGACCGGCACCTACGCACTGCCTCAGGCGTGGACCGCCGCAGGCGGGCTCGGCCTCATCGGAGAGGCAGGCGTCACCGCGATCAGGGCCCACAACCAGGAGCTCACCGGCGAGGTCATCGCGCGCGCCGACGAGCTCGGGCTCGAGGTGCTTACGCCGCGCGACCCGGCGCGGCGCGGCGGCCTCGTGCGGGTCGGGATCGAGGGCGGCCGGCGGCGCGCCGAAGGCATCCTGCATGCCCTCTTCGAGCGGGACGTCGTGCTCGATTCGAGGGCAGACACCCTGCGGATCTCGCCCCACCTGTTCAACGACTCCTCGGACGTCGACCGCTGCTTCACCGAGCTGGCCGAGCTCCTTCGCGCCTGATCGAGACGCCCGGAAGATCTTTCTGGAAAAACCTCCCTCCGAGGCGCGACTCCCTCGGTGCCCCGACGTTTCTATACGGAGAGGGGAGTCATCCCTCAGCGGACGGTTTGGGGAGCTGTCGCTCGGTCGCCGCCCCGAAGCTCGAGGGCGGCGACGTGCGGCGGCCAATCAGGAGGTCAAGACAATGTTTACTCTTCATTCGAGGTCGCGCAGGGCTTCCGCCTCCCTGACGGGGGTGCTTGCGCTGCTCTTTGCTCTGCTCGTTCCTCTTGGGGGCCCGGCGCTCGCCAACCACGGCGATCGAACGCTCGACATCAACCCCGAGAGCTCCGAACGCGTGGTCGAATCCACCCATACGGTGAGGGGGACGCTCGAGACGGCGGACGGCTCCGCACCTTCGCCCATGCCGGGCGTAAACATCGATTTCGAGATCACGGGCGCAA
>JACCZU010000158.1 GCA_013695835.1 Candidatus Aridivita willemsiae
GTCGAGTATGTGCGAAAGAGGTTCGAAGCATGAGCACCGTTCTTACCGGCACGGTCACGGTTCCCGGCGGCGAGCCGGCCCTCGGCGCCGTGGTCGAGCTTCACAACTCGGGCGGCGACACCGTCGACCAGGTTCAGGTCGGTCCGGAGGGCGGCTTTACCTACTATCTCAGCTCAGGCACGTGGACCTTAACTGTGTGGGACGGGATCGGTAACAGGGGAGGCGCGCAGGTCAGGATGGACGAGGGAGAGCAAAAGGTGTGCAATGTCGAGATCGACCACCCACAGGGGGGCAGGACATGAGCAAATGGGTCTACGACTTCTCAGAAGGGGACCAGTCGCAGAAGAAGCTGCTCGGCGGAAAGGGCGCCAACCTCGCCGAGATGACCAATCTCGGCCTGCCGGTGCCGCCCGGGTTCACGATCACCACCGAGGCGTGTAACGAGTACCGCAAGCAAGGACAGGAGTTCCCCGACGGGCTGCTCGACGAAGTCGCCGAGCACCGCAAGTCGCTCGAGGAGGAGATGGGGCGTCCGATCGGGGACTCGAGTGACCCGTTGCTCGTGTCGGTGCGCTCCGGCGCGCCGTTTTCGATGCCGGGCATGATGGACACGGTCTTAAACGTCGGGCTCAACGACGAGAGCGTCGAGGGCCTCGCTTCGCAGACGGACTCGGATCGTTTTGCGTGGGACTCCTATCGCCGCCTCATTCAGATGTACGGCAAGACGGTGATGGGCGTCGACGGCGATCTCTTTGAAGAAGCCATCGAGTCCGCCAAGGAAGCCAAGGGCGTCGACAACGACGTCGACCTCGACACCGACGACCTCAAGGCGCTCATCGACGACTTCAAGGGCATCGTCGACAAGGAGACGGGCCGGGGTTTCCCGCAGGACCCGACCGAGCAGCTCCATCTCTCGATCGAAGCGGTGTTCAGCTCGTGGGACAACCGTCGCGCCCAGGACTACCGCCGTCGCAACAAGATCTCCGACGACCTCGGCACCGCAGTCAACGTCCAATCGATGGTCTTTGGCAACAGGGGTGACGACTCGGGCACGGGCGTTGCGTTCACGCGCGACCCCTCGACCGGCGACAACAACCCCTACGGTGACTATCTTCCCAACGCTCAGGGCGAGGACGTCGTGGCGGGAATCCGCAACACCACCCCGCTTGCCGATATGGGAGAGGTGCAGGCCGACGCCCACAAAGAGCTCCTCGAGCACATGTCCAAGCTCGAAAAGCACTACAAGGACATGTGCGACATCGAGTTCACGGTCGAGGCGGGGAAGCTGTGGCTGCTTCAGACTCGCGTCGGCAAGCGCACCTCAGCGGCGGAGTGGGTCATGGCTTACGACATGGTCGAGGAGGGCCTTATCGACGACGACACGGCCGTGCGCGAACGCCTTACGGCCGGCAGGCTCGACGAGCTCTTCAAGCCCGTGATCAAGGCCGAGCTCAAAGACTCCAAGGAGCCCGTGGCGACGGGGCTTAACGCTTCCCCGGGGGCCGCTGTGGGAAAGGTGGTCTTCACCGCGGACGACGCCTCTGAGTGGGCCGAGCGCGGCGAGCCCGTCATCCTCGTGCGGCGCGAGACGACGCCCGACGACTACCACGGCATGGTCGCTGCGCAGGGCATCCTGACCTCGGCAGGCGGAACCAATTCGCACGCGGCGGTGGTCGCACGCGGTGAGGGCATCCCCGCTGTGTGCGGCGCCGACGCCATCCGCATCGACCGCAAGGCCAAGAAGTTCACGGTTGCCGGCGAGACCGTCGAAGAGGGCGACTTCATCGCCGTCGACGGCACCGACGGAACCGTCTACATCGAGGAGCTCGAGACCGAGCCGTCCGCGCTCGAAGCCGCCATAAACGGTGACGAAGAGGGCAAGAAGTCGACCCTGTGGAAGGCGTACGAGCGCTTCATGTCGCTGGCAGACGACACCAGGCGCCTGCGCGTGAGGGCGAACGCCGACACTCACGATCAGTGCGCCAACGCGAGGGCGCGCGGCGCCGAGGGCGTCGGGTTGACCCGCACCGAGCACATGTTCCTCGGCGAGGAGCGGGTGCGGGCGGTGCGCAAGATGATCTTTGCCGACACCGAAGAGGAAGAACAGGAGGCCTACGACGCGCTCTTGCCACTCCAGCGCGATGACTTCGCAGGGATCTTTGAGGCCATGGACGGGCTCCCGGTCACCATCCGGCTGCTCGACCCGCCGCTGCACGAGTTCCTGCCCAACCAGGTCGACCTCTCGGTCGAGGTTGCGCTGGCCGAGGCGGGGGCCGGGGACGAGAAGCTCTCCGACGAGGACCTCGACATCAAGAAGGCGGAGCTCGCCAAGGTCAACGAGCTTCACGAGGCCAACCCCATGCTCGGCCTCCGAGGGGTGCGCCTCGGCATCGTGAAGCCGGGCCTCTACGCGATGCAGGTGCGGGCGATCGTTGAGGCCGCCGTCGAGGCCAAGAAGGGGGGCGGCGATCCCAAGCCCGAGATAATGATCCCGCTCACGGCGACCGCTGAGGAGATGCGCCAGATGCGCGAGGAGCTCGAGCCCGTCGCCAAGGAGGTGCTCGAAGACGCAGGCGTCGAGGTACACGTCGAGTTCGGGACGATGATCGAGCTTCCGCGCGCCGCCCTCGTGGCCGGGGACATAGCCAAGCACTCTGACTTCTTTTCGTTCGGGACCAATGATCTCGCACAGACCGCCTTCGGGTTCTCGCGCGACGACATCGGAAAGTTCATGGGCATGTACGAGTCACGCAAGCTGGTGCCTGCCAACCCGTTCGTGACGATCGAGCGCGAGGGCGTCGGGCGCCTCATGCAGATAGGGACCGACGAGGGTCGCGCCGCCAACGACAAGCTCCATGTCGGCATTTGCGGAGAGCATGGCGGCGATCCCGAGTCGGTCGTTATTTGCGATGAGCTCGGCCTCGACTACGTGTCGTGCTCGCCGTTCAGGGTGCCGGTCGCCCGCCTCGCCGCCGCACAGGCTGTAATGGGGGCATCAGAGTCGAGCTCCGCGTAGCGTCGCCTCGTGGCTACCCGGCCGTGGCCCCCGATCCCATCGGAGGTGCGGTCGATTGTTGGTGTCTGGTACCCACAAACGACCACGGTAGCCGCGGGGCGCGGCGTGCGGCCAGCGGCGCGCCCGGCCGGTAGCCTCGCTTAGGAATGGAAGCTCGTTATAGGGAGAGGGCCGAGGCGCTCGAGGACGAGATGCTTTCGCCGCTTGCTCAGCTTGCGGCGGCCTCTCGGGGGCGGGAGGTGCCCGAGCCGGACGACGACATCAGGACGGTGTTTCAGCGCGATCGGGATCGCATCGTCCACTCCAAGGCGTTTCGGCGCCTCGCGCACAAGACCCAGGTCTTCCTCGCCCCCGAGGGCGACCACTACAGGGTGAGGCTCACGCACACGCTCGAGGTGGCTCAAGTGGCGCGCACCATAGCGAGGTCGCTCGGGCTCAACGAAGATCTCGTAGAGACGATCTGTCTCGGCCACGACCTGGGTCACACGCCGTTCGGTCACCAGGGCGAGCAGGTCGTCGCCGCTTTCGATCCTGGCTTTCGTCACAACTTGCAGTCCGTAAGGGTCGTTGAGGTGCTCGAACGCTTGAATCTCACCTGGGAGGTCAGAGACGGCATCGCTCATCACACCTGGTCGATGGCGATGCCGGCAACGCTCGAGGGCCAGATCGCCCGCTACGCCGACCGCATCGCCTATCTCAACCACGACATCGACGATGCTAGAAGGGCCGGGATCCTGAGCGAGGCAGACCTGCCGGCGGCGACCTTGGACGTGCTCGGCGCGACCCACTCGGTGCGCATCCACACGATGGTGGCCGACATCGTCGAAGCGTCATCACACGGCGACGCAATAACCATGAGTCCCCGGGTGTTCGAGGCGATGGGGGAGACGCGTGACTTTCTGTTCGAGCGCGTCTATCTCGGACGGGTAACGCCGGAGACCATTCATACGGTCGATCGCATCCTCACGACGCTGCTTGCCCACCACGCCGAGGCGGCTGGGGGCCGAGAGGCTGCCGGCCGGGGGGAGCCTCCCGCCGAGGGCGACGACCAGCGCGCCGTCGCGGTGGACTATGTGGCGGGGATGACCGATCGTTTCGCGATCCGGGCGTTCGAGGCGGTCGGAGGTGAACCCGTCGGCGGCTTGGGCGTTTTAGTATGAGCGCCGCTTCCCCGCGACGCTTACAGGCGGAGGCAGCGCGTGGCTAAGATTCGCGAAGAAGACATCGACGATCTGCGGGAACGTGCAGATCTCGTCGAGGTCGTGTCGGCATACACGCCGCTCAAGCGCTCAGGGGGCAACACCTCCAAGGGACTTTGCCCCTTTCACTCAGAAAAGACCCCGTCGTTCACCGTCGATGCGGCAAAGGGCCTGTGGCATTGCTTCGGCTGTGGCGAGGGCGGCAATGTCTATCACTTCATCCAGAAGGTCGAGAGCCTCACCTTTCCCGAGGCCGTCGAGTGGCTTGCGCGCAGGTTTGGTGTCGATCTTCGTTACGAGGAGTCTCGCCCCGGCGAGCAAAGGACGGCGGGCATCAAGGCCAGGCTGCTCGAGGCCAACGGCGAGGCTGCGCGCTTCTGGCACGACCTGTTGATGTCGTCCCCGCAGGCAGAGCCGGCGCGTGCCTACCTGGAGGCCCGAGGCTTTGGCTCTGAGGTGGCCGAGCGCTGGCAGCTCGGCTGGGCGCCCGGGGGCAACGAGACCTGCAGGCATCTGCTCGGCCGTCGTTTCTCGGTCGAAGAGATCGTGCGGGCCGACCTCGGGCGCAAGAGCGAGCGCGATGGAAACCTCTATGACAGTTTTCGCGGCCGTATCGTGTTCCCCACTCGCACCGTGCAGGGCGACGTGGCGGGATTCGGGGGCCGCGCCCTCGGTGACGTGCAGCCCAAGTACCTCAACACGGCGGAGACGCCGGTTTTCGCGAAGTCGCGCCTGTTGTTCGGCCTCGACCGGGCGAAGTCGGCCATCGCCCGCGGTGTGGCCGTGGTCGTGGAGGGGTACACCGACGTCATAGCGCTGCATGAGGCGGGTGTCATTAACGCAGTCGCTACCAACGGTGTCGCTTTGGGGGGGTCACATCTCGAGTTGCTCAAGAAATTCACGGATCGCGCCGTGTTGATGTTCGACGCCGACGAGGCGGGGCGGGCGGCGGCCGACAGGGGCTGGGGGCTCGATCGCAGCATCGGCCTCGAGGTGCTCGTTGCGCCGCTCCCGGCAGGTCGGGATCCCGCCGAAGTGGTCACCGAGGACGGAGCCGAGTCGATCGCGAAGTTCATAGAGGCGGCGCAGCCCCTGGTCGAGTTCAAGCTCGAGCAGACGGTCGCGAAATTACCGCTCGACACTCCCGAAGCGCGCGCTCGAGCGGTGAGGGAGGCCGTCAAGGTGCTAGGCTCGCAACGCGATGTAATCGCGCGACACGAATACGCGTTCAAGGTGGCGCGGCGCATCGGGGTTGATCCTGAGGCTGTGCAACGAGCGCTCGGAGACGAGGAGGCAGGCGGCCTCGGCCCCGATGAGGAAGCGGGTGGTCGCGCGCGGGATCGGCGTTTGCCCGGAAACGTCAAGGTGGAGCGAGAGGCGTTGCAGCTGTTGTTGACCAAGCCGCGGGAGTCGGCCCCATGGGCCGGCGACGTGTCGGAGAGGAACTTCTCCTCCCCGGTGCGGAGAGAGCTGTTCAGACATGCGACAGGGGCGCGCGCCGACGGCGCGGCCCCCGCTTCGGCGGCGGTCGCCGAACGGCTCTCGTCCGAAGCGCTCGGCCTCTACACCGAGCTCACGGTCGGTGACGGCGGGGCAAGCGCTGACGCTCAGGAACGCATGAGCCAGGTGTTCACACGCCTTAAGGTGTTCTTGCTCGAAACCGAGATCAAGAGTCGCCGCAATACTCTTCAGGAAGTCAACCCCGTGACCGATGCAAGTAGGCATGATGCTCTATTCACCGAGCTTGTGGGGCTCGAAGCCGAACGTCGCGATCTTCTGCGCGGCCTCCAGGGGGGCGGCTAGTCATGGGGAAAGACCCCGACGATCAAGCCGTGACGAAGCCGGCGGACGCACGCGAGCCCGTGGGCGGCACCATGACTGAGGTGGCGCCGGTGCAGGTCGAGGTCGAAGCGGTCGTGCGCGCGGCGCGGGCCGAGGGTTCGATCACCGGCGCAGATCTCGCCGAGAAGCTGTCGGTGCTCGATCTTTCCACCGACGAAGTCGACGCGGTCTACCAGCGTCTCGTTGATCTCGGAGTAGAGATCATGGAAGACGAGTCGATTGCCGAGGAGGAAGACGAAGAAAGGCCTGAGCCCGTGCCCGAGCCTGATGCAGACGACGGCCGCGCCGCGGCGCGCCGAGAGGTCGATCTCGCCCTCAAGGCCTCGAGCAACGATCCTGTGCGCATGTATCTCAAGGAGATCGGGCGCGTGGCGCTGTTAACCGCGGCGGATGAGGTCTCTCTCGCCAAACGCATCGAGGCGGGTGTTTTGGCCACCGAGCGTCTCGAGCGCGAAGGCACTGCGCTGGCGCGTGGTGCCGTTGCCGATCTCGTCTTTCTGCAGAGAGACGGCGCGGTCGCAAAACGCCATCTCGTCGAGGCCAACCTTCGCCTCGTGGTGTCGATCGCCAAGCGTTACGTAGGGCGCGGCATGGCCTTTCTGGATCTCATCCAAGAGGGCAACATGGGCCTCATCAGGGCGGTTGAGAAGTTCGATTACACCAAGGGCTACAAGTTTTCCACTTACGCGACGTGGTGGATCCGCCAGGCGATTACGCGCGCCATCGCCGATCAGGCTCGCACCATTCGGATCCCCGTCCACATGGTCGAGACCATCAACAAGCTGCTTCGCATCCAGCGTCAGCTTCTCCAGGACCTCGGGCGCGAGCCGACGACCGAAGAGATCGGTCTGCAGATGGAGCTGACCTCGGAGAAGGTGAGGGAGATACAGAAGATCTCTCAGGAGCCGGTGTCACTCGAGACTCCGATCGGCGAGGAGGAAGATTCCCACCTTGGCGACTTCATCGAGGACTCGGAAGCGGTCGTGCCCCTGGAGCGCGCCTCGTTCCGCCTCTTGCAGGAACAGCTCGAGTCCGTCCTGCACACGCTCTCAGGGCGCGAAAAGGATGTGATCCGCCTTCGCTTCGGGCTCGTCGACGGCCAGCCGCGAACCCTTGAGGAAGTCGGGCGAAAGTTCGGCGTCACCCGCGAGCGCATCCGTCAGATCGAGTCCAAGACGCTGTCGAAGCTGCGCCACCCCTCGCGCAGCCAGAAGCTGCGCGACTACCTCCAGTAGCGAGGGCCGCGTCCGGCGGCCGCCGGCGGAGGGCCCTTAGCTCCCCGGAGGAGGCGCCACCGCGAGATTCCCCGAGGCCCCCGCCCGCCGCCCCCGAACCGCAGAGCTGACCTTTGTGCGCCCTTCGCTTGCGACGACGCCCGCCTGACCGATGCCCGTCCCCATCGCGTCCTTGGCTTTGGCGCTCGCCTCTTTGACCCTGGGCGAAGCGAGCACGTTTTCGTACAAACGCATGAGCTGGTTGTAGCGCTCGTGCCCTGCCTTGGCGCCAAGCACGTAGCCGGCCCCACAGCCCAAGAAAAACCCCAGACGACCCTTCATGGCAACCTCCTGTCAGCCCGATGACCACTTGGCATGGTATGCCCGCTCGGCCAGGGGGCCAACCTCCCGGGGGGGCCTTAGGATATGCACCGCCCGATTCCGGGGTAGCTCAATCGGCAGAGCGACCGGCTGTTAACCGGTAGGTTGCGGGTTCGAGTCCCGCCCCCGGAGCCCGCGCGCTCGGGGCGGTGCGCCGGCAGTTTAGAAGGGATCGCTGGGCTGTATCCCCTCGAACCTGCGGAAACCGCGGTCGTGAGTGAGAATGGTGTGGACTCCGTATTGATGCATGAGGGCAACGATGTGGGCATCCGGGACCAGATTCCCCCGCACGGGCATGGCGGCTTCGACCCTCCGGTAGACGGCCCAGAAGCCGTCGTCTTCGCCCGGCGTCTTCACGTGCGGGCGCCTTATGAGGTCGTCGAGGTTGGACAAGGCCTTGGCGATCGGCAACGGCTTGTCATAAATGGCGGGATGAGTCGAGATGTGCAGGTACGACATCAGCACAGGCCAGAAGACGTAGAGCAGGGCTGGTCCCGCAGCGAGCTCCTGAACCAGGTTCAGGGCCCGCTCGTGCCGCGGGCTCGTGGTATCGGACGCGTACAAGAGGATGTTGGCGTCGACGGTGACGCTCAAGGGGCATCGAGGGCGTCGTGAAGCGCGTCCTTGTCCTCGAGGTCGATGCGCGCGCCCATCGCCTGCGTCTGCCAGCTCAAAGGTTGCGCATCGGGGGCCGGGGCTTCGCCTCGGAAGGCGGCGGCCACGATCTCGGATATGAGCGTGCCCAAGCTCTTGCCCTCTTCCTGCCGGCGACGCTTCAACTCCTTCAAGACCGACGCATCGAGGTCAACAGTGGTCCGTGGCATGATGCGCGATGCTAACAGCAATCGCATCAGATGCACAACCCCTAGTCACGCCATCCCCGGTGCCGGCGAAGACTAAGCTACGGTTGCGCCTGGGGGCCGTAGCTCAGTTGGTCAGAGCGGCGGACTCATAATCCGTTGGTCGCTGGTTCGAGTCCAGCCGGCCCCACCGACTTGCGAAAGCCCTGCTCAGGAGCACCTTCCCGCTGACCAGGGCTCCGTCCAAGACCGTCGCCGTGAGCACCTCCGGCCCTTCCACAAGGGCAAAACGCCTGGTCAGAGTACGTGCGCTGACCAGCGGATCGAATTTACTCTCGGTCACGCGAAAGCCCTGGTCATCCACGACTTGATCGAGCGCATCACCATCTGATCACTATGCCGGAGGCTCTGGTGTCCTTGCGATCAACACCAGTTGAGCAAAACGTCGTGGACGGTCCTTTGGATCGCTAGTTTCGCTCGTCTTTTCATGACCACGCCGCTGACTCCGTGTGCTCGACACACCCGTGCGGGTCGCTCTGCCTTATGAAAGCGTCCTCAGAGCCGTGCGGACCAGGATCTCGGTCATCAGTGCGATGGCTCGCTCATCGATGTCGAACCTGGGATGGTGGTGCGGAGCGGCGTCGGGGCCCCCGGCTCCGATCCCAATGAAGGAACCTGGTGCAATCTCGAGGAACCGAGCGAAGTCGTCGCTGGCGGTGAGTGGCCCCGGATTGACAATCACCGTGTGGCCCGCCGCGGCCGCCTCTTCCACGAGCTTCAACTGTTCCCCACTGTTGACCACGACCGAGGGCTGGCCTCGACCGTGAAAAGAACCTTAGCGCGGAGCCCTTCACACATCGCTCGAGCGACTTCGGGGATTCGGCGTAAGACGCGCTGTCGTTCCGTTTCCGAGAACCACCGCGCGTTCCCACGCAGGACCACCTCCTCGGCCACGATGTTGGCTGCGCTTCCCCCTTCGATGGCGTTGATGCTTACGACAAGTGTCGTGCTCGGTGCGGTCTCCCGCGCCACGATCGACTGAAGAGCCGTCACCACTTGGGCGGCAGCGAAGATGGCATCGACCGAGAGATGCGGCATTCCACCGTGGCCTGCACTTCCAATCACCCTGAGTTTGAAGAAATCCGCACCCGACAGAAAGGGACCGGGCA
>JACCZU010000164.1 GCA_013695835.1 Candidatus Aridivita willemsiae
GACCGGGCGGTTCAGAAGGTTTGCGGGTCGCCTACGGAAGCGCCGTGGGGTTGAGCCCGAGCTCCTTGAAGGGGTCCGCGTCCAGGTGGGCCAGAAGCCAGCCCCGAATCTCCGAAGCCGGCATGGGTGACGCTAGGTAATATCCCTGGGCGTGGTCGCAGCCAAGCTCTCTGAGCAGCAGGCACACGCGTCTGCTTTCGACGCCCTCTCCAACGACCTCGATCTCGAGGTTGTGGGCCAGGTCGACCGCAGAGCTCACGATGGATGCGTCGCGCTCATCGACGGCGAGGTCGGAGACAAACGAACTGTCTATCTTCAGAACACTCACGGGCAGGCGCTTGAGGTAGGCCAGTGACGAATAGCCTGTCCCGAAATCGTCGAGAGCGAACGACACTCCCGCCGAGCTCAGCTTGGTCATTGCCCGGATGGCCCCCTCGGGATCGGCCATTACCGCACTCTCAGTGACTTCGAGCTCGAGGTGCTCGGGCGAGAGCGCACACGAGGCAAGCGTCTGCTCGATAGCGCCGGGAAGCTCGACGTCGTGCAAGACATGAGTCGACAGGTTGACCTGCACCGGCACGTCGAGTTCTTCAGACCAGGAGCAGGCGTCGGCGATCGCGTTGTGAAGAACCCAGAGTGAAAGCGGCACGATGAGTCCTGTTGTCTCGGCGACCGGGATGAACTGGGCCGGCAGCATGAGGCCGCGTTCTGGATGGCACCAACGGACCAACGCCTCGACGCCCGAGGCCCGCCCGGTACGCAGGTCGACCTTTGGTTGGTAATGAAGAACTAGCTGGTCCGATTCGATCGCGTGCCTGAGCTCTGCGGCAACGCCAAGGCCCGTCAGCCGATCTTCATCGGATGCCGCCTCATAAACAGCGTGACTTCCTCGGAACCGCTTGGCGCGATACATAGCCACATCAGCTTGCTTGAGAAGAGCACGTGCGTCTCCGAAGCCGGAGTACAGGGCAATACCGATGCTTGCCGATAGGCGGACGATCTCACCGCTCAAGCTCAAGGGGTGCTCGAGGGCGCGCAGCAGCTTGCTCGCAACCCTTTCAGCGTCGGCGGCTTGCGCGAGCTGTGGAAGGACCACGACGAACTCGTCACCGCCGAGACGGCACACGGTGTCGACGTCGCGCAGTGCCCTGTTCATTCTGGCGGCAATGTGGCGGAGCGCTTCGTCGCCGGCGTCGTGGCCGAGGGTGTCGTTTACGAGTTTGAAGTGGTCGATATCCGCGAGCAGCACCGCCGCCGGTGTACCGTTGCGCTGCGCAACGGTAAGCGCACGCTGCAGTCTGTCCACCATGACTGTGCGATTGGGGAGGCCCGTGAGCGGATCATGGTTCGCTTGATGCTTCGCATCCTCACGCGCGCGCACACGTTCGATTGCGATGGCGGCCAGGTCGGTGCAGCGGTGAATCAGCACGCTCTCGAGATCCTCGAGAATGTCGGGGCCGCGGTGATAGATCATGAACTTGCCGAGCACGGTCTTCGACGCCGTCGAGGTAATCGGAAGCTCCAGATGACCGGTCAGGCCGTTGGCGCGTGCCAGATCATCGAGTTCAATCCTTGAGAGTCCGACCTCAGTTGAGCCGCCTTCGGTGACGGCGAGAAACCATTCACGGCCAGGCGATCCACCGCCGGGCGTGCTGAGCTCCCCGCCCCGGATGCGGTGGGAGGCAGCAGCTTCCGGCTCGGGTGAGCCTGAGATCCCAACAACCCCCCCGGAGCGCCGCGCGATCAATCCGGCAAGGGACTGCAAGGTCTCCACGAGGGGCGCATCTCGAGCCACGAGCTCGAGCACATGAGTCTGCTCCGATAGCAGCTCTTGAGCGATGTGGCGATCGGTGATGTCGAAGATGGTTCCGGCATTGCCCGTGACTCGCCCTGCGTTATCGAACATCAACCCGACGCGCAGCTCAACCCAGCGCCAGCCGCCGTGGGCCGTTCTATAGCGACCTTCGTGATGGCATTGGTCGGTCTCGCCCGAGACGACCGCCGCAAAGGAAGAGAGGGTGCCTTCTACCTCATCGGGGTGAACGTATTCGAGAAAGTTCGTCCCAAGTGTCTCCTCGAGGCCGAAGCCTGTGATCTCGGTCCACGCGTTGTTGAGGAAGGTCCAGTTGCCTACAGGATCGGTTTGGAACACAACCTCTTTGAGGCTGTCAAGGACGTCTCGATGACCCCCCTCGTCGCCGGGCGCGGTGGCTCGGCCTTCGTTCACGACGCGCATGGGCGCCACCACATTTTTCCTGCGCGCTCGGTCAGCCGGCATTAGCACTCATGGATTGGCGTTCTTTGAGCAAGAAGGCAGATAGAGGTCAAGAGGGGGACTCCTTCGTCAATCATTCCAGTGCACGGCGCAGTATGCATCTCGTGCCGAGCTCGAAGTCAAAGGAGGATGATAGGCGGTTTCCGCCTCGAGATATTGAGCATCAAGGAGCGCCGCCTGTTCGATGCTGTCGGCCACCAGCTGTCGCTCTTGGCTTGTCCGGGCCGCAACCAAGCGCTCGGCATTTCGCCACGCCCTTTCCCTCCAGCCCGCTACCAGCTGGAACAACCCTGTTTCGTCCGCCGTTGTGGCCTTGATCGAGGCGTCTGAGATGCGGGGATCAAATCGGCGCGACGTCTCCTCGATGACGGATTCGGTCACTCGGTTCAGAAACTTGTTGACCTTGTCGTGGTCCCCCTTGCGGCTGTCACCTTGAGGGTCGACAAGTCCAATGGCGGCGAGGACGAATGGAAGATCGCGATTTATGTGCGCGCTCATGCCGAGAAGGAGACTGCCGGTGCCCGAGACGCCATGGTTGTCGGCGGCCGTGAATGCGATTTTCCACGCAGGGGCAACGCGCCCACGCTGGGCCTTCTTGTACCAGTTGTCGTACGCTTGGAAGTAGTAGGAGGCGAACACGGCGTCCTCGTGATTGACGAATGGGGTGTCTTTGAAGAAAGTCGGATCGTTGATCGTCCGCCGGTACTCCTCGGTGGTCCGCAGGTAGGTGAGCGCAAAGACGGCGTTGTGATTGCAGGATTTCGCCAGAGGATTGAAGCGGCGGCGCATCTCGGTGATGACGGCGTCGACGCAGCGCGTGTCGCCCCTGTTGCACAGGTTGGAGCTCGACGGGTCATACTCCGTCGTGAGCCCGGGAGCGAGCTCCGACCAGGGAACGAAGGCAGGATCCTCGGCGGCCGCAGTGCCCGGAGCGACAACGCTTGCGACCAATGCGGCGACGAGCGTCAGCTTGATTGTCGAGCTTGCCTTGGTCGTCCCCTCCAGCCGCTTGTCCCTCTGGGTCCGAATCCGAGCCTTGCGGCGGCAAGTCTTGATCATGTGGACCACCCCCCTCTGGGTGCCGGTTACCGAGGCGGAGTCACCCCAGTTGGGTACTTCTGGGTACGATTTGCACTCTCTTGCTCACAATACGCTACTTGGCAAGCGATGCGAGCCGCGAGAGATCAAACGCACGTTCGAGGCAGGGCGTTCTTGGGTGACGACTGATCTGACCCTTCTGGTCGACTCCTCGAGCCTCATCTATCGGGCCTACTTCTCCACGCCCGACACCATGCGCGCGCCCGACGGAACTGAGATCAACGCGGCCTATGGCTTCCTCGGCATGCTCGCCCGGCTCGTAGAAGATCACGATCCCGACCGCATCTGTTGTGCGGCGGACGAGAGTTGGAGGCCCGAGTGGCGGGTGCGGCTCATCGACACCTATAAGACGCACCGCACAGAGCCCGGCAGCATTCAACAGCAAACGGATCTGCGGCTTGCCGGGCAAATTCAAATCATCTTCGGCATCCTGGAGCTCTGCGGGGTCAGCGTGGTCGGTTACGCCGATCACGAGGCCGAGGATGTCATCGGTACGCTGGCCCGCCACGTCGCGGGTCGAGTTGCAATCGTGTCCGGCGACCGGGATCTCTTTCAGCTTGTGCGGGACCCCGATGTGCAGGTGTTCTATCCGAAGCGAGGAGTGAGTGTCGTCGACCGAGTGGATGAGACCTACATCGAGAAGCGTTTTGGCATTCCGGGGCGCGCCTATCGCGACTATGCAATTCTAAGAGGCGACTCATCCGACGGACTTCCAGGAGTACGAGGGATCGGCGAGAAGATGGCCGCCTCCTTGGTAAGCACGTACGGGAGCCTTGACGCGATCGTGACGGCCGTAGAGGGGGGAGGAGGAGGGATCGCATTGGACAAGGTACGCCGAGATCTTTCCTACCTCGAACGGGCGGTCCAGGTGGTGACCATCCCCACGACCCTGCCCCTCGGAGACGTCGACCTGACGAGGCCGCGCGACTTTCCTCAAGAAGTACACACAGCGGCGCAACACTTCGGCCTGACCAACGTCGTGAACCGGTTGGTATCGGCGCTCACGGG
>JACCZU010000172.1 GCA_013695835.1 Candidatus Aridivita willemsiae
ACCAGCCAGGAATCGTCGGGTACATCAACGACTACAAGATCCAGATCGTCAAGATCAAGGGACGCTTCGTCTGGCACAGGCACAAGGAGACCGACGACTTCTTCCTCGTGATCGGTGGTCGGCTGACCATCCATCTGCGAGACCGTGATGTCGAACTCGAGGCGGGGGAGCTGTTCGTGGTGCCCCCTGGCATTGAGCACTGCCCTGAGGCCGACGAGGAGGCTCACGTCCTCCTCATCGAGCCGAGAGACACCCTCAACACAGGTGATAGCGGCGGCGAAATGACCGCGGAGCCAACTCAAATCTAGATATGACAGGCGCCATTTATCGGAGCCTGTGCCGATGAGGACTTTGGCTCCGGGATGCGTGGGAGTCCCGGACTGGGAAGCGAACATTTCGGTGCATCCCGAAAATATCCTCGACCTAGACAGGGCCGATGCCAGTCAGACGTATGGCGGCGCTCGCCGCCGATCCCACGCGGGCCGAAATCCTCACGACGCTCATGGACGGTCGAGCGCACACCGGAGGAGAGCTGGCGCGCCATGTCGGCGTCGCTCCCTCTACTGCCAGTGAACACCTGGCCCCGGCTTGTCGATGGTGATCTCATCATCGTCGAGGCCCGAGGGCGCCATCGTTACTTCCCCCTGGCAGGCGCAAACGTGGCCGCGCTACTCGAGGCGCTGAGCTCGACACTCATGGGTGGGGGCCCGATCACCAAACCTCGAGCTCAGCACACGCTCGCGTTCGCGCGCACTTGCTACGACCACCTCGCCGGCAGCCTTGCGGTCCGGTTCTATCAGCGGCTAACCGACACCGGTGCCATCGCGCTACGTGATCACATCCCTACTATCACTCGACAGGGCGCGGCAACACTTGCTGTTCTCGATTTCGACGTCGCCGAACTCCAGGTGCACCCACGACCTCTGGTCAAACACTGTCTCGACTGGACCGAACGCCGCCCCCATCTCGCGGGTGCGAGCGGTGCAGAGTTCCTACACATGATGCTCGCTCAAAGATGGCTGACCCGAACCGGTTACGCGCGCGGGCTACGGCTCACGACCAAAAGACGAACCTAGTTCCTTGCTCGTGTGAACTGAGTCTGCCAGAGACCGGGTGAGCGTTTGAAGGCTGTCCCTCATCCGGCTCACGGCCACAGAGCGATCGGTGTGCAGGTGCTCGAAAAGCTCGGCATCGAGGGGAGCGAGAACGATGTCGGCCATCACCTCGGCGTCGATGCCGGGGTCCATCTCCTCGAGCAGCAGCTGGACGTGAAGACGGTAGAAGGCGTAGAGGCCGCTCCGGTAGCGGGCTCCTCGAGACGAGGTCTCGGAGAGCACGTGCAACTCGGTGTGGGCATCGAGTAGGCCGAGGAGAGCGTCGACGAACGCGGTCAGGCGATCGGCCGGAGGCGCTCCCGGGCCCAGCGGCGCTGGACCTCTGATAACCGAGTCCTGAAGGCGTTTCTCCTTCTCTTCGAGCACCGCCATGGCAAGCCCGGCTTGGTCGGAGAAGCGCCGGTAAACGGTTCCCTTGCCGACGCCGGCCGCAGCGGCGACCTCGTCCATGGTCACATTGCAGGCGCCCCTGGCGGCGAAGAGCTGCTCGGCCGCGACGAGGATCTTTTCCCGGTTGCGAGAGGCGTCGGCCCGCTCTTTGCGCTCTCCGATTGCGAGGTCGGGCAGGTGTCGGATTGACAAACGGACTCCAGTCCGATTAGATAACAGGACTACAGTCCGGATTCTAGCTGCAGGAGCGGAATGACAGCAAGCATCCAACAGAGAGGTGGCGACGATGATGGAAGTAACAGCGATCTCGCGCGACGAGCTCAAGGGGAATCTCGACCGCGGACACAGCATCGTGGTGGTAGAGGCACTCGGGCCGGTCTATTTCGAAGAGGCTCATCTCCCCGGTGCGCTCAATCTGCCCCACGATCGGGTCGACGAGCTCGCCCCCCGGCTGATCCCCGACAAGAACGCGGAGGTGGTCGTCTACTGCTCCAATCTGGCATGCCAGAACTCGGTCCAGGCGTCGCGTCGGCTCGTCCAGCTCGGGTACCGAAACGTCTACGAATACGAAGCTGGCAAGCAGGACTGGATCGAGGCGGGCCTCCCGGTCGAGAGCGGGCCCGCCGCTGAAGGGGCGGCATGATGTACGACGTCGATCTCGGTCTGCTCGTGGTGCGGGTCATGATCGGGGCCCTGATGTTCGCCCACGGCAGCCAGAAGCTGTTCGGCTGGTTCAACGGTTACGGCGTCACCGGCACCGGGGGTTATTTCGAGTCGATCGGTTACCGGGCCGGGGCGACGATGTCGATCATTGCGGGCACGGCCGAGGCCGGGGGAGGGCTCCTGCTCGCGCTGGGGCTGCTCACGCCGCTGGCCGTGGCCACTCTCGCCGGGATGATGGTCAACGTGGCCGTTGCCGGACACGGCAAGAATGGATTCTGGAACCACAACCAGCCGCCGGGCTGGGAGTTCCCGATGGTGCTTGGGGTGATCGCAGCAACCGTGGCCCTCGCCGGCCCCGGAACCTATTCGATGGATCGCTATCTCGGACTCACAACGGGGTTTGAGTGGGCGGGTGTGGCCGCGCTCGGGGCCGGGGCAGGGGCGGGTGCCTTGTTCCTCGCGATCTTTCGCCGTCCCACGCCCGAGTCCCTGGGAAAGGCAAGGGCAGAAGCGGACGGAGCCGCCTAGCAGGGGCTCGATCGGTCGCGACATCTCCATAAGACGCGTCCTACCTAAGCAGGCTGCCACGAGACGATCGGGCCCAACGCGACCTGGGTCTCGGTACGCGTCCGCCGGGGCCGGCGATGTCTCGGTGGCGTCTTTGCGTCCATCCCGAGGGAGCCTGTGTAGAGAGCGCGTAGCGCTTCGACATGGTCCAGCGATGAGTTCAGGCGAACCTCGAGGAAGTTCACCCCGGCCCTCTAGGCCCACTTAACTTGGACACAGCTATTATGGGGCCTAACTAACTGGGATGGAGGGCCTATGCCTGTCGCCGTGCCGCTGAGGGTGGAGGAAGACCACGCCCGCCGCTATCCCGGGGCCGACAAGCTCGCGACCGAGTGCGTGGTCAATCTGCTCCGGACGCAGGGTCTCGTGACCGCCGAGCTCGCCCGTCGGTTCCGTCGGCACGGCCTGACCGGTCCTGGCTTCAATGTCCTCATGATCCTGGAAGGGGCTCGCCAGCCTCTCTCTCCTTATGAGATCGGCGAACGAAGATTGGTCACGCGCGGGACGGTCACGGGCCTGCTCGATACCCTCGAAAAGCAGGGGCTGGTACGGCGGATCCCTCATCCTGACGACCGCCGCATGCTCTTGATCGAGCTCACCGATGAGGCGCTCTCCCTCCTCGAGCAGGTCTGTGATGAGCTCTTCCCGGCCCAGGCCGAGATGATGTCGGTCCTTCCCGAGCGGGACAAAGAGAGCTTTGTCCGCCTGCTTGGGAAGCTGCAGTCGCATCTGGGAGCCGAGTCGAGGGGTCCTGGGGAGCCGGCTCTCTCGGTCGAGATCCCAACCTGAGACCCATGAGGTTGGAGTTGGTCGTGCGCGGGAATATCGTTAGGAACCAAACAGTTGTCCTCCAAATGAAGCACCCGTTACGGATGTCTCGGAAGGGAGCAGACGGATGCAAGGGGAGTGGGAAAAGCTCAATATCGTCGGGCTCGGCGGTTCGCTTGGGTCGCCGTCCGGGAGCCTCGCAGCGCCGGCCGCGACCGCCAAGCTCGCACCCCCATCGTCTAGGTATCCGGTTGTAAAGCCGGTGATGGGGCGGACCGCATGAAGCGGCGGGAGATAGCGGTGAACCCGTGGTGGACGCTTTCGGTCCTTTGCCTGAGCCTCGTCATGGTCGTGCTCGGCAACACGGTCTTGAACGTCGCTTTGCCGACTCTGATCCGGGAGCTCGGTGCGACCTCGGCACAACTCCAGTGGATGGTCGACTCGTACGCGCTCGTGTTCGCCGGACTGCTATTGACGGCGGGAGCACTGGGTGATCGCTTCGGCCGCAAGGGTGCGCTGATAATCGGTCTCGTCATATTCGGGGGAGCGTCGCTCGCGTCGGCGTTCGCTACTTCGCCCAACCACCTCATCGCGACCCGCGCGATCATGGGTCTTGCATCGGCGCTCGTCATGCCCGCGACGCTTTCGATCCTCGTGTCCGTGTTCACCCCCGAGCGCCGCGGTCGAGCCATCGCTATATGGGCGGGCTTCGCCGGCGTCGGGGGTGCGATAGGGCCGATCGCGGGGGGGTGGTTGCTTGAGCATTTCTACTGGGGATCGGTCTTCCTCCTGAACCTCCCCGTCGTCGCCGTTGCGCTCGTCGCGGGTCGCCGGCTCGTTCCGAGATCGCGCGATCCGCACCAGTCCGAGCTTGATCCCGCCGGAGCGAGCCTCTCGATCGTGGGGTTCGGAGCGCTTCTGTACGGGATCATCGAAGGTCCGCACTTCGGATGGACCGATCCGCTAGTGGTGAGTTCCTTCGGAGTGGCGGCGGTGTCCCTGATCGCCTTCGGCATGTGGGAGCTGCGTAGTGCGCACCCCATGCTGGACCTCACCTTCTTCAAAGACCGTCGTTTCTCTGCTGCGAGTGGCGCGATCGCCATCGTGTTCCTGGTGATGTTCGGCACCTTCTTCCTCGTGACCCAGTATCTGCAGTTCGTGCGCGCCTACTCACCTCTGGAGGCGGGCGTGAGGATGCTTCCTCTTGCCTTGACGATGATGGTTGCCGCCCCCGCTTCGGCGCGCGTGGTTGAGCGCGTGGGCGCCAGGCGGGTGGTCTCTTACGGACTCGCGACCGTAGCGGTTGGCCTGGCCCTCGCCACGACAGTGGGAGTCGACACACCCTATGGATGGCTCGCGGTCGTGTTGATCGTGCAGGCCCTCGGCATGAGCCTCACGATGGCGCCTTCGACGACTTTGATCATGGCCTCGGTGCCGCCGGGGAAGTCCGGAGTCGGCTCCGCATGGAACGACACGACGAGGGAGCTCGGCGGCGCGCTGGGGGTCGCGATCCTCGGCAGCCTCGCCACGTCGCAGTATGTGGCATCGCTGCGAGACTCGACCAGCGGCTTTCCCGCCACGCTCGCTGCGGCGGCGGAGGCATCGGTCGGATCGGCTCTTCAGGCTTCCGAGCGACTGCCTGCTGATCTGGGCCGCGGTCTGGCGGAGGCGGCGCGCACAGCATTCGTCGATGGCATGGGACTGGCATTCGGCGTCGCCGCAGTGCTCGCGCTCGCGGCCTCGGTGGCCGTCGGCATGTATCTGCCGAACCCTGTTGCCGGAGGCGAAACGGCGACCCGGACAACACCCTCAGACCACGTCCCGGTCGGCTCGCTACACGAGCTCTCTCGACCGGCACCGGATATGGAAAGGAGTAAAGCATGAGCGTCTTCACCGACGAGGAGCTCCGCTATCTGCTCGGCGAACGTCGCCTCGCTCGCATCGCGACGGTCGGCAAAGACGGGACCCCTCACGTCACCCCGGTCGGCTGGAGCTACAACTCCGAGCTGGACACAATAGATGTCGGCGGGCACAGCCTAGAAAAGACGAAGAAGTATCGCGATGTCATGCGTAACGGCCGGGTCGCGGTCCTGATCGACGATGTCCTGCCCCCTTGGAAACCGCGTGCGGTCGAGGTCCGCGGGCGAGCCGAGGTCGTCAACGGGCCCGATCCATTGATCCGCATCCATCCCGAACGCATCGTCTCTTGGGGCATCGAGAGCCGAGAGATGGGGCAGACACATGCTCGAACCGTTGCCTCTGCTACTTGAAAGTGGAGTGCGCCGAAGCTGTGTTGTTGTGGCTTCTGACCGCGACGCGGCCTGACCTGGTGGACAGTGGCGGCCGGATATTCGGAGTCGCGTCGATTGGCACGCCGCTCAGCCTTGGCGTCTCCATCGGACGACGCCCAGGCCTCTCGGTAGCGCCAGGTGCCGGCTACCTCGCCGTCGACGAGGAGGGCGCCTGGCCCGGAGAGTGGACGCCACACCTCGTGGCGACGACGTAGAGCGCTTCCAGCGAGTAGGGAAGTTCGTCGAGGAGCCGGTATGCGCCATCGAGGTCCGAGGCGCGGGTGCGGGGTACGAATCCGTGACCCCAGTTCATTTGGCCTCCTATTTGCGCGACATATCTGTGCCAGGCTATAGCCATTGGGCTGTCGAATCACAAGCACGTCAGAAGGAGGTAGGGGTTGGCTGAAGTTGTGGTGCTCCTGGATCGTCTCCTCGACGGTGAGGTCGTCGACGGGGCCGACATCGCCCGCGTTTTGGGCACCAGCTCTCGCAGCGTCACACGCTGGCAGTCCGCTCGCAGCGTGCCCAGGCGCGACTCGGAGGAGCGCCTGCTTGAGCTGAAGGCTGTGGTCGATCTAGTGCGCGGGGTACTGAGGGAGCAGCCCGCCCGCCTGTGGTTGCGGAGCCCTAATCCAGACCTTGCCTACGAGAAGCCCCTCGACGTCGTCGCCAGAGGCGAGTACCAACGCGTGATCGACTCGATCATGGCTCTGGCCGAAGGCGTCACGGCTTGATTATTCAGGCGT
>JACCZU010000215.1 GCA_013695835.1 Candidatus Aridivita willemsiae
TCATCCGCAGCTTCAACTACGACGCCATGGATCCTGCTTCGGGGTCCGCGCTGTTCTGGTTCGTCAGGAACTCTTTGTTCTTCGAGCTGAAGCTGAACGAGCGGCCCGACGTGCTGCTCGTCTCCTACGATTCCTTTGTGCTCGACCCCGACGGGAACATGCGCGCCGTATGCGAGCACATTGGATTCCCCTGGAGCCCACACCTGACCGCCCACGTGGCCCCGCGCGCGCCGGGCAACCCCAAGCCGCTTGCGTTGAAGCCTGAGATCCGGCGGCTGTGCAACGAGCTTCAGGATCGCCTGACCGCGGCCGAGCAGGGCGGCCGGGAGCAGGGGGTGGGGCGCTAGCGAGATTCTGGCGGTCCCGCCCCACTACCGGAGTCAGCCGCGGCAGGCGGCGGCGTAGGCCTGAGGCGGCAGGCCGATAACGGCACGGAAGTCGCGGATGAAGTGGGCCTGGTCGGCGTAGCCGAGCTCGAGCGCCACCTCGGCCCATTCGCGGTAACGACCCGACGCGATCCGCTCCGCTGCCTCGTGCAGGCGGTAGCGCTGCAACACCCATTTGGGTCCTACACCCAGATAGCGCCGGAACAGTCGCTGCAGCCCACGCGGCGAGAGCCCGTGGCGCTCGGCCACCTCCCCGACTCGTGTGCCTACGGGGGCCGCCAGCATCCAATCGACGATCGCCGTGAGCTTCTCAACACGCGGATCCGGGGACGGCCGGCGCGCCCTCAGAAAGTCCTCGATGGCGGCAATGGCCGCCCGCACGTCCGGCGCCAGCGCGACCTCGCGTTCGAGCGCCTTCCCGCCGGCGCCGAACGCCTCAGGCAACGACACGCCGCGATCGGCCAGCTCGCTCATCGGAAGGGCGGCATATGCGGCAAACGCGGCCGGGCGGAACATCGTTCCGACCGTGGTGCCGGCGCCGTCGAGCCGGTGAGTCGTGCGTCGCGTGATGATGCCGTGTACGGAAGCGCCCGACGGCTCGAAGCACAGATGGGGCCGGCGTGGGGAACCACCTCCTGGACGAACGGGGCGGGGAGGTCCCAGCTCACCGACCAGTGTCGGTCGACAATGCCGGCGAGGTCATGCGACGGGGGGAACCAGTTGAACTCGAGCCGCTGCTGCGCCAGCCGCGGGTTGAGGATCCCGTGAGGTCGCTCGGTCGTAGCGGACATGGCTGTCGCATTTTATCAAGACACCCGCCGCCCGGCCCGTACGATACCGGCCATGCAGCGGCCGAACATCGACAAGGTGCGTGATGGCAACCTCAACACCGGACCGGAGCAGTACCCGCGTACCGAAGTGACCGAGCCCATCATCACCGAGCTCTGCGACTGACGTGACTTCGTTCTCCACGCCGTCAGGCGCGCGCGACGGCTACTTAGCGATCCCAAGCTCCCCCGGGCCATGGCCGGCGGTTGTGATGATCCACGAAATCTTCGGGCTCAACGACGACATCCGCAGCCTGAGCGATGAGGCAGCGCGGCGCGGCTACCTCGCGCTTGCGCCTGACTTTTTCGACGGTGGACCATGGCTGCGCTGCATGATGGGGGCGTTCAGACAGCTGAACGCGCGGCATGGCGAGTTCTTCGATGCCATCGAGGGGGCGAGGGCCTGGCTCGCCGGGCGTGAAGACTGCACGGGCAGTGTCGGCGTCATCGGATTCTGTCTCGGGGGAGGCTTCGCCTTGCTCGCTGCGCCGCGCTACCCCTTCGCGGCAGCGTGCGTCAACTACGGCGAGGTGCCCGAGGACGCAGACGAGCTCCTGCGTGGTGCCTGCCCGATCGTGGCCTCGTATGGTGACCGGGACCGTGCGACCAGGGGACGGGCGCACCGCCTGCAAGCGGCGTTGATGGTCGCCGGCGTCGAGCACGACGTCAAGACCTACCCCGACGTGGGCCACGGCTTCCTCAACCGCGCGACCTATCCGGGGGTGCTGCCCATCCTCGCGAAGGTCATGGGAATGCACGCTGGGTACGACGGTCAGGTCTCGGCCGACGCTTGGGCGCGTATCGACACGTTCTTCGGCCGCCACTTGCGCGGCCGCGAGGGCATCGTCCCTCCCGGCTGAGCGGGGACCTCGTGAATCGCACCAAGTGTGTGCGTCCAACGACGCCACCGGCGTTTACGAGTAGCCGAGCTCCACGAGGGTGGACTGAGCGCGCAGCTTGAACAGAAGCCGAAGAAGTGGGTCGAGCTCTCGCTTGTGTGAGCCCACCCGGTTGCGGTAGACGGCCGTCGCCGGTGCCCCAGCTCCGGCGCGTCGCGAGGCGACGAACCCGGCGTAGTGCCCGGCGATGTCGTGCGGCTTCTTGTCGTGCTGGAGGACGTCGGCATCCCACGGTTCGCCGACGAAGTCGAGCAAACGCCGCATCGTAGCCTCCGTGTCGCCTACGAGCTTCTCGTACCTGAGCTCGAAGTAACGATCGGGAGGAAGCTTGGCGCCGGCGGCCCTGGCAGCGCGTACGTAGCGGGGCCATTTCTCGACCGCCTTGAGGGCGGACCAGTATCCCCAACGGTCACGATGCGAGGCAACAACGTCCCGGCCGTCTCGAACCACGTGAACGATCTGGCACGTGGGAAACAGCTTGAGGATGTAGTCGAGGGAGAGAGCGTATTTGGGCGTCTTGTCGGCCCAGCGGGTCTTTCCCTTGCTGCGCGCGTAGTCGTTCTTGAACGAGCTGAACATCTCCCCGAACTTGCCGTACCAGTACTCATCGGGCAAGCGGTAGTTGCGCATGTATCCGAGATTTCGCTTGTGGAGGCGGGACAGGTCGGCGAGAAGGCCCGACTCGGGACCACAGCTGATGCGGCCGTGAGAGTCAAGCATCAAGCG
>JACCZU010000239.1 GCA_013695835.1 Candidatus Aridivita willemsiae
CTATAGCCCCGCCAACCGTCAGGTGCGCGGCCTTCTCGACAGGGCCAAGCGCTTCCTGGAGCAAAACGAGGCTCAGATCGCGTCGTGCCGTCGCATCGATCCGGTAAGGGGTGGGAACTAGTGGCAAGACTGCGAATGCAGATAGAGGGAATGACCTGTGACCACTGCGAAAGGACGGTTGGGCGTGCACTTCAATCCGCGGGAGCCAAGCAGGCAGAAGCGGATTTCCGGAGCTCAGAGGCGACGTTCGAGTTCGAAGGGGAAGCGTCCGAGATCGCTGCGGCCGTCCGCGACGCCGGGTACTCGCCAGGAAAGGTGGAGACGCTTCAGGCCGAACCCGTCATCTTGTCTGGGCGGAGCGGCGTCGACTACGACTTGGTGGCGATCGGCGCGGGCAGCGCCGCTTTTGCGGCGGCGATCCGGGCGACCAACCTCGGCGCACACGTCGCCATCGTCGAGCGCAACACGGTCGGCGGGACGTGCGTGAACGTCGGCTGCATCCCGTCCAAGAACCTGCTGGCCGCGTCGGAAACCTATCACCACGCCGGACATCATCCCTTCGCCGGTATCTCCTCATCCCAAGACGGCGTCGACATGGGTGCCCTGATCGACATGAAGGCCGGCATCGTCTCAAAGCTGCGCAAGGAGAAGTACCTCGATCTCGCCGAGCACTACGGCTTCGAGATCATCACGGGATCCGCTCGCTTCACGAGCCCCGAGACGATCGACGTCGACGTTCGCAAGATCCGCGCCGGACACTTCCTCATCTCGACCGGATCCGCTCCGTGGGCGCCGCCCATCGAGGGGCTCGCGGAGTCGGGATACCTCACGTCGACCACCGCGATGGAGCTCAAGGAGCTCCCCGAGTCGATGGTGGTGATCGGCGGCAACTACATCGGGCTCGAGATGGGCCAGGTGTTCGCCAACCTCGGGACCAAGGTCACGATCGTCGAGGCGCTCGACCGCATCGCTCCGCTGGAGGAGCCCGAGATCTCTGAGTGGATGACGCGCATCCTTACCGACCAGGGCATCGGGGTCGTGACCGGCGCCAAGGTCACGCGTGTGGAGGGCGGCGAGCGCAAAGCGGTTATCGCCGAGGCAAGCGGTCAGGAGCGTCGTTTCGAGGCCGCCGAGGTTCTGGTGGCGACCGGTCGCCGCCCCGTACTCGATGGCCTCGACCTCGACAAGGGGGGTATCGAGACCGACGAGCGCGGCAGCCTCGTGCTCGACGACGAGCTGCACACAACCAATGCCAAGGTATTGGCCGCGGGTGACGTCACCGGCGCACCGCAGTTCGTCTACGTGGCTGCGGCGCAGGGAACCGTCGCCGCCGACAACGCGATCTCGAACGCGGGCCGGGAGATGGACTACGCGGCGCTTCCGCGAGTGACCTTTACCACCCCCAATATCGCCGCGGTGGGATTCACCGACGAGCAGGCGCGGGCGCAGGGATATGACTGCGAATGCCGGACGCTCGAGCTCGAGCACATCCCGCGCCCGATCGTGAACATGGACACACGCGGCGCCTTCAAGATCGTCGCCGAGCGCGCCACGGGCAAGGTGCTCGGGGTGCATGCGATCGGGGCCAATGCGGGGGACGTCATCCTCGCCGGCGTCTACGCGGTCAAGTTTGGGCTCACGATCCATGACCTTGCCGACACGTGGGCTCCGTACCTGACGATGGCCGAGGGCATCAAGCTGACGGCGCAGACGTTCACCACCGACGTGGACAAGCTGTCGTGTTGTGCCGCGTAGCCCACACGGGGAGCGAGACGAGAAAGCACAGAACCATCGGCGTGAAACAGGACGAACGTCGCGGGCCGCAAGAGAGGTCGAAAGTTGAGCAAGAGGCAATTGGACCAAGCCGGACTTGAGCGTCGGAATAAGCAGCGCCGACTCATCCTGGGGGCGGTTATCGTCGCTTTATTTGCGGGTGCTATGGCGGCTTTCGCCCTGAGCAACGGGTCACAGCCAGGCGGGCAGGAGCCGGCCGTTTTGAAGACGGCTGGCTCGGACAACTCTTCGAATGAACTGGACGGAGAGGTGACCGCGGTCGAAGAAGGAAATCCCTTCCCCCATTTCAGCTTGACCGAAGCCGACGGGCGCACGCTGACCAACGATTCGCTAAAGGGAAAGCCTTCGATCGTGTGGTTCACGACCTCCTATTGCATTCCCTGCCAGCAAGGAGCGGCCCTCGTCTCCCGACTCGACGATGAGCTCGGCGGGGAGGCCTTCGACGTCCTGGTGGTGTTCGTCGATCCCAACGAG
>JACCZU010000274.1 GCA_013695835.1 Candidatus Aridivita willemsiae
GCACGGCGGGGAATAAGGGTCAATGCGCTCTGCCCAGGGCCGGTGGAGACGCCGCTGCTGATGCGGCTTTTCGCCGGCTCGGCCGATGCGGCGCAGCGGCGCATGGTTCACCTCCCTATGGGGCGCCTTGCGCGCCCGCAGGAGATCGCAGCAGCGGCGTTGTTTTTGGCAAGCGATGATTCCTCCTACGTAAACGGAACCTCGTTCTTAGTGGATGGGGGCTTGACCGCCGCCTATGTGACGCCGGAATAGGGGGCCCGGAACCAACGCCTCAGGCGTGGCCGAGAACCACTCCAACCAGGGCAACGAGGATGCCGCCGAGCGTGACCTGAATGAGCGAGCCTGCGAGTGAGACTCGCAGATAGCGTTTGCGGATCCACGCGATCACGATGAGCTCGGTGCCCACCACGACGTAGGCAACTCTCAGCGCAACCGCCCGCTCCCCGATGAGGAACGGAAGGGCGTGCAGCGTGCCACCGACGAAGGTGGCGAGCCCGGTTATGAACCCGCGCACCGCAGACGTCCCTCGGCCGGTTATCACGCCATCATCCGAAAGGCCTTCTGAAAGGCCCATGCTGATGGCGGCCCCGAGCGCAGCCGCAAGGCCGACAAGCAGGGCCGAGCGCGTGGTGGCGAGATAGGCGGTGGCGAACACGGGGGCCAGGGTCGAGATCGTGCCGTCGATCAATCCGATGAGCGCCGGCTGGATGACCTGGAGCAGCCTCCTCTGGTCGTCGGTCGAGCGCCAGGTGTCCATGACTATCCGGGAAGGCGATTGCATTCGTGTAGTGTACATGATTAACTGAAGGCACTTAAAATAAGGGTCGCCTAACAAGGAAGGGCCGGCGGACCGAAGACGGAAAGGTGCCATGACGACTGCTAGCGAGGGCACGGCCAAGGAGGCGCTCATCGACGCGCTTCGCCGCAGGGGGGGCCGGGTGACCTCCCAGCGCCTCGTCATCAACGAGATCCTGAGGGAGCTCGGCCGCCACGCAACCGCGGAGGAGATCCGGGAGCGCGTCGAGGTGCATCTGCCCAACGTGTCGCTCCCAACCGTGTACTCGACCCTCGAGCTGTTCGAGGAGCTCGGCATCGTCCGCAGCTTTAGAGGTGGCGACGGGGTCACGCTTTACGACCCTCGGACCGATCCCCACCCGCATCTCATTTGTGAGAGCTGTGGAGTTGCCACCGACCTCGAGGCGCCGCTCGACCTTGCCGGGGCAATCGAGGCAGCAAAGGGCGCCGGGTTTAGCCCGCGCACCGCCGATCTCGTGGTGACCGGGCTGTGTCACAGCTGCGCATCGCAAGCGTGAGCGGCGACTGAGGCGAGTAAGAAGGTGTGCCCTGCCGGCCACTGGGAGAGTGAGGCGGAGCGCTGGGTTACGTGGACTCGCACGCCCGGCCACGACGCTTACGGGCACTACTCGGCGGCGTTCTTCGAGGCGATTGTGGCGCCCCCCGGGCGCCGCACGCTAGAGATTGGGTGCGGTGAAGGACGAGTTGCCAGGGACTTAGCACGACGCGGCCATAACGTCACGGCCATCGACTCATCGCCGACCCTGATCCGGTATGCGCAGGCCGCAGACCCCGCCGGCGCCTACTCACTGGCCGACGCAACCTCTCTGCCATTTGCCGATGGGTGCTTTGACGTCGCGGTTGCGTACAACTCACTCATGGATATCGAAGACATGCACGCCGCCGTGCTCGAAGTTGGCCGCGTCCTTGCCCCCGGCGGCCGCTTCTGTGTCTGTGTGACCCATCCATTTGCAGACGCCGGAGGATTCTCCGGCGAAGCCCCGGATGCTCCCTTTGCCGTCACGGGTTCATACCTTGAACCCTCCGCCTTCGAGGAGGTCATGGAGCGCGACGGATTGAAGATGACGTTCGCTGGGTGGACCTATCGCTTGGAGGACTACTGGCGGGCCTTCGAGAACGCCGGGTTGCTTGTCGAGAGAGTGCGCGAGCCCGCAGCAAGCGAGCGCGCTGTGGCACAGCTCGAGTCCTATACGCGCTGGAAGCGCATACCGATGTTCCTGCACCTCCGTGCCCTGAAGCCCTCCCTCACATGAGTGCTCGGGAGGTCGAGGTCGCGCCAGGGCCGGAACATGGGGACCCCGAGATTGGTTAAAGATACGGTCGGATCACAAGTCGCATCGGCATTGACACGACAAGGCGGGGGGCTCACGCAGTGACTGTTACTCGCAACCCAGCATCTCCCGAGATCAAGAACGGCGCTTTCGTGCGGCAGGAAAACGCGTTCCGCAACCGCATCACGGCCGACGGATCGAGCGGCTACAAGGCCGAGCCCGGCCGTTATCACCTCTACGTCTCGCTCGCATGCCCGTGGGCGCACAGAGCGATGATCGTTCGCAAGCTCCTAAAGCTCGAAGACGTCATCACGATGTCGGTCGTCAATCCCATTCGGGACGAGCGCGGATGGGCGTTTGGGGACGGCCCCGGCT
Source organism: Candidatus Aridivita willemsiae (assembly GCA_013695835.1). Lineage (GTDB taxonomy): Bacteria > Actinomycetota > CADDZG01 > CADDZG01 > WHSQ01 > JACCZU01. Next base: position 2,463 of record JACCZU010000274.1, read on the forward strand.
TCTCCGAGGACCCGATCAGAGGGTTCGAGTTCCTTAGCGAGGCCTATCTCGCGACCGACCCCGACTACCAGGGCCGCTGGACGGTGCCCGCCGTCTGGGACCGCGCCACGGAGGCAATCGTGACCAACGACTATCCCGTGATCACGACCCAGCTCGGGACGGAGTTCGTGGACTTCGCCGAGCCCGGCGTGGACCTCTATCCCGAGGCGCTGCGCCCCGAGATCGACAGGCTCGGCGAGGAGCTCTTCGAAAACGTCAACAACGGCGTCTACAAGGCGGGCTTCGCCACCACTCAAAGAGCCTACGAGGAGGCCTTCGACGCGCTCTTCAAGACTCTTGATGATCTCGAGCGACGGTTGTCGACGAGGCGGTACCTCGTGGGTCATCAGCTCACGGAAGCCGACATCAAGCTGTTTCCGACGCTCGTGCGTTTTGACGCCGTGTACTTCGGACACTTCAAGTGCAACCTTCGCCGCCTCGTCGATTACCCGAATCTGTGGGGCTACACGCGCGACCTCTACAGCCGGCCCGGCTTCGGCGATACCGTGGACTTCGACCACATCAAGCGCCATTACTACGCGACACACGACAACATCAATCCGACGCGCATCGTGCCCAAGGGCCCCGACCTTGACTGGACGGCTCCCCACAAGCGAGACACGCTCCCCTAAGACATGGACGAGTTGTGGCTTGCACGTCACGGCGAAACGGAGTGGTCGTTGTCGAAGCGGCACACGGGCATCACCGACCTCGAGCTCACGGAGCG
>JACCZU010000294.1 GCA_013695835.1 Candidatus Aridivita willemsiae
TGAAGGTTGACGTCGTCGAGCGCGGCCTCGACCTCGTCGAGCAGATAGAAGGGCGAAGGTCTCGCTCTGAAGATTGCGAACAGGAGAGCGAGCGCAACGAGGGAGCGTTCGCCTCCGGAGAGAAGCGACAGTTTCGAGACCCGCTTGCCTGCAGGGCGCGCCTCGATGTCGACCCCGCTTGTGAGCGGGTCGTCGGGATCGAGAAGTCGCATGCGCCCGCTGCCGCCGGGAAAGAGGCGGGCAAAGACCACCTCGAACTCCTGCGCGACGGCGGCGAAGGCACCCTGGAACTCGGCCACGATGGTCGCGTCCACCTCCCCGACGATCCTGAGCAGGTCGCGCCGCGACGCTTTCAAGTCGGCGATCTGATCTTCGAGAAAGCGCTCGCGCTCGGCGAGCTCTTCGTACTCCTCCCCGGCGCGGGGGTTGACGCCGCCAATGGAGCGCATGCTGCGCTCGAGCTCATCTGCCCTCCGGCGCGCCGCAGGCACAGCATCGGCATCGAGTGGCTGGAGGGCCGCGAGGTCAGACGGGCTCATCCCCCACTCTTCCATCGCGCGTTCGGCAACGGCATCCATGCGGGCCCTCGCCTCGGCGCGCCGCACCTCGGAAGCACTCCTGGCGCGCGCAGCTTCCTCGAGCCTGCTCGCCAGATCGGACTCGCGGGCGCGCAGCGACTCCATCCGAGTCTGATGCGCCTCCACCGCGTCACGGGCGGCTGCTGCGGCCCCCTCGGCGCGACGCGCCCACTCCCGCGCCACCTCTGCGGCGTTGCCCGCCGACCTGGAGATCGACTCGGCGCCCCCCTTTGCACCGTGGAGCACGCGCCTGAGATCCTCGAGGCCGGCAAGCGCCGCGGTTGCATCGGCGATCGCTGAGACCGCTTCCTCGGCCCTGAGCTGGGCCGCGAGTGCCCGTTCCTCGGTGCTGCGCGCCTCGAGCTCGGCGTCGGTCGCCGCGCTACGCGCGTCGGAGGCGCGGGAGCGCGCGGCCTCGAGAGCCGCCTCCGCCTCCTCCCGCACGGCCCCAGCGGCGGTGGCGGTCGCGCGGCGAGCGGGAAGACCGGCGCGCTCCTCGGCGGCCGACCTCTCGGCCGCTGCTTGCGCCTCCCGAGAGCGCGCCAGCTCCTCATTGAGGGTCGCGAGCTCGACCTCCCTGGCCCCCTGCGCCCTGCGGACGCCCGCCAACCGCTCCGCCGATCCCGACATGAGGGCGTCGAGGTGAGCAAGTCTCTGGTCTGCAGCGGCGACCTCGGCCCACCTCAACTCGACGGCAGCCTCCGCCTCGGCCACGATGCGGGCCGCGGCCGACTCATCGGCGACGGCGAGCGCGGCAGCCGCGCGCGCGTCGTCGAGGAGAACGTCGAGCCGAGACGCAACCCCGCTCACATCCCGGAGGAGCTCCTTTACCTCTTCGAGGGTCGCGAGCCTGGCGGCCGAGGCGGCCCGGTCGGTCGCGCTTGCTCCGAGCCGCTGCCTCAGGCCGTCGAGGCGCTCCCGCTCGCCTTCGTGGGCGGCCTCGGAGCCGGCGGCAGCTTCAACGCCCGTGTCGAGATCTCGTTCGAGGGCCCGCACCTCGCGCTCGGCCGCTTCGATCGCGCCGGCGGCCCCGGCCAGGGCGCGCTCGGCCAGCTGCTTGCGCTCGAGGGCCGCCTCGGCCCTCGCCTGGATTGAGCCCAGGGTGGCGCGCCCTGCCGCCTCGCCCCCCTCGGCGCGCACCAGTGCTTCGACCGCCGCCGTCTCGGTCGCACGCGCCGCAGCGAGTGCCTCCTCCGCCTCCCCGGCCGTCAGGGCGGATCCCGACGCCTTAGCCTCCGCCTCCGCGGCACGGGCCCTCGAGGCCCGTGCGGCCCCCCCGAGCTTGCCCGTCTGAGCCTCCCAGCGAACCCGCTCACGGTCGAGCAGCCTGATGCGCTCCCGGTAGGTTCCCTCGGTTTCGGCCTCGAGCAGAGCGTTCAACCGCCCGGCGCGCTCGGAGGCAAGGAGGGCGAGGCCGGCGAGGCCGTCGGCGGCGCGCCTGATCCCGTGGGCAGTTGCGACCTGGCCCTCCGCCGCGGCAACGAGGGCCTCCCGTTCGGCCGCCGCGACCTTGAGCGCCGCCCGGACGTGCTCGAGCTCATCTTCGAGTAGGACGGCGCGCCGCACCTCGGCCGCGGGATCGTGAGCCTCATGCACCCGGCCGAGCGCAGCCATCTCCGTGGCGGACAGCCCTTGCCTGAGCGTACGGTGTTCCGCCAGGAGCTCGGAGTAGTGGGCAGCCGCTGCCGCCTGGCGCTTGAGGGGCCTGAGTGCGCGGCGCAACTCGGAGACGACGTCGCCCAACCTCACCAGGTTGTCCTCGACGCGCTCGATCTTGCGCACCGCGCGCTCCTTGCGGCGCCGGTACTTGCCGATTTGAGCCGCCTCCTCGATGAACCCTCTGCGGTCCTCGGGGCGTGCCTGGAGGATCGCGTCGAGCTGGCCCTGGCCGACGACGGTGTGGAGGCTCCGCCCAATGCCGGTGTCGGAGAGCAGCTCGGCGATGTCGAGGAGGCGGCAAGGAACCCCGTTGATCCTGTACTCGGATGCCCCGGTCCGGTCGCTCGAGCGGCTGATCGTCGCCTCAGAGACGTCGAGGGGGAGTGTTCCGGTCGCGTTGTCCAAGGTGAGCTCGACCTCTGCGACTGCGAGCCGGGCCCGGCCTTGGGAGCCTGCAAAGATGACGTCTTCCATGGTCCCCGAGCGCAGGCTCGAAGGCGCCTGTGAGCCGAGCACCCAGGTGACCGCGTCGGCGATGTTCGACTTACCAGAACCGTTGGGCCCGATGATGCCGTTCAGGGTGGGGTCGAGCTCGAAGGTAACGGGGTCGCCAAACGACTTGAAGCCCGCTATGCGAAGGGACTTGACGTACATCGTTTTACGCTAGCAGCGGCGGCCGCCCGGCCCCCGGCAATCCGCCAGCGCCGGTTCCGGCCCCGCTTCTGTCCCCCGGCCGAGGCCGCCCGCGCTCCCTCGCTACTTGATCTTGAAGGACTTCTCGTTCCTTGGAGGTTCCCTGTCGACCTGCACTCCCGTGACCCGGGCGCCGGACGGCCCAGCCCTGCAGAGGCCGACGACACGGTAGACATCGTCGCGGGGCCCCTCGAGCACGGCTTCGATCCTGCCATCGGAGAGGTTTTTGACCCAGCCCGTCACGTCGAGCTCGGTGGCCTTGTCGGATATCGCCTGGCGAAAGCCAAGGCCCTGCACGGTGCCCGCCACGAACACGTGGACGCGGGTTCTATCTTCCAATCGTTTCCCTCCTGGCGCACCCGTTCAAGACTGACATTGCGGGCAGAAATAGCTGTAGGTCCCGTCTATTTTCTCGCGAACTATCGGGTGGCGACAACGCCGGCAGGGTTGGCCCTCGCGCTCGAAGACCTTGAGCTCGAGCTGGAAGGCGCCGGGGCGCCCATCGAGGTCGACGAACCCGTCCCCTTGGAGGCTCGTCCCCCTGGCCTTGAGCGCCTCATTCAGCGTCTCCATCAGCGACCTGTAGAGCCTTCTGACATCCTGCGCCGACAGGTGGTTGGAGGCATGGTCGTGGCGAAGGCCCGCCGTGAACAGGACCTCATCGGCGTAGAGGTCGCCGAGCCCCACGATGAACCGGGGGTCGGCAAGGGCCTTTTTCAGGATCTCGTGGCGCTCCTGAAGGAGATAGGAGAAGTGCTGCCAGGTCAGTGGGCTCTCGAACGGGTCGACGGCGAAGTCCGTGAGCTCGGCGAGCTGCTTGAGCTCCCCCGTCGGCCACGAGAACGCCTCGCCGGCGTGTCGTGGGTCGATCAGCCTGAGCTGGCCGCCGATGGTGAAGCTGATCACAAGGTGGGTGTGCGGAACGATCGCCTCGGACACGCTCGTCTTCACGAGCCGCCCCGACGGCCCGAGGCCGACCACGAACGACCTGTCGTTGTCGAGCTCGAGCTCGAGGTAGACGCCCGAGCGTCTGACCCTGTCGATCCTGGCGCCCGCGAGCAGGTCCTGAAACTCCTTGCGCCTGCCGTGGCGCTTGATGATCTTCATCGCAGGGGAGCCGGGACGGACCTCAGCCTCTTTGATGCGGCGGCCGACCACCTCGCGATCGAGATCCCTTCTAAGGACCTCGATCTCAGGAAGCGCAGGCATCGGTGGCCTCGCTTCCGTTCTGCGCTCCGCCCCTGTGCTGCGCTTCCCCCGAGCCAAGGATCCGGATTGCTTCCCTGGCGGCGTTTAGCTCCGCCTCCTTCTTGCTCCTGCCCACCCCGGCCCCGAGGATCTCGTCATCGACCAAGACGTCTGCGCGAAAGCGCTTGTCGTGGTCGGGTCCCGAAGAAGAGACCCTGTAGTGAGGCATCGCCTTGCGCTCACGCACTGCGACCTCCTGGAGCGCCGTCTTGACGTCGTAGCGCTCGCCGGCCGCGAGGTGGGCGCTTAATCGGCGCTCGAACACCGGCTCGAGGGCGCGCCTCACCTCCTCCATCCCGCGGTCAAGCCACGCGGCGCCGACCAGTGCCTCGAAGGTGTCGGCGAGCAGTGAGGGCTTGTCTCTGCCACCGGAGGCTTCCTCTCCCTTCCCGAGGCGTATGTGGGCCCCCACCCCGAGTGAGCGGGCAAGGTCGGCAAGGGCGATGGTGTTGACGACCGAGGAGCGCAGCCTGGCCATCTCACCCTCGGCGAGGCTTGGATAGCGGTCGAATATCAGCCCGGTCACGATCGCGCCGAGGATCGCGTCCCCGAGAAACTCAAGCCGCTCGTTGTGAGGACCGGGCTCCGGCCGCTCGTAGGCATAGGAACGGTGGGTGAAGGCAAGGTCGTAGAGGGGGCCCCCGCCGGGAGGCACACCCAAAGCCTCCAGCCCGGAGGCTTCCCTATTCAGTGACGACGGCCTGTCGGCCTGCGTAATAACCACAGTTCGGGCACACCCTGTGGGGCAGCTTGGCGGCCCTGCACTGAGGGCATGCCGAATAGGTCGGCGCGCTCACCCGCCAGTGCGCCCTTCTCATCCTCATCTTGGATCCGGTCTTTCTTCGCTTCGGGGTCGCCATACAGTCCTCCAGGGTTACCGGTTGCTATTGGGTTTTCTCTCCAAGCCGCGCGCGCAAGTCGCCGAGGGGCGCCCACCGTGGATCGGTATCGGCCTCGACACAGGAGCATGAACCTTTGTTGAGGTCCCGGCCGCAGCGCGCGCACAGCCCCCTGCAGTCGGCCCGGCAGAGGGGATGAAGGGGCAGCGTCAGGGTGAGCGCGTCCCTCAGCATCGGCTCGAGATCGATGTCCAGGCCCTCGATGACGTAGACCTCGTCCCCGTCCGGGGGGGCCTTCGCCGGGTCGGCGTAAAGCTCACACGCGTCTACAGAGATCACCGACGAAAACGGCGTCAGGCAGCGGGCACACTCGAGTGCAGCCCGCCCCTCGAGGCTCCCGGTGATCAGGATCCCCTCCATCACGCTCTCGGCCCTCAGCACCGCCTCGACTGGAACGGGCTCAAGCCGGGCCAGCCCGGTGGCCACCCCTTCGACCGGCCTGGCCAGCCGAAGGTCGCGATATTCGCCGGGCCTGTCGAGAATCTCGGCCACCGACAGTGTCAGGTTGTCCACGCGCGCGTCCATCGTCACTCCATCACCATCACAAGGATCCGTCGCCGGATTCGAGCACAAAACGGGGTCTTGCTACCTTGCTAATCCTAGCAGCCGGGTCCGCCCTCCCCCGTTAATCCACGGCACGGCTCGGCCGGTGAGAGAGGTGCCCTACGCCGGCGGCCCGCCGAGCTGGGCGGCGTCGAAGGGGTGCTCTTCGGGCGGAGCGCCGGCCGCGCCTGGGCCGGGCGAGGCACCGTAGCGGTCGGTCTGGAGCTGCTCCCTTCCTTTGAGCACCGCGGCGAGGGTCTTGTTGAGCCAGATCTCGAACGCCGCAAGGCGCTGGTCCACGTAGTCCTCGGCGTCGACGCCCAGCCGTGCTGCTGCCTCTTTCGCCGCGCCGACGATGCGCTCGGCCTCACGCCCGGCGGTGAGCGTTATCTCGCTGTGCGAGACGAGGCGGTCGCGCTCTGCCGCGGCCTCGATCTGGATGCGCTCCGCCTCCTTGTAGGCCCTTGCCAGAAGCTCATCGCGGTCGCGCGTCATCCACCGAGCCCGCCTCACCTCCTCCGGTACCAGCTCCTTGATTTGCGCGAGGAGCTCGAGCACCTCCTCCCGGTTGACGACGGCGCTGCTCGACAGGGGTACCGACTTTGCCTCTTCGATGATGACCTGCAGCTCGTCGATCCTGTCGATGAGATCCACCGCCGTCACCTTCCGCCCGTCTCTCGATAACGCCCTCTGAGTGCCTTGCCGACGGCCGGGGGCACAAGCCCCTCGACCGACCCTCCGAAGCGGGCAACCTCCTTGACCAGGCTCGAAGACAAAAACGCCCAGGAGGGCTTTGCAGCCATGAACATTGTGTCGAGTCCGGGCTCGAGGGTCGCGTTCATTTGCGCCATTTGTAGCTCATATTCGAAATCGGAGACGGCGCGGAGGCCCTTGACGACGAGGGTCAAGTTCCTCGAGCGGGCGAAGTCGACGAGGAGGCCGTCAAAAGAAGCGACCTCGACGTTTCCGACGTGCGCCAGAGAAGCGCTCAACATGTCGCTTCGTTCACCTGCGGAAAACAGCGACTGCTTTGAGGGGTTGGCGATGACCGCGACGACGACCCCTTCGAAATAACGAGCGGCCCGCTCGACGACGTCGATGTGTCCGTTGGTGGGAGGATCGAAGGATCCCGGGCACAAGGCCTTCGCCATCACATGTCGTCTTGGTGCGTATAGACGTAGAGGGCGGACTGCCCGAAGGTCCGGTCCCACACTCTCTCGAGCCCAAGCGGTGCAAGCCCGGTCTCGCGCGCGGGGCGATGCACGACGATGCGCCCGGCGTCGGACAGAAAACCTCCGGTCACGAGGTCCTCGAGGTCCGACTGCACGGCCAGCATCGCGGCCGAGTAAGGGGGATCAAGAAACACGAGGTCGGTGCGCTCGCCGGCGCCGCGCGCAAGCAACGCATCGACTTCCCCCCAGACGACATCGGAGACGTCCCCGAAGCCCGTGATGGCGATGTTCTCCTCCAGCCGCAGGATGGCGTCGCGCGCCCTTTCGACGAAGGTCGCGGACTTGGCACCGCGCGACAACGCCTCGAGCCCCAACGAGCCCGACCCCGCATAGAGGTCCAAAACGGTGGCATCGTCGAGCTCGCCCAAGGAGGAAAACAGCGACTCCTTCATGCGGTCGGTCATGGGTCTGGTCCCCATGCCGACGGGCTTGAGACGCCTCCCCTTGGCCTGACCGGCTATCACCCTCATAGCCCAACCATAACCAGCCGTCAAAGGATCCGGCCATCCGTGCAGGGCAAGGCCGAGGCACCCGGCGCCACGCTAGCCGGACTGGACGACGTCGAGCTCGCTCGCACGCCAGCGGGAGCGCATCTCCCTGGCCAGATCGGCGTGCTCAAAGGCCCGCAGCTCGGGGTCGGTGTCGAGGAGCGACACCGCGAGGTCCCTGGCCAGCTTGATCACATCCTGGTGCTCGAGCACACGCGCCATCTTGAGCTGCGGCATGCCCGACTGGCGGGCGCCGAAGAGTTGTCCCTCCCCCCTGTGGCGCAGGTCCTCGAGGGCCAGCTTGAACCCGTCGCTGCTGCCGGCGACGGCCCGCAGCCGCTCCTCCGCCAGCGCCGCCGCCGGATCCCTTGTCGCCTTGGCTCCGGCGTTGCCCGCCGGCGTGGCTCCGTCGAGGGCCACGTCGGTCGCGAGGATGCAGTAGGAGTCGTGATCGCCGCGGCCGACCCTGCCCCTTAGCTGGTGGAGCTGAGCCATCCCGAAGCGATCGGCATCCTCGATCAGCATCACGGTCGCGTGCGGGATGTCGACGCCGACCTCGACCACGGTGGTGGCCACAAGGACATCGGTTCTCCCTTCCCTGAACGCAGCCATGGCCGTTTCCTTGCCTGCGCTCGGCATATCTCCGTGGACGAGGCCGACCCGCAGGTCGGGGAACACCTCCTTTGCGAGACGTGCGGCCTCGCCCTTGGCGCTCCTGAGCTCGACCTTGTCGGATTCGTCTCTGAGGGCATAGACGATGAACGCCCCCCTGCCTGCAGCGGCCTCGCGCTCGATCAGCCGGTAGGCGTCTGTTCGCGCTTGGGGGGTTGCCGCAAGCGTGGTCGTGATGGGCTTTCGCCCTCTGGGAAGCTCGTCGAGGATCGATACATCGAGATCGCCGTAGATCGTGACGGCCAGCGTCCGTGGTATCGGCGTCGCGGTCATCACGAGGATGTCGGGCTCGCCCGCAGCGCCTTTGGCGCGCAGGCCCTTGCGCTGGTGCACACCGAAGCGATGCTGCTCGTCGACGACCGCAGCCCCGAGCTTCGAGAAGGAGACGGCTTCCTGGATGAGGGCATGGGTGCCTATGAGGAGATCGACCTCGCCTCTTGTCACCTCCGCCAGCGTCCGCTGCCTCTCCGGGTGCGGCGTCGAGCCCGTGAGCAACCGCACGACCGGCCGCTTCGAGGTGGCCGCGAACAGGTTTCGCCCCTCAGCCGGCCCGAAGGCGCGGGTCAAGAGCTCGTCGACGGTGATGTGGTGTTGTTCGGCAAGCACCTCGGTGGGCGCCATGAAAGCGGCCTGGAAACCACCGTCCATCGCTATTAGGCACGCATAAAGGGCGACGACGGTCTTTCCCGAGCCCACCTCTCCCTCGACGAGCCGGTGCATGGGATGCGCACGGGCCATGTCCCCGGCGACCTCCTCGCACGCCCTCTCCTGCGCCCGGGTGAGCTCGAAGGGAAGGGCCGCAACGAACTCCTCGGCCAGGGATCCGGGGCCCGGCCTGTGATGGGAGATTCCCTGCACCGTGCGTTCGAGCAGTCTCTTGCGGTAGACGAGCCCGAGCTGGAGGGTGAAGAGCTCGTCAAAGACGAGTCTTCGCCTGGCGCCAAAGACGTCGCCCTTGGCGTCGGGGAAGTGGATGAGGCGCAGCGCCTCCCCCCTCGGGGGCAGCTTCAATCTGGTGCGGAGCGGAGGCGGCAGCGGGTCGGCAATGGGCCCGGCCCCTTCGAGCGCCTCCCACATGAGCTTTCGTAACCCGTCGCTCGAAAGCTCGGCCGTCGCTGGATAGATGGGAATGATGCGACCGACGTTGAACGGCTCCTTGCCGGTCTTCACCACCTCCCAGCGCGGGGCGGTCATCTGGAGCTCGCGCCCAAAGCGGCTGAGCCTCCCGTAGAAGAACGCCTCGGAGCCGGGCTTGAGCGCCCGTGCGACCCAATCCTGGTTGAACCAGGTCACGGCGATGGAGCCGGTGGCGTCGCCGATAAGGCCCTTGATCATCGTCTTTGGCTTCTTCGTCGTCCTCGTCCTGCCCGCTCCTATCCGAATCGGCGACCCGATCTTCAGCACGCGGGCGTGGACCTGGACGTCACCTGCGGCGCCGCCGCCGTCCGCTAGCTTGCTAAGCTCGGCTATCGTCCTGAGCTGGGTGCGGTCGACGTGATATCGGGGGTAGTGCTGCAAAAGGTCCTGAACGCTTGCGATCCCAAGCTTGGCCAGCCCCTTGGCGGCGGGGCCCGTCTTCTGGAGTGGGGTTCCGCGCTCAGGGGGCGCAAATACCTCGAGCCCCCGGTCGAGCCGCACCACGGTTTCAGTCATGCACTCCACACTAAGTCGAAGCCGGTCGCGGCTGAGGTTTTCCGTGCGGGTATTCGGGGCTCGCGCCGACCTGCAGGTGCGGTGAGCAGAGGCACAACGTTGAATTTGATAGGCTTGCGCCCGCTATGGCATCAGTGTGCGATATCTGCGGCAAGTCACCGGGGTTCGGGAACAACATCTCCCATTCCCACAGAAGGACGCGCCGTCGGTGGAATCCGAATATCCAGAAGCTCCGCGTCGTGGTGGGCGGCACCCCCAAGCGCGTCGCCGTGTGCACGAAATGCCTCAAAGCCAACAAAGTCGCGCGCGTCGGCTGAGGCCGCCGCCGCGGCCCCACCGACAACTTCCCGTGATTGCGACCTTGCCTTCTGGCACCCATACCCGTCCGTTGCACATGAGCTCAAGGGGAGGCAGAGTTGACTGAACAACCAAGCAGCGAGTCTTCGTCCAACCGGCCGCCGGTCGCTTCGAGCGGGACTACGGGCGGCGCGTCCTACGGTGGGTACTCGGCGCCCTCGACCGAGGAGGGCTCGGCGGGGGGATTTCCCCCCGGCTCCGTCGGAGCGAGGGTGGGGGCCGTGGCGAACTCGCTGCGGTTCGCCAACCGCAGCGGCAAGTCGGCCGGGCAGCTCGTCAAGGAGGTCAGCGAAGACTTCTCCACCCTGTTAAGGAAGGAGATAGAACTCGCCAAGACCGAGCTCGGGCAGGCGATTTCGGTTAAGGCCAAGGGGGCGGCGATCGTTGCCATCGCCGCTGTGTTCGGCTTCTTTGCCCTGATCTTTCTGCTCCTCGGGTTGCGCGATGGGCTCGACACCTTCCTGTGGCGGTGGGTGGCCGACCTCCTCACCGCGGTCATCCTGTTGATCATCGGGGGCATCGCCGTGTTGGTGGCTCGCCGGTTGCTGCGCGAGCCGGTCAAGGCCGACATGACCAAGCAGACCATCAGAGAGGACGTCGAATGGGCCAAGACCCTCGGCAGAAGCTAAGAGACATCGAGCGCACGAGGGAGGACCTCTCGCAAAAGGTCGACGAGCTCGTCGATCGGGCGAAGTTCGAGGCCGGTGAGCTCGGCAAGAAGCTGGCGGTGGGTGCCGCCGGCCTCGCCGGGCTCGGGCTCGTGAGCCTCCTGGCGCGGCGCCGCGTTAACCGCTGAGGGCGGGCCTGCGGCGGACGGCTCAAAGAGCCCGTCCTGCTCCTCAGGCTCGGGGGGCCCTGCGCCAGTCCTGGTTGACCGGGCCGTAACCGCGGCCGAGCCGCAACGACCGCTCAACCGCGCCCGTCACGAAGCTCTTTCCGTGCCGGACGGCGACCACGAGCTCGTCGCCCCATGCGAGACGGGCGGCGATCGACGCTGCGAGTGTGTCACCGGTCCCGTGAGTGTCTTCGGTGTCGAAGCGCCGGCCCTCGAGCTCGATGAAGCCGTCACCGTCCAGGTAGACGTCGAGGGCTCGCTCCCCCGGCAAGTGGCCTCCTTTGACGAGCACTGCGCCGGGCCCCATCGCAAGCAGCGCGCGCGCCGCCTCTTTCATGTCGCCCAGGGTTGAGATCTCGCCGCCGACGAGCGCGCCCGCCTCGTGCAAGTTGGGCGTGATTAGGGTCGCAAGTGGGAAGAGGCGCTCGGTGAGGGCGGCGACCGCGTCCTCTTCTAGCAGCCGGTCGCGATGCTTGGACACGAATACCGGGTCGACCACGAGGGGCGCGAGGCCGTGCACCTCGACGGCCGCTGCCACGGCCTCGACGACCGGGCTCGAGGCCAGCATGCCGGTCTTGGTCGCGTCGACACCGATGTCGGAAGCCACCGCCTCGATCTGAAGGACCACGAACTCGGGCGGGACCTCGTGGATGCCGGCCACACCGACCGTGTTCTGGGCTGTGAGCGCAGTGAGCGCGCTCATCCCGAAGCAACCGTGAGCGAAGAAGGTCTTCAGATCGGCTTGAATCCCGGCTCCGCCTCCCGAGTCCGAGCCTGCGATGGTGAGCGCCCTCGGCGGGCTTATGTCCGTCGTGCCGTCCCGCCGAGCGGGGCCCCTCACCGGGGGCGCAGGTGATCCCATCCCTGTTGCTCCCACTCCTCGAATGCTCGCCGCCCCACGAAACGACCGCCGCGGGTCACGGTGCCGATGCGGGACACCCCCGCCTCGACCAGCGGGCCAAGCTCGGCGAGCCGTCCCTCCTCGATTGTAAAGAGCAGCTCGAAGTCCTCTCCACCCGTCAACGCCGAGGTCAACGGTTCGGCCCCGGCCCCATTGGCCGGCCCGGGCCGGCTCTCAGGCCATCTCTCCGTCACCGCGACGAGGTCGGGATCGACGGGTATCGCGGTGGGGAGGAGGTCGCACCCAGCGGCCGAAGCGTCGAGGAGGTGCCCCAGATCGGCGAGCAGGCCGTCGGAGACATCGATCATCGAAGACACCCCCGCCCCCCCAAGTGCCGTGCCCTCGTCGAGTCGCGCCGCCGGCCTTAGCTGCCGCCGGATGAGCCGGGCGGTCGCCGGGTCGTCGCTCCCCCTCGCCCCGGCGCGCAGAAGCCGGAGGCCCTCGGTCGCACCGCCGAGAGCCCCGGTAACGCAGATGGCGTCCCCCGGGCGCGCCCCCGAGCGGTACACCGGCCCCCCGGGGCCGGGCGCGCCGATCATCGCAACCGAGACGCTCACCTCGCCCGAGCCGCTGAGGTCGCCGCCGACGAGCCCGAGGTGCCATCTCTTGGAGGCGGACGCCATCCCCTCGGCGAGCCCATCGACGAGGGCAGGCGAAGGTCCGGTGCCGAGCCCAACGGCAACGACCGCCGCACTTGGCCGGCCACCCATAGCTGCCAGATCCGACACATTGGCCGCTATCGCCTTCCACCCGACGTCTGCGCCCGAGCACCACCCGAGGTCGAAGTCGACTCCCTCGACGAGAAGGTCGGTGGCGAACAGCAGCGTCTCAGCCGGGCACCGCACAACGGCCGCGTCGTCGCCGGCCCAGGTCTCCCCGGCCGGCGCGGGCCCGAAGCGCGTGGTGAGGCGCTCGATGAGGCCGAGTTCGCCGAGCTCGGCGGACAGCTTGGGCTGCCGGTCGTCGTTCAAGCGCGCAAGCGTACTGCCGACGCTCGCCGGGATGCCCCTGCTACACTCCCACCGCACGAAGCCGGAGTCGGGCCAAGCTCGAGGAGGAGGGGGACAGTGGCGGAGGTTCAGGCCTACATCTTGATCCAGACCGAGGTGGGGAAGGCCGCGCAGGTCGCAACCGAGGTGCGCGAGATCGAAGGGGTGGACGCGGCCGAGGACGTCACCGGCCCTTACGACGTCATCGTGCGCGCCAGCGCCGCCAACGTCGACGACCTCGGCAAGCTCGTCGTCGCCAAGATCCAGGCGGTCGATGGCATCACCAGGACCCTCACCTGCCCCGTGGTGCACCTGTAGATTTGCCGAGTAGGCGTCGCTCCATCGCGACGCGCGCCGTCCACCCGCCCAAACCGGCGCCGCAGGCCGGCGAGCCGGTCGCCCCCGTGCTCCATTCCTCTTCGACCTACGCGTTCTCCGACAGCGCTGAGTTCGCGGCTGCCAGCCGGGCAAAGGTCGGCAGTGGCTACGTCTACTCGCGCTGGGCCAATCCCACCGTCGATGCGTTCGAGGCGGCCGTGGCCGGTCTCGAGGGCAGCAACGGCGCCGAGGCGTTCTCGAGCGGCATGGGCGCGATCTCTTCGATCATGCTTGCGCTTTGCTCCTCCGGGGACCGCGTTGTTGCCGCCAAGCAGCTCTACGGCAACACCTATTCCCTGCTTTCCGAACGGCTTCCCCGCTACGGAATCACAACGAACTGGTTCGACCTCGTCGATCACGCAGGCATAAGGAGCGCTCTTCCGGGGGCCAAGCTCCTGTATTGCGAGACCATCTCCAACCCGCGCGTGCAGGTCCCCGATCTTGCAAAGCTCGCCGAACTCGCCGGGGAGCAAGGCCTTCCCCTGGTCGTCGACAACACCTTTGCCAGCCCGATCCTGTGCCGGCCCCTCGAACACGGCGCCTCGGTCGTCGTTCACTCGGCCACCAAATTCCTCGGCGGCCACCACGATCTGCTCGGCGGGGTCGTGTGCGCGGACGCAGAGATTCTCGAGGCGGTCGCCGCTGTGGGACGCGATTTCGGCCCATCGCTTGCGCCCTTCAATGCTTGGCTTGCGCTGCGGGGCATCGCAACGTTGCCGCTACGGGTCGAGCGCTCCTGCGACTCGGCGCTAAGAATTGCCGGGGCGCTCGAGGATCATGAAGAAGTGGATGCGGTGTACTACCCGGCACTGGCCTCCGATCCCTCGAACGCGCTTGCTGACCGCCTCCTCGGGGGCCGCGGAGGGGGAACCCTCGGTTTCGATGTCGCAGGCGGCCGCGACCGGGCCGCGGCCTTTCAGGATTCGCTGCGACTCATAACGCCGGCGTCCTCGCTGGGCGGGACTCATTCCCTGATCGTTCATGCCGCGAGCGCCACCCACACTCAGCTGAGCGCAGACGAACTCCGATCTGCAGGTATCTCGGAGGGTTTCTGCCGTCTCTCGGTCGGCCTCGAGGACCCCGACGACCTCCTCGACGACCTCACCGCCGCCCTCGAAAACCCATAGAACTATTTGGCGAGGGCGTCGACCAGCTCTCTGCAGAAATCGGGGATGTCGGCGACGACCCGGCCCCACACGATGGGGCCGTCCCTGAAGGCCGGCTCGTCCACCCACTCGGCCCCGGCATTCACGAGGTCGTCCTTGATGCCCTCGCTTCCCGTCGCCTTTGAGCCCTCGACGATTCCGGCAGAGATACCGACCAGCCCGCCGTGGCAGATCAGGCCGACGACCTGGCCCTGCCCGTGCATGTCGCGAACGAGATCCGTGACGGCGCCGTAGCGGCGCAGCTTGTCCGGCGCCCACCCGCCTGGAACCACGATCCCGTCGAGCTCGTCTGCGTCGACATCGGCTGCGGCCACGTCGCTTACCGCCGTCAAGCCGGTCTTTCCTTTGAACTCACTGCCAGCTGGCTCGCCGACGATGGTTACCTCGGCCCCCTCCTCCCGCAAGCGCATGACGGTGACCCAAAACTCGAGGTCCTCGAAGCCCTCGGCCACAAGGACGGCGACGCTTCTCCCCAACAGCCTTTGTGTCATCCCGCCTCCTTGGGCTTGTCGGCGTCGTCTTGCTCGCTGCCGGTCGCAAAGTCACCCTGCTTTTCCTTGTCCGGTGTGGAGGGGGTCTGCTCGACGCCCTGGCTGAAACGACGATGCACATCGTCTGACTCGGCGGCCTCCTCGGCCCCCCCGCCATGCCTGTCGATGCTTTCCTTGTCCGAAGAAGGCGAAGTCTTTGCTTGGCCCTCTCCCGAACGTCCCCTCACATCCTCGCTGCCACCTGCGTGTTGCTCTGCGCTGTCGCGCTCTGACTCCTCCCGGGTGCCCTCTTGGTCCCGCTCGTCGACGGGCCCGTCCGATGTCGTCATGGCAAACTCCCTCCCGAGGCGTCGCCGGGGACCTTCCTCTGCGAGCCACATGTGCGCCGTTACCTGGATTGTGCCCCTTTTCTGCGCGCCGCCAACCACCCGAGGACGCTCGATCGAGGCCATCGGCTAAGATCTCGGCTTCCCAGGGACCTTTGATGACTGGATCGGGCTTGCCGCATGAAAGAGACGCGCGTCAACTTCAGTACCGAGTGGGCGCGTACTCCCGCCGCAGCAGTGGTACGTGAAACCGTTATCAGCCACATCCTGGGGCCGGCCATCGACGTCTACACGCATCCCAGGGTGTCAATCGATCCGGGCTTCGGCGTCCTCGAGCCTCCCGTGATCTTCGCCTCGAATCATTCGAGCCATCTCGACACCCCGATCATCCTCAAGTCGGTGCCGAGGAGGTGGCGCAGGAAAACGGCTGTGGTAGCGGCGGCGGACTACTTCTATCAGAACCGGGCGATCGCTTCTCTGGTATCGCTGGTCTTCGGGACCATCCCAATCGAAAGGGCGCGCCTGTCGCGCGACTCGTTGTTGCTGATCAACGGGCTCATCCAAAAAGACTGGTCGCTGCTATTCTATCCGGAGGGGACCAGGTCGCGCGACGGCAGCATGGGCCGGATGCGTTCGGGGACGGGCTTCCTCGCCGTCGAGTACGGTTTGCCCGTCGTTCCGATCTCGCTCAAGGGCACCTACCAGGCGATGCCCCCGGGACGATTCTGGCCGGTTCATCATCCCGTCACCGTCCGCATCGCGGCTCCCGTGACTCCCATGGTTGGTGAGGAGCATCGCGCCTTCACGGCCCGCCTTCAGGGGGCCCTCGACGAGCTCGCGCGGGAGCCACATCCCCCGTAGTTCACTCCCACAAGCAAGCCACCCGCATTTACTGACTTGTATTTTGCAGCGTAAAGGGTTTGTATCTCTTTAGCGTTGTTTCGGGGCGAAGCACGAGATGGGAGGATCCATGAGCATATTCACGGCCGAGCTCATCGGCACGGCCATCCTGATTCTTTTGGGCGACGGCGTCGTTGCAGCGGTGCTGCTCAGCGAATCAAAGGCTCAAAACTCTGGTTGGATAGTCATCACCTTCGGTTGGGGCATCGCCGTGGCCGTGGCCGTGTTCGCGGTCTTCGACTTCTCGACGGCGCACATCAACCCGGCCGTGACCATCGGGCTTGCCGCCATCGGGCTGACCCCATGGGCCGATGTCCCACTGTTCATTGCCGGGCAGTTCGCAGGCGCCATGATCGGCGCCGGCCTCGTCTACCTCGCCTATCTCCCCCACTTTGCTGCCACAGAAGATCCCGGCCTCAAGCTCGCGGTCTTCGCCACAGGGCCCGCTATCAGACAGACGGTGCCCAACATCATCACCGAGGTCATCGGGACGTTTCTGCTGGTCCTCGGTGTACTTTCGGTGACGAGCAACCAGGGGTTGGCCGCCAGCGGCCTCGGCCCCTTGCTCGTCGGCTTTCTTGTCGTCGGCATCGGGCTTTCGCTTGGGGGCCCGACCGGCTACGCCATCAATCCGGCCAGGGACCTTGGCCCGCGCATCATGCATGCGGTCCTTCCCATCCCCGGCAAGGGCACCTCGGACTGGGGCTACGCGTGGATCCCGGTCCTTGCCCCAATTATTGGAGGTGTTCTGGGAGCGTTCGCCTGGTACAGCCTGTTCCCGCAATAGCTTCGAGGCTGCCGGGATCAATCCGTCCACCCGTCACGGAGGAAGGCGAGGCACATGAAAAAGCTCATCAACAACCCTGATGATGTCGTCACCGATGCACTGCGCGGAATCGCAGCTGCCCACGGCGGTGCTCTCGAAGTCGCCATTGACCCGCACTACATCACGCGCGCCGACGCTCCCGTGCAGGGAAAAGTCGCCCTCGTCTCCGGCGGAGGCTCTGGTCACGAGCCCATGCACGGTGGCTTCGTGGGCATGGGCATGCTCGACGCTGCCTGTCCCGGCGAGGTCTTCACTTCCCCGACGCCGGACCAGATGCTTGAAGCCACCAAGGCGGTAGACGGCGGCGCCGGCGTCTTGCACATCGTCAAGAACTACACAGGGGACATCTTGAACTTCGAGATGGCCGCCGACCTTGCGCGCGAGGAGGACATCGAGGTCGAAGCGGTCGTGATCGATGACGACGTCGCGGTACAGGACAGCCTCTACACGGCGGGCCGCAGGGGCGTCGGGACGACCGTGCTTGCCGAGAAGATCTGCGGCGCGGCGGCCGAGGAGCGGCGTTCGCTCAAGGAAGTCGCCGATCTCTGTCGAAGGGTCAACGATGGGGGCAAGAGCATGGGCATGGCGCTCACGTCTTGCGTCGTTCCGAGCGCCGGCGAGCCGACCTTCGAGCTCGGGGACGATGAGATGGAGATCGGAATCGGCATCCACGGCGAGCCGGGACGCGAGCGGGTAGCGCTCGAACCCGCAGCCCAAGTGGTCGAACGTCTGGCGGCACCAATATTGGAGGATCTCTCCCTCAGCGGCGGCGACAGCGTCCTTGCCTTCGTCAACGGCATGGGCGGGACCCCCCTGATCGAGCTCTATATCGTCTACAGCGAGCTCGTGAAGCTGCTCGGCGGACGGGACATTGCCATTGAGCGCAACCTTATCGGGCCATACATCACATCGCTCGAGATGGCGGGCTGCTCGATAACGCTGCTGAAGCTCGACGACGAGCTCACGTCGCTGTGGGACGCTCCCGTCAACACCCCGGGACTGCGATGGGGCGCTTGATGGCGCGCACCTTGTCCCTGCCCGGCGAGGTCAGTGCATGACCGTTGGGCATGACGACGTTGTTGGCTGGATCAGAGCCTTCGCCGCCGTGGTCGAAGACAACCGTGCCTACCTCACCAAGCTCGACTCGGCGATTGGCGATGCCGACCACGGAAGCAACCTGCATCGCGGGTTCCAGGCCGTTGTCGCCAAGCTCGAAGGCACTGAGGAAAACGATGTCGGCAAGACACTCAAGACCGTGGGCATGACGTTGGTGTCCAAGGTCGGAGGCGCCGGCGGCCCCCTGTACGGGACCCTGTTCATGCAGATGGGAGGGCCGCTCACCGGCAAGGCCGAGGTCACGCCGCAAGAGTTCGCCGCCGCCCTCGAGTCGGGGGTCAAAGGGGTCCAGGCGAGGGGGAAGGCCGAGCTCGAGGACAAGACCATGCTCGACGCTTTGCTACCCGCAGTTGATGCAATCAGCAGCTCGCTTGCCACCGGCGCGAACCTGCAAGAGGCTCTCGAGCGCGCGGCCGAGGCCGCGGCCAAAGGCATGGAGGCGACAACGCCGATGGTAGCCAAGAAGGGCCGCGCCAGCTACCTCGGCGAACGCAGCGCGGGTCATCAGGATCCGGGGGCAACGTCGTCTTACCTGCTCCTCAAGGCGGCCTCGGACACATTGTCGAAGGTTGCATGAAAGCCGTAAGGGCACATCCAGGCTCCGGAAGGAGAAGTCATGGCTGATTACGTAGCTGCAATCGACCAGGGGACCACGAGCACACGCTGCATGGTCTTCGACCACAGCGGCAAGGCGGTCACAAGCGACCAGAAAGAGCACGAGCAGATCTTTCCAAAGGCAGGTTGGGTCGAGCACGATGCCAACGAGATCTGGCAACGCACGCAGGAAGTCGTTAAGGGGGCCCTTGACAAGGAAGGGCTCAGCCCCGGTGACATCGCCGCGCTCGGCATAACCAACCAGCGCGAGACCACCGTCGTATGGGACAAGACGACGGGTGAGCCCGTCATGAATGCGATCGTGTGGCAGGACACGCGCACGGACAAGATCTGCGACGAGCTTGCCGGCGGCGGCGGCGCCGATCGATTCCGGCCACAGGTGGGGCTCCCGCTTGCCACCTACTTCTCCGGGCCCAAGATCAAATGGGTACTCGACAACGTCGACGGTGCGCGTGAGAAAGCCGAGAACGGCGATGTCTTGTTCGGAAACATCGACGCGTGGCTCATCTGGAACCTCACCGGCGGCACCAACGGGGGGGTCCACGTCACCGATGTCACGAACGCGAGCCGCACGATGCTCATGGATCTCGAAACCCTTCAGTGGGACGACTCGATACTGCAGGAGATGTCGGTTCCCAAGGCCATGCTACCCGAGATCCACGCCTCGAGCGAGGTCTATGGAGAGGCCGTCGACTTCGACGGGCTGCAGATCGGGGGTGCACTTGGGGACCAGCAAGGCGCAGTGTTCGGACAGACCTGTTTCTCTGTCGGAGAGGCCAAGAACACCTACGGAACGGGCAACTTCCTGCTCCTCAACACGGGCACCGAGGCTGTTCAGTCCAAGAACGGGCTGCTGACCACCCTTGGTTACAAGATCGGCGACCAGGAAGCCGTTTACTGCCTCGAGGGCGCGATCGCGATCACGGGCGCGCTTGTCCAGTGGCTTAGGGACAACCTCGGGATGATCAAGAGTGCGCCCGAGATCGAAGACCTCGCCAAGACGGTCGACGACAACGGGGGGTGCTACTTCGTGCCTGCGTTTTCGGGCCTTTTCGCTCCCTACTGGAAGGGCGACGCACGCGGCGTCATCGCCGGCCTCACCCGCTACGTGAACAAGGGCCACATCGCACGCGCGGTTCTCGAGGCGACGGCCTGGCAATCCAAAGAGGTCGTCGATGCGATGAACGCCGACTCCGGTGTCGATCTCGAATCGCTGAAGGTCGACGGGGGCATGGTCGGCAACGAGACGCTCATGCAGTTCCAGGCCGACGTGCTCGGAGTTCCCGTGATCCGCCCGACTATCGCCGAGACCACCGCCCTCGGCTCCGCCTACGCGGCCGGTCTCGCGGTTGGGTTCTGGGACGAGATCGAGGACCTCAGAGAGAACTGGGGCAAGGACAAGCAGTGGGAGCCTCAAATGGAGTCGAGCGAGCGCGACAAGGAGTACGCGTCGTGGAAGAAGGCGGTGACCCGCACCTTCGACTGGGCCGAATGAACCGGACCGAGCCTCGTCCCTGCCGCCCCGGCAGGGATCGGGGTTCTGTCACACCCCCCTGCTA
>JACCZU010000025.1 GCA_013695835.1 Candidatus Aridivita willemsiae
AGGCTTATCGAAGCGCGCTGGACATAAGCGACGCCGATGGAGCCCTGACTCTCGAGATCAAGGTGCGGGACCACCACAAGGGTGCGCGGTCGCATCAAGGGCTCGGGGCGGAGCAGGCCGCGCCTCGGCGGGCATCACGAGGACGGCACGCTGCCGACGACGTCCCGACGGTCAAGGACCCCGATCCGAATACTCTGCCCGACCTCGCCGCCCTTCCCGCCTGGAACATGTACGCGCGCCACAGAGGTCGCAAGGACCTCTTGAGCTTCGCTTCGACTTTGGTCAACTCCGGGCCGGCGCCGTTGGTCGTGGAAGGGTTTCGCCGGGCCGATCAAGACACGATGGACGCCTATCAGTACTTCCACAACTCCGCAGATGAGGTCGTAGGCCGCGCGCCGGCCGGAACCATCGACTTCGACACGCGCCACGGCCACCATCACTGGCACTTCCGCCAGTTCGTCTCCTACACGCTCCTCGACGCGTCCGGCCAGAACGTCGTGCGCAGCATGAAGCAGTCCTTCTGCCTGGCCCCCACCGATCCCTTCGATCTGACTGCCCCTGGCGCCGAGTGGAGCCCGTGGGAGGTGGGTCTCCAAAGCGCGTGCGGCGGGCCCGAGGCACTGTGGATTCGTGAGCATCTCGACGCAGGGTGGGGCGACACCTATTTCCAGAATGTTGCCGGGCAGGCGTTCAACATCACGCGCGTGCCCAACGGCTGGTACTACGTCCGGGTCAAGGTGAACCCCATCGGCGCGCTTCACGAGACAACGAGCGCGAACAACTCGGAGATGCGCCTCGTCCGGCTAACAGGAAAGCCCGGCGACCGGCGAGCGCTGGTGGCCCCGTGGCACGGAATAGAGGCCTGACGCGCCGCCCCACCCGTGACCCCGGGCCACGTGCGGGGCGGTTCTGGGGGGCCCCTGGTTAACGAACCAGGTGGCCCCCAACACAACCAGCTCGTTCGGCCTACAGCTTTCTTCTGTCCAGATAGTTGTCCTGCTGCGGGACGGGGAAGCCCTCTCCGAGCAGCTTGATGTTGCGGTAGTTGGCGTTGAAGTGCGTGTAAACGACGCCGTTGTGGGCGAACACTTCGATGTAATCGCCGATGAAGAAGCCGCCGAGGAGCGGGTCGGCTTCCGACTCGTTCGACAATGGAGTGACGTACTGACGGTTCGTCACTGTCGCGCCCTCTGTGAGCGTGGCAAGCTCGACGTCTTGACGGTTGTCGAAGATCGCGTCGCGCCGGTTGGTGAAGTAGGCGACCGCAACCCGATTGCCGCTGGGATCGGCCGCAATCGTCGGAAAGTAATTGTCCCCCCCGGCCGAGACCGTCTTGGGCCTTGTCCACGTACGCCCGTCGTTGTCGGAATAGGTGAGCTTGATCTCGGGCTCCTCACAGATCGTATCGAGCAGGCGGGCGCGACACGCTTCCCACGTCAGATAAACGCGGTTGTCGCCGTTGTGGTCGGCAACCTCGTTCTTCGGGTAGGTCGCCACGCGGAAGTCGTTGGCGTGCAGGGAACCGCCGAAGGGGATCGCCCTCGTCTCGCGGAATACGACCCTGGTGGGGCCGAAGTCGGTGCTGCCGGGTGGCGCCACCCGGAGCTTGTGAGTGAAGGTCTGCGCCGTGCCCTCGAGCTCTCCCTCGATCTCGGTCCACGAAACATACGTCCGTCCGTCGGGAGCGATGGTCACGTCGGCGAACTGCGTGTCGAGGTCGTCGCCGCTGATGAGGATCTGCTCCGTGCACGCGTTGAGATGGGCGTCGCAACGCACCGCCTTGATCTCCGCCCCGGTGAAGCCGAGCGGCGCGGCGTCGTCGATCGCGAAGTCGGCAAAGACGGCCCACACGACGTTGCCGGCGCTTCCGCTGCGGCCGTAGTCGAACCACTCCTTGTCGAGGAAGTGGCCGGGCTCGGCCGTCGCGACCGCGCGCCTGACCGGCCAGCAGGATGGGGCCGCCCCACCCGGGCAGTTGGCGAGCCTCGTCGGCGTGCTCCGGTACAGACCGATGCCGTTCGCGTTGTGGAAGGGATCAACGGGATCGTAGTTGAGGCTCGAAGCGAAGGCCGCCGAGCAGTTCTCGGCGAGCACGTCAACGGGATCCCCGCCCGAGGGCACCTGGTTGCCTCCGATAGCGACGGGCGGCAGCAGGCCCTCGTTTCTCACGGATCTGCCGGCATTGGTCGACAGGTGCCAGCCGGTGAAGTTGCCTTGGGGGTCGAGCAAGCCTCTGTAGTCGTTCGTGCTTCCAAGCACGACGCGGGGCCGGTTGACGCAGGCCGACACCGATTCTTCGTTCTGTGGCAGGCCGAAGATATCCTTGTTGAAGAGCTTCGAGACGACCGCGCCGGGCCCGACCGCTGCGCCCGACGCCCGTTCCGCCGCCTCATTCAGAGAGCTGAAGCGACTCTGCAGGTCGGACGGGGCCTGGTCCGGGTGCTCGATGAAGTAGCGCGTCGCCACACTTTGCGAGACGTGCTTCAGCAGCCCGCTTTCGACCCTGGCTGGGCCTCTGTCCTTCGGTACGCCGGACGCCGGCAATGCCAGGGCGGTGGCGAGAAGCCCGATGAGCAGAACCCCGGCGAGCTTCTTCTTTGCTCTGCGGTCCAGCCAAGCCCGCCCCTCGACATTCAACTTTGACAGCACTGGGTGAGTCCCTCCTCTCTCGGCAGCCTCATGGCTGCTTGCGGATGCGTTCTCTGGCGGTCGCGCCTGTGGAGGGCCACGGGCACTGGGGTCGCTCGGGCAGAGCGAATCTTGCGGCGCACCCGGGGGCGCGCCGCGCAGGGCATGCTCACCAAACTGGACTCTTACCGCCCCCACTTCCTTCGCCCAAGCTGTTGGCGCCCAGACCTTAGTCTGCCAGCCAGACGAAGGCAAGCCCGGCCCGATGTGTCCCAACGGATATCCGGGGACCGGGCGCACCGTCTAGCATCTCTGCGATGGCAGACGTGCGGACCGGCATCTCGGAGGAGCCGCTCGACATTCC
>JACCZU010000111.1 GCA_013695835.1 Candidatus Aridivita willemsiae
CCGTCGGACAAGTTGTCGGGGCCGGACTGATCGCGAAGGGCGCGCTTGCCGCGGTCGTCTCCGGCAGCCCGGGTCGCGTCGGGGGAACCGACTTCCTGCGCATAGTGCGAGCCTGAGCACGGCTTCCGGTCACCGTTTCCAGTTCCTGGCTCCCCCGCGGGGGAGTCCTCAGCGCGCCCGGCAAGATCGGCCTCACATGATGAGGTGTGGCGCCGGCCGCCACCAGTGCCACCAGGGGCCCCCGGCGGCAGTCATGATCGTTGTGTCGTCGTCTGCGGCGGCTCTGGGGCGCGGTGGACGACGATGGTTGGGGCGCTGAGATCCGGGACGGGGACTCTAGCGGTCGGCTACCGGGATCACGAACTTCTCCGCCGTGTGCGTGTCCGAGAAGCGGGCGACCTTGACGTCGACCAGCCCGGCGGCCTTGCCCGCGGTCAAGACCTCGGCCTCGGTGATGTGCTTGACTCCCTTTGGCCTGATCACCCAGATGGCTCCCTGGGGCTTGAGGCTCTTGCGCAACCGCTCGAGCCCGGCGAGGTCGTCCCTGTGCTCGGCCCCGAAGAAGATGATGTCCATCCGGCCCCTCGACCTGCCGGTCGCCACACGCCCTGAGCGCTCCTTCAGGTCGGCCACAAAGCCCTCGTCGCCCACGTCTACCAGGAGGACTTGTGCCTCCGGCTTCACGCCGAGCTTGTCGATCAGGCTCTTTGGGTGAGTGATCTTGCGCGCCCACTTGGCGGCCGCTGGGCCAAGCTCGAAAGCGGCCGAGTCGTCCCCCCATGCCAGCCGCAGCCATCCCTCCACCGCCTCGGCCGAGGTGACATCCGCCAGCCGCACGGCAAGGCGGAAGTCGCCCCTGAAGACGAGCTCCTTGTCCTCGAGATGGGCCCTGCCGGCAGACGTTCTGCCCGCCCACGTCGCCGTGCACCTCGCCTCGTCGCCCATCGTCAGCGCCGCGCCAGCTCTGCAAGGCGTTCCAGGGAGCTTTCTAGCCGGCGTTTCACCTCGCGCCGTCCCATCGTCCTCAGCACCAGCCCGCGCGCGATGCTCGCCGGCTCCTGGCGGGACTCGAGGCTCACGACCGTGCCGCCGGCCACGGGTTCGAGGCGGATGGTCAAGGTTGTCGAGCGAGCGAATTTGGGCGCAGGGGCCCCCTCGAGGCGCTCGGCCTCGTGAACCCACTCGAGCACACGCCCCGGCTCGTAGCGCGTCACCCTCTGATCGACCTCTGATTCCTTGTTGCCCCAGCGGCCGTGGATCCTCTGCCTCCGGCCCACGCCGCTTCCCTCCAAGTGCTCGGCGCGCTCTGCGAAGCCGAACCACTCCGGGAGGCGCTCGACGGGCTCGATGAGCGCCCACAGCTGCTCGGGAGGCTCGTCGACCGGCCGCCGCCTCACCACCTCGATCATCTCGGCCTCATCTCCTTCGGCTTGCCTGCCATCCCACGCGACTCTGAAGTATAGTCCAGTTCATGAACAGTTCACAAGCGGAACGATTCGAGGCCGCTTACCGGCGCCTCTGGGCAGCGCACAACCGGCCCGACGACCCCGACCTCTCCCAGCACGAACGCCAGCTGCTCCACCACGTGCCGGCGTCCGGGGGGATCACCCTCACGTGGCTGGCGCGCCACCTTGCGCTTCCCAAGAGCACGGCTTCCGTGGTGGTCAAAGACCTCGCCCGGAGGGGATTCGTCCGGCGCGCTCGCGACCGAAACGACGAGCGGCGCCTCGCCATTGTGCTGACCGACGAGGGCCGCAGGAGGGTCGAAGCCGACACCGTCCTCGACCTCGACAGCTTGGGGGTGGCCCTTGCAACGCTTCCCGCAACGACACGGCGGGGTCTCCTCGCAGGGATCGAGGCGCTCGCAGAGGCGGGACCAGTGTGACCGGCGCCACTGCGGCATCGTCACGCCTCCGTAGTGTGGGGAAAAATGGGCGCTCTATACGACGCGAGATCCCCACACTTGCTCCGAAAGCTGCCCTCGCGGGTCTGGCCCCGCGCTCTAGAAGGTCTTGTCGGAGTCGAGCAGGATCGTCACCGGGCCGTCGTTGACGAGGTGAACCTGCATGTCGGCGCCGAACTCTCCGGTGGTCGCCGGCACCCCCAACCCGGCAAGCGACCTGGCAACCGCCTCGTAAAGGTCTTTGGCTTCAGGCCCGGCGGCCGCGTGCACGAATGAAGGACGCCGGCCTTTGCGGGCGTCGCCGTAGAGCGTGAATTGGGACACGACAAGGGCGGCACCGCCGACGTCGAGCAGCGAGTGATTCATCTTCCCCTCGACGTCGTTGAAGATGCGGAGATTGGCGACCTTGTCTGCAAGCCATGCCGCGTGGGCGGCAACGTCGCCGGGCGCAACCCCGACGAGCACGACAGAGCCATGCTTGATCTCACCAACGAGGCGATCCTCGACCGAGACCCTCGCCTCCGTTACCCGCTGCACCACAGCCCTCATCTGGAAACAAGGCTAAGCAACGAGGGGGAGCACTCTTTGGAGGATGCCGCGCGCCAGGGGGGCTGCTACCTGGCCCCCTACTCCGCCTAGCTCGGCCACTACGCCGACGGCTACGGCGGGGTTGTCGGCGGGTGCAAAACACACGAACCAGGCGTGGTTCTGGATCCCTCCGCCGACGTTCACCTCGGCCGTGCCCGTCTTTCCAGCCACCCTGACACCGCTGATCTGCGCTGCGGTCCCTGTACCGCCTTGAACCACGCTTTCCATAAGTGTGGTCATCGTGCGGGCAGTGCCCGGCGCAAGCACGCGCTCTTGCTGCTTGTGCTCATGCAGCGCGATACGCGGCTCCATGCGCACGCCGTCATTGGCGACCGTGCCTGCGACCGACGCCATCTCGAGCGGGGTTGCGAGCACCTGCGCCTGGCCGATCGAGCCCCACATGAGCTCGTAGAGATCCTGGGGGAAGGGGAACGACGACTCAGCCGCCGTGGCTATCGTCGCAGGCTGTTGGTTGAAGCCAAACGACTTTGCATAGCTGGTGATCCGCTTGGGGCCGAGGTCCTCCGCGACCTGGGCGAAGGCCGTGTTGACGCTGAACTGGACCGCGCTTGCGAAGGCGATGGTGCCGTAGACGCCCGACTCGAAGTTGCTAACGCCCTTGTAATCGGCGGGGCCCGTGACCTTCGTGTCCGGCTTGACGACACCCGCATCGAGCGCGGCCGAGGCGGTGACGACCTTCATGGCAGAGCCCGGCGGGTAGAGGCCGGCGAGGGCCCGGTTGAAAGGCTCGACGTCAACGGCCCCGACGTAGTTGTTGGGGTCGAACGACGCTCCCTCGAGCACGGCGAGGAGGTCGCCCGTCGCGGGGTCCATGACGACCGCGCCGCCGAGCGTGGCCCCGTAGCCGGCCTGAGCCGCCCGCTGCACGGCCACATCGAGAGTCGTTTGGAGCGGCCGGCCCGGCTTGCCCCTCGTGCGGCCGAGGACCACATCGGCGCGCCCCCCCGCACTCCTGGCGACCAGCCTCGACGAGGGCACACCGGCGAGCCTCCGGTCGAACGCCCCTTCGAGGCCGGAGCCGCCGGCGAGATCACCGATCTCCCCCGCGGCCCCTGCAACAACCTCCTTCCGGGACATGGGCTCGAGATGGCCGAGGGTGACCCCGGCCACGTCGCCGAACGGATAGGTGCGTGACGCGCCTCTCCCGCGCGCAAGCACCTTGCCGTTGCGATCAAATATTGCGGCGCGCTTGCCCCACCTATAAACGGCGTCGAGCCGGACCGCCCGGTTCAACCCCGGCAGCAGCAGCGCCTTGTCCCACGCCACCAGCCACCGCTCCCCCGAGCGCTCGTAGGTCAGGTCGAAGACGCCGTTCAGGTGCACGGGGCGACTCGCCGCCTCGGAGGCATAGGTCAGCTCATAGGGCACGGTCAGCGTGACCTGCCCCCCGGACGACTCGGCCTCCTCGGGCGGCGGTTGCTCGATCGCCTCGGTGCGCTCGACGGCCACAGAGGTGATCGCCCCCCCGCCCGTGACCCGCTCCATGGTGCGCCTCAGGCGGGCAGGAGAGAGGCGCCCGTCTCCCGATTGCAGCAGGGCGGCCATGGCCCGAACCTCGCCCGCCGACCACGCCGCCAGAAACTCGTCTGCGGCCGCGGCCGCCGGCGGCAGGGGCTCGAGGGGCTCGCTCGCCGTACAGGCGGCCCCGGAAACCACCACGGCCGCGAGCACGGAAGCGAGCCGCTTGTTCACGGTCCGCATCCTAGCTCTCAGAAACGCAGAGTGATCAGTTGCGCGCTGAATAGGGGACGACCCTGTAGACGTCGAACACAGAATCGACCTTGCGCGCGCTTGCAATGACGTGCTCGAGGTGGGTGGGGTCGGCCATCTCGAAGGTGAAGGCCAGGGTGGCGATCCCGTCCTTGCTCGTGCGCGTCGACGAGGACACGATGGTTATCCCCTGGTCTGACATCGCGGTGGTCACATCGCGCAGCAGCTTGGTCCGGTCGAGCGCCTCGATCTGGATGGTCACGTTGTAGGTCCCGGCCACCCTGCCGTCCCATCCCACGCTCGTGATCCTTTCCGGGTGCGAGGCTTGAAGCTGGGCTGCGTTGGGACAGTCATCTCTGTGGACGGAGACCCCGCGGCCCTTGGTCAGAAAGCCGACGATCTGGTCCCCAGGCACCGGAGTGCAGCACTGGGCAAGGCGCACGAGGAGGTCGTCAAGCCCCTCGACGACCACACCCTTGCCGCGCGGCTGCCCCCGGCGCGCCGGCCGGGTCACCGCCGGAATAGGGTCGGTCTCTTCCTCCTCGGGCTCGAACATCCTGAGCACCCTGGTCGTCACCGACTGGGGCGACAAATGCCCTTCGCCGATCGCGACGTGCATTGCGTCGAGGTCCTGATACTTGAGGTCGTCTGCGACCTGTTTGAGGGTGGCGCCCTTGGTGATCTTGGCCGCCGGAAGGCCCTGCTTTCGCATCGCAGACGACAAGGCGTCCCGGCCCTGGGCAAGGGCGTCCTCCCTGCGCTCGCGCGCAAACCACTGCCTGATCTTGTTTCTCGCCCTCGGGGTCTTGACGACCTGGAGCCAGTCGCGCGACGGTGACGAAGCTCCCTTGGAGGTGATGACCTCTACCGTGTCCCCTGAGTGAAGCTCGTGGTTGAGCGGCACGAGCCGCCCATTCACCCGGCCCCCGATCGTGCGGTGACCGACCTCGGTGTGAATGGCGTAGGCGAAATCGATGGGATTTGCCCCCCGTGGCAGCTCCTGGACGTCCCCCTTGGGCGTAAACACAAAAACCTCGTCGGAGTAGAGGTCGATCTTTAGAGACTCCATGAACTCGCGTGGGTCCTCGGACTCGCGCTGCCAATCCATGAGCCGCTGCAACCACGCGATCTCCTGCTCGGTGACCTTGCCGCGTCTCTGCTCCTTGTAGAGCCAGTGTGCTGCGATCCCGAACTCCGCCGCCCTGTGCATTGCCTGAGTGCGGATCTGAATCTCGATCGGCCGACCGCCCGGGCCGATCACGGTCGTGTGAAGTGATTGGTACATGTTGAACTTTGGCATCGCGATGTAGTCCTTGAAGCGTCCGGGAACCGGCGTGTAAAGGGTGTGGAGCGCCCCGAGCGCTCCGTAACAGTCCCTCACGCCGTCGACGACCACGCGCACTCCTACGAGATCGAAGATCTCGTCGAACTGCTTTCCTCCCAAAGCGATCTTTTCGTAGATCGAGTAAAGGTTCTTCGGGCGCCCAGACACCTCAGAGCGGATCTTGACCTCGCGCAGCTTGCCCGAGATCTGCGCCCCCACCTGCTCGAGGAGCCGCTCGCGTTCCGGCTGGCGCTGGTGAACGAGAGCGAGAATCTCCTCGTAGCGCTTGGGATGGAGGTGCTGGAAGGCGAGGTCTTCCAGCTCCCACCTCATTGCGTACATGCCGAGCCTGTGCGCCAGGGGCGCGTAGATGTCGAGGGTCTCCCGCGCGATGCGCCGGCGCTTGTCCGGGTCAAGGGGGGCCAGTGTCCGCATGTTATGGAGGCGATCGGCGATCTTGATAAGGAGCACACGGACGTCGCGCGCGGTCGCGACCATCATCTTGCGCAGACTCTCTGCGCGCCCTTGCTCCGCGGAGCGGAGCTCCATCCTGTCGAGCTTCGTGACCCCGTCTATGAGGGAGGCAACGTCATAGTCGGTTGCGGCCTCCACCTGAACGAGGCTGAGATGGGTGTCCTCGACCGCATCGTGCAAAAGGGCAGCCTCGAGGCTCGTGTGGTCGAGCCCGAGCTGAGCGAGAATGAGGGCGACCGCAACGGGGTGGCTGATGAACGGGTCCCCAGACTTCCTCACCTGGCCGTCATGCGCCGCGGCCGCCATCTCGTAAGCGCGCTCGATCGAGCGCGCATCGGCTCGCGGCCTGCGCCTCTTGAACTCTCGAAGGAGATCCTCGAGAGCCGGGTCGTGGGAGGTGGTGCGAGGACGGACCTTCTTGAGCGCAGCCTTTACCCTGCCGGTCGAGCCCGGGGGGGCCCCGACCGAAGGGACGGATCTGTCAGGCTGCTGCGCTGCGCCCATGTTCCATTGTAGGGCCGGTCAATACGAGATCAAGCTCAAAAAGTCGTATCCGCCGAGCTTGCCCCTCCCCCCGAGAAATGAAAGCTCCATGATCGTGGCGATTCCGGCGACCTTGCCGCCGCACTGCTCGGTGAGCATCGCAGCAGCTTTGGCCGTGCCCCCGGTGGCGAGGACGTCGTCGACGACGAGCACACGCTCGCCGGGCTCGATCGCATCGCTGTGAATCTCGAGGCTATCGGTTCCGTACTCGAGCTCGTACTCCTGCGTCCTGACGTCCCACGGGAGCTTCCCCTTCTTGCGCACCGGCGTGAGTCCGGCGGTGAAGCGGTAGGCAAGGGGTGCTGCAACCATGAAGCCGCGTGCCTCGATCCCAACAACCATGTCGATCTCATCCCGATCGAAGTGGTGGGCGATGGCATCGATTGTGTAGGTGAACGCCTTCTTGTTAGCGAGCAGCGGAGTGATGTCCTTGAACACGATCCCCGGCTTGGGGAAGTCGGGGATGTCGCGCACGTGCTCCTTGAGCCAGCTGTGGTCCGGGTTGAAGGGCATATCCGTCTCCTAGCGTCTCTTGCGCCGCTTTGCTTTCTTATCCCCCGCGCGCGGCCTCGGGGCCGCTGGGGCGGCCGCGCCTTGAGGCCTGGCCCGCGATCCGACGCCTGCGAGCTCGCGCGACGGTTCGTCCGCGGCAGCCGCCTTGGGCTGGGCCGCCGCCGCTGCGGACACGGCCGCCTGCCGCTCCTCCTCCTTTTCCATCTTGCTTCTGACATTGCGGTACCTCGGCTCGCGCTCCTTCCACATCGAGACCACCGGGGTTGCGACGAAGATCGACGAGTAGGCGCCGACCAAGATGCCGACAAGGAGCGCAAGGGCGAGGTCCTCGAGCGTCTCAGCCCCGAGCAGCCCTGCCCCCACGAACAGCAGGGCGGACACGGGGAGGAGAGTCGCAAGCGAGGTGTTGAGCGAGCGCATGAAGACCTCGTTCATGGCGAGGTTGGCCGCTCCCTGATAGGTCATGCGGCCGGAGCCTGCGAGCGCAGAGGTGTCCTCTTCGACCTTGTCGAAAACGACGACGGTGTCGTAGAGCGAGTAACCGAGAATTGTGAGGATCGCTATGACCGTCGACGGCGTGACCTCGAAGCCGACCAGCGAGTAGACGCCGGCAGTGATCAGGAGATCGTGGACGAGGGCGATGATCGCCGCGACCGCCATCTTCCATTCGAAGCGCCACGAGATGAAAGCGAGGATCACAAGCAGGAAGATCCCGAGAGCGCGCAAGGCCTTGTTGGTGATCTCGCCGCCCCACTCACTCCCGATGCTCTGGTTGTCGGTATCGGCAACCGAAGCGCCCGTGATCTCACGCACGGTAGTTATGACCCTCTGCTGCTGGTCGGGATCGTCGACCTCCTCGGTCTGCACGACCACCTCACGCCCCTGAGCCGACTCGAAGACCTGGATCTGCGCATCCGATGCGCCGAGCGGCTCGAGGGCGTCGCCAACGAGCGTCACGACCTCATCGCTTGGGGCGTTGGCAAGCTCCGTGCGTTCGACCGGCGCCTTGATTGAGACCCCCCCGACGAACTCGATCCCGTAGTTGAGCCCCCTCGTCACAAGCAGGATGACGCTTGCGAGCACGACGGCGCCCGAGAGCGCAAACCAAAGCCGCCTTCTTCCTATGAAGTCGATGTCGGTCTCGCCCCTGTAGAGACGGCCGAGCCTGCCCGATCTGTCCTTGCTCTTGTCCTGGGGTGCGGCGCTCATGACGCCACCCCGAGCGCGCTCCTCATCCCAAACCAGCGGTCGCCCGACAACGACTTCGAGCGCGCAAGCAGGGCAACCGCAGAGCGCGTAAAGAAGTAGGCAATCAACACGTCGATCAGGGTCGCAAGTCCAAGCGTCAGCGCAAAGCCGCGCACGGGCCCGACGGCGAGAAAGAACAGGATCACGGCGGCCGCTGCGGTCACGAAGTCGGCGACGAGGATCGTGCGGAAGGCACGCGCCATGCCGCGCTCAACGGCCGCCCTGACGCTCTTGCCCGACCGCATCTCATCCTTGAGCCGCTCGAACGCCACGATGTAGGAGTCGGCCGTGATTCCGACCGACACGATGATCCCTGCAACGCCCGCAAGGCTCAGAGAGAGACCGGCCGTGGCCCCCAAAACGGCCATCACGGTGTAGAGCGCTGCGGTAAAGAGCACGAGGCCGAGGAGCACAACGAGCCCGAGCGCCCGGTAGTAGAGCAGCATGTAGAGGATGACGAGCCCGAGCCCGAGGGCGCCGGCCGTGAACCCGGCATCGAGCGAGTCGCGCCCGAGCGTTGGAGATACCTTGGTGACCTCGGACTCCTCGAGCGTGATCGGCAGGGCGCCGGTCCTCAAAACGAGGGCGAGCTCCCTGGCCTCGCCCTGACCCCCCACCGTGATGCTCGTCTGGCCCCCCGTGATGCCCTGCGCGCAGGTCACGCCGCCGCCGGCGCCTGCCGTGGCGGGGTCCGACATGCCGGCCGCCGATTCGACCCTGCCGTCGAGCACGATCGCGACCTGGGACTTGATCTGCTCGCCCTTGTCCCGGAGACACGCAAGCTTCTTCGTAAACTCCGCCCATGTCGCAGCGCCGGCGTCGTTCATGTCGAGGCTCACCGACCAACCGCCCCCCTGAGGGTCGAGCACGGCCTCTGCCTGGGTGATGATGTCGCCGGTGAGAACCGCAGGCATGAGCCTGTAGAGGGTCCCCTGCTCGCCCGACTGCGACGACGGGTAGACGACCTCCTTGGCGTTGGCCTCCTGACCCTTGGCCTGCGTGACCTCCGGCTTCTTTTTGACCGTTGGGGGTACGACCTCTTCAACCTGACGGAAGGTGAGCTGAGCCGTGGTGCCGATCAGCCTCCTCGCCTTCTCGTCGTTGGCCACGCCCGGAAGCTGAATGAGAATGTTGCGCTCCCCCTGGCGGCTGACCTCAGGCTCGGCGACGCCGAGCGCGTCGATACGCTGGCGGATGATGCCCACGGTCTTGTCGAGAACGTCGGGGCGCACCTCTCCCTGAGCGGTGAGGATCACACCGGTCCCGCCCTCGAGATCGAGGCCGAGGCGCGGGCTCGTGCCCGTGGCGACGACGGCCGCCAACCCACCCAACGCGATCACGATTGAGAGTGCGAGAAAGATTCTGTAACGCTGCGGCTTCATCTTTCTAAAGGAGCTTCGAACCGTTGATGTCGATCTTGAACTGGCAGTCGAGAAACTCCGCCGCCCGCCTGCACATCACCATGCGCGAGAGAAAGATCTCGAAGTACTCCATAACTCCGGCAAGCTCGGTGTCGATCGTAAGCTCGAGGGTGAGGGTGTGAGCCTCGGAGTCGACCCGCAGGAACGAGTGCTCGACCGCGTAGTTGACGCGGTCGTGAATGTCGAACAGGGCGGGGTCGCTCACCCGCACCCTGCTGCGGTGGACGTCGGATTTGTCGGCCACGATCAATGCCGCTCCGGCCGGGTTGACGGGGCGCCCGAAGTCTTCCTCGTGGTTGCCGATGGCGCCGAGCACAACTCCAATCTCGCCGTAGGACATCCCGAGGTCGCGCATCAGATCGTAGGAGATCGTTGCGCCCGTCTGCGAGTGCATCGTCCGGCTGACGAAGTTGCCCATGTCGTGGAGGTAGCCGGAGATGGCCCCAAGCTCGGTCGTGCGGTCATCGAAGCCGAGGCGGTGCAAGACGTTGTAGGCGATCTTTGAGACGAGGTTGGCATGGCGGAAGCCGTGCTCCGTGTAGCCAAGCTCCCCGAGATAACGGTCGGCGAGGGCGATGAAGGTCTGTACCCCGTCGTGGGCGCGGACGTCGCTCAAGGAGATCGTCGATCCAGGCTGAATGGGCTCGGGGGTCCGGGCGCGTTCGACCGGTTTGGTCTCCTTGGCGGATCCGACAAGCCCGGCGACCTCGTGGGAATCGGTCGCCTCGACGCGGCTCATACCTCCCCTTCCTCCGATGAGGTCTCGGCCGTCTCGGTGGGCTCGTGCACGATCTTGCGGGCGATCGCGGTCCTGCCGAAGCGCACCGGGGTGCCCGGGGAGACTTCGAGCTCGACGAAGTCGTCGCCGATGTCCGTGATGGTGCCGAACATCCCCCCGATGGTCACGACGTCGTCCCCCGGCTCGAGGCTGCCGAGGAGCTGCTTGTGCTGCGCGGCCCGCTTGCGCTGAGGGCGGATCAGCATGAAATAGAAGACGGCGGCCAGTAGCGCCGGAAAAACTAGAGCCTCCATGTCACTTCCCCTGTATCGGTGTGGTGGTCGACGCGAAGAAAGCCGCTTGCAGCGGCTCCTGCCCCCGAATCTTAACGCTCCCGGGGAGAAAGAACCCTTATTCCGACCCCGCTGAGGCGCCGGCTCAGGAACCGAACAGGCGTGCGGCCCCCGTCCCCTGGGGGGGCTCGATCCCCACGTAGCGGAAGGCGGCCTCGGTGGCGGCCCTGCCGCGCGGCGTGCGGCGGAGAAAGCCGAGCTGCAGCAGGAACGGCTCGTAGACGTCTGCGATGGTGTCCGGCTCCTCCCCCACGGCCACAGCAAGGGTGGAGAGCCCGACCGGGCCGCCGCTGAAGCGATTGACAACGGCATCCAGGATCGCCCAGTCGACCTTGTCGAGGCCGAGCTTGTCGACCCTAAAAACCTCGAGGGCGCGCCTGGCGACGCCAACATCGATGACACCGGCGGCGCGCACCTGGGCAAAGTCACGCACCCGCCTCAAGAGCCGGTTGGCGATGCGAGGGGTGCCGCGGGCGCGCCGCGCGATCTCGTTGGCGCCCGAGCCCGCTTCGCCGGGCGGGGGCCGAGCTGCGCCGGCCACGTCGGCGGCGTCGAGGGCGATCCCGAGGATGCCGGCCGAGCGGCGCACGATCTCCTCGAGGTCCTCGGTCGGGTAGTAATCGAGCCGCTCGCTTAGCTCGAAGCGGCTGCGAAGCGGGCCGGTCAGAAGCCCGGCGCGGGTCGTGGCGCCGACAAGGGTAAAGCGGGGGAGGTCGAGCCGGAGGGTGGTGGCGCTCGGCCCCTTCCCGATCACGAGGTCGAGCTGGCCGTCCTCCATGGCCGGATAGAGGATTTCCTCCACGGCGCGCGGGAGCCTGTGTATCTCGTCGACGAAGAGCACGTCGCCGTCCTCGAGGTTGGTGAGGATGGCGGCCAGGTCCCCGGCCCGCTCGAGCGCGGGCCCCGACGTCGGGCGGATGCTCGCCTCCATGGTCTTTGCAATGACATGTGCGAGGCTCGTCTTTCCGAGCCCGGGGGGGCCGCTTAGCAGCACGTGGCCTGCGGGCTCGCCGCGTGCAGTTGCCGCCTCGAGCACGATCCCGAGGTGCTCCTTGAGCTCTTTCTGGCCGATGAACTCGTCGAGGCTGCGGGGCCGCAGCGAGCCCTCGGCCTCGCGCTCGACCGGGTCGGCGGTTACCGCAAGGATCTCCTCCCTCACCTTGCGTCCGTTCGCTCGGGGCGGTCGAGCAGGCTGAGCGCGGCCTTCACGACACGCTCGAGGCTGTCGTCGGGGGCGGCGTCGATGCCTGCAAGCGCGGCCCGCACCTCAGCGGTCGAGTAGCCGAGGTTCTCGAGTGCACTCCGAGCCGCCACCACGGCGTCGGGGACCCGACCGACGAGCTGGAGGTCGGGCAGGTCCATCTTCTCCTTGAGGTCGAGGACCATCCGCTGCGCCGTCTTGCGCCCGATGCCGGGGACCGAAGAAAGTACAGGGATGTCCTCGGTCACGAGCGCACGCCGAAGGTCCTCCGGAGTGAACGCCGAGCACACCTGGAGAGCGACCTTCGGCCCCACGCCCGCGACCCCGAGCAGGGCCTCGAAGATGTCCTGCTCGGCCTCGGTGGCGAAGCCGTAGAGCGCAAGGGACTCTTCGCGCACGTAGGTGTGGGTCCACAGGCGGCAACGCCCACCAACGGGAGGCAGCCTCGACATGGTGGTGGAGGAGCAGAACAGCCTGTAGCCGACGCCGGCGACCTCGAGCAGACAGCCATCCACTCGAAGCGCAGCGACGGCGCCGTCGAGGAAGCCGATCACGGCGCCGCCGTTCGCGCCGCGGTCACGGCCCCCGCCAGGCGGCTGCGATTGAGGTGGGCGATGGCAAGGGCGCAGGCGTCGGCGGCGTCTGCGGGGGCCGGCGGCGCCCTGAGGCCGAGGAGCGCGGCCACCATGACCTGGACCTGGTGCTTGGTGGCCCCCCCCGTGCCAACGACTGCGAGCTTGATCTCGGGCGGTGTGTATTCGGCCACCTCGAGGCCGGCCTCGGCGGCTGTCACCAAGACGACCCCGGAAGCCTGGCCGACCGCCATGGCCGTTTTGACGTTGGCGTTGAAGAAAAGGCGCTCGACCGCGGCCACATCGGGGTGCAGCGAGGCCATCAGCCCCGCAAGCTCGGCGCGCAGCCCCGCCAGGCGCGCGGCGTGGACGAACGCCGGATCGGTGCGCACCACGCCCGCAGCACAGGGAATGAGGCGACCCCCGACACGCTCGACGACGGCGTAGCCGGTCACGGCCACGCCCGGGTCGATGCCGATCACACGCACTGAGCCACCTCCCTCGCCGCGTCGATTCGAACGCCTGTTCGCCAAGGGTAACGAACCCGTACGACGAATCCCAGTGTTTGCACTACCTTTGGCGGCAATGCAGACGCCTGCTGGGGGCCCATGACCGCTCCCTCCAAAGCGGTGCTGATCACCGGGTGCTCTTCGGGAATCGGCAGGGCGACGGCCGCGCGCCTTGCGGCACTCGGCTGGAGCGTCCATGCGAGCGCGCGCCGCCCCGACTCCATCGCGGATCTGAGGGACCACGGGTGCACGACCCTCGCTTGTGACGTCACCGACGAGGACTCGATGCGGGCCGCGGTCGCGCGCGTTGCGGACGCCGAGGGCGCGGTCGGTGTCTTGATCAACAATGCCGGCTACAGCCAGTCCGGCGCCGTCGAGAGCGTCGCCATCGACGATGTCAGGCGTCAGTTCGAAACCAACGTCTTCGGCGCTCTGCGACTCGCCCAGCTCGTGCTCCCCGCCATGCGCCGCCAGGGCTGGGGAAAGATCGTCAATGTGTCGTCCATGGGGGGCAAGCTCACGCTTCCCGGCGGTGGCATCTACCACGCAAGCAAGCACGCGCTCGAAGCCGCGAGCGATGCGTTGCGCTTCGAGGTGCGCGGTTTCGGAGTTGACGTCATAGTCATCGAGCCTGGGTTGATCAAGACCGCGTTCGGGGCCGTGGCGAGCGCATCGATCCCTGCACAGCCCTCGCCGGAGTCCGGGCCTTACGGCGCTTTCAACACCGCCGTTGCGACGGTGTCGACAGAGGCTTACGAGAGTGGGCCGCTTGCCCGCCTCGGAGGCCCGCCCGAATCCGTCGCCGCCGTGATCGCCAAGGCCCTGGCGGCGTCGCATCCCAGACCCCGGTACGCGGTCACGGCGTCGGCGCGAATCCTCATGGGAGCGCGCAGGGTCCTGCCCGACCAAGCCTTCGACGCCATGCTGCGCTCGGGAATGCCCCAGCCGAACGATCGCTGAGGCGCCCGTGACGCCTCATTAGACACGCAGGAGAAGATGCCGGACCGGGCAAGCACCGTCCGCGCTCGACCCCATCACCGCTCGCCGCCACTTTCCTGCCCCGAAGCGGTGATGGTCGCGATCACCGGGCTACCTTCGTGAGGGCAACGTCAACCGGACCAGGCGGACGCGGAGGGGGTAGGACGCCAGCGGCGCTAGGCACCTCCGACGCGAGATGGCATGATCTCGCAGGTGACCAGCAGATCCGCCGCGGCGCAGCACCTGCGCGACCTCGCGCGGCTGCGTCGCGTCCGCGACCGGATCGACCGGGAGTACGCGCAGCCGCTGGACGTCGAGGCGCTCGCCAGCGGCGCGCACATGTCGGCCGGGCACTTCAGCCGCGAGTTTCGGCTCGCCTACGGCGAGTCGCCGTACGGCTACCTCATGACGCGGCGCATCGAGCGCGCGATGGCGCTGCTGCGTCGCGGCGACCTCAGCGTCACCGAGGTCTGTTTCGAGGTCGGCTGCTCGTCGCTTGGCACCTTCAGCACTCGCTTCACCGAGCTGGTCGGTATGCCGCCCAGCGTCTACCGGCGCCATGCGGCGCACGCGACGGCGGGGATCCCGTCGTGCGTCGCGAAACAGGTGACCAGACCGATCAGGAATCGAGAAGCGCGGGCACCGAGCCACACCTAGCATGACCGTCATGGACATCACCATTCACATGACCTTCCTCCCGCAGGACGACCCGGACGCATCCCTGGCCTTCTATCGCGACACCCTCGGCTTCCAGGTCCGCAACGACGTCGGATACGGCGGGATGCGCTGGATCACGGTCGGCCCCGCCGACCAGCCCGGCACGTCCATCGTCCTGTACCCGCCGGCCGCCAGCCCCGGCGTCACCGACGACGAGCGCCGCACCATCGCCGAGATGATGGCGAAGGGCAGCTACGGCCACATCATCCTGGCCACCGCCGACCTCGACGGCACCTTCGCCCAGCTGCAGGCCGGCGGCGCCGAGGTCGTCCAGGAGCCGACCGAGCAGCCGTACGGAGTTCGCGACTGCGCCTTCCGCGATCCAGCGGGCAACCTGATCCGCATCCACGAGCTGCGCTGAGCCGTCCGGCGAGGTGAACGAGCTGCCCGACCGCGAGCTGATGCGCGAGGGCCGCTCGTAAGTCAACGCCCGTCCGGTCCTCGGAAGCTAGATTGGTCTGACGCCTCGGCCGGGCGCGCCGCGTGGCCGGGGCCCAGAGGCTCAACGGGCCGAAGCGAAGGAGAATCAGACGTACTGCTCGAAGCTGCTTAGATCGAGCCAGCGACGCCAACGGAGGCCGCGAAAGGCGGCCCCGCCCAACAGATGGAGACTGATGAGCATGGCCACGAGGACGGACACGAAGTCGCCTGCGCTGCACGATGCCGACAGCCACGACCTGATCCGCGTGCAGGGCGCGCGCGTGAACAACCTCAAGGACATCAGCGTCGAGATCCCGAAGCGCCGGCTGACGGTGTTCACCGGCGTCTCCGGCTCGGGCAAGAGCTCGCTGGTGTTCGGCACGATCGCCGCGGAGTCGCAGCGGCTGATCAACGA
>JACCZU010000121.1 GCA_013695835.1 Candidatus Aridivita willemsiae
GGAGAGGTTGCGGCCGAGGTGGGCGGCGCCATCTGGATCCCCTTCACGGTCGCCTTCGTGCTTGCGCTCCTCACAGCCACGGCTTATGCAGAGCTTGTCACCAAGTACCCGGTGGCCGCCGGGGCCGCGCTCTATGTGCACAAGGCCTTCAGGATCCGCTTCCTGACCTTCATGGTGGCCTTTCTCGTGATGTCCTCCGGGGTCACCTCGGCGAGTGCGCTCGCCAAAGCCTTTGCCGGCGATTACTTCGCCACCTTCTTCGACCTGCCGATCATAGGTATCTCGCTTGTGTTCATCGCTCTCGTGACCCTGGTCAACCTGCGAGGCATCGCCGAGTCCGTGACTTTGAACGCCGCCTTCACGCTCATCGAGGTGACGGGGCTACTGATCATCATCGTGATCGGGATCCT
The DNA here is from genome assembly GCA_013695835.1 of Candidatus Aridivita willemsiae. Taxonomy (GTDB): domain Bacteria; phylum Actinomycetota; class CADDZG01; order CADDZG01; family WHSQ01; genus JACCZU01. Next base: position 411 of record JACCZU010000121.1, read on the forward strand.
TGCGCTGGTCGGGGGAACAGGGGACCCGGGGCGCGCCCTGGAGTTCAAGGCGGGCTCGAGCCCCCTTGCTCTCGTCATCGCAGGCACGACGCTGTCGTTCTACGCGCTCATCGGCTTCGAGGACTCGGTCAACGTCGCCGAGGAGACGCGCGAGCCGAGCAGGGCGTTTCCGCGCGCGCTGTTCGGAGGCATGATCGTAGCGGGCCTGATCTACCTGCTCGTGACGTTCACGTCCTCGATGGTCGTCGAGACTGGGGCCTTGAGCGGTTCCGATGCACCGCTTCTCGAGGTCGTCAAAGCAGGGACCCTGAGCGTCCCGCTGACCCTGTTCTCGGTAATCGCCCTGTTCGCACTGGCCAACGGCGCCCTAATCAACATGATCATGGCGTCGCGACTGGTCTACGGGATGGCGAACCAGGGTATCGTGCCCCGGCTCTTCTCCCGGGTGCTGCCCGGACGGCGCACTCCATGGACGGCGATTATCTTCACGACCGCCCTTGCCGTCATGCTCATCATTACGGGAGATCTCGGGGTGCTTGCGGACACAACGGTCATGCTCCTCTTGATCGTGTTTACGATCGTCAACGTCTGCGTGCTCGTCCTGCGCAAGGATCCCGTCGACCACGATCACTTCCATGCGCCCACGATCGGTCCTATCATCGGGGCGCTCGTGTCGGCTTTCTTGATCACACAAAACGAGGCGGCCATCTATCTGCGCGCGGGAATCATCATCCTGATAGGACTGGTGTTCTACGGCATCAACGTTGCCGTAGGAGGGCGCGGAGGCGAGCTTGACGCCAAAGAAATGGCGGGCTGATCGTTCGAGCATTGCGACGCGCGCGGTAGCGTGAGCGGGTGGTTTCGGCCGGCCCTCGAACAATCGTCGTCTTCTCCGACATCGCCTGTCCGTGGGCTCACATCTGCATCCATCGCCTCCACACAACGAGGGCCCGCCTCGGGTTCGCCGGCCGCGTGAGCTTCGAGCCGCACGCCTTTCCGCTCGAGATCATCAACGAGGAGCCCACCCCCAAGCGCACTCTCGAAGCGGAGATCCCGGTCGCAGGAGGCCTCGAGCCTGAGGCCGGCTGGCAGATCTGGGGGCGGGCGACCTACGAGTGGCCGACCTCCATGCTCCCGGCGCTCGAGGCGGTGCAAGCCGCGCGCGCACAGGGCACCGGCGCTGCCGAGGCGCTTGATCGCGCCCTCAGGATCGCGTTCTTTCGCGACAGCCGGGTGGTGGCGATGCGCCACGAGATCCTGGACATCGCCGCCGGCTGTGACGGCGTGGACACGGCCAAGCTCAAGGAGGCCCTCGACGACGGAAGGGCGAGGCGCGCCGTGATCGAGGACAAAGCGGCCTCGGACGAGGCCGCGGTCGAGGGCAGCCCGCACCTGTTCCTTCCCGACGGCACCGACGTCCACAATCCGGGTATCGAGCTCCACTGGGTCGGAGAGCACGGCGCCGGCTTTCCGGTGGTGGACAAGGACGACCCGAGCATCTACGAGGAGCTGCTCGAGCGGGCGGCCTCGCACTAGGCCTCGCCGCTCCGCGAAGGCACCCTCTCGGTCGCCGCCCGTTGGTATCTTTGGCCGCATGCAGGCTGACGTCGAAGGATTGCAGCGAAAGGTCCTGCAAGGAGCGGTGCGCCCCTTGAGGCCGGCTTACGGGGATTTCGGAATCCCGCTCGAGGACGGGGCCACGCTCCCGTTCACCGTCACGAGGCAGTGGTCGGCGCCGGCGGGCCGCTATCTCGAGCGGTGGTTCCTCGTGATCCCCGGCTCGGGGGAGGTCGTCCACGAGGGCCCCATCCGGTCGGAGGCCGCTGTTCACGGCCTCCAATCCCTCACGGAGATCACCGACGAGATCCTCGATCCCGTGACGCTTGCCCCCGGCACCTACCTCGTCGTCTTCGCCCTCGGCGGCACCAAGGGCGGCGAGCTCGAGGTCGAAGCCGCCGAGGTCTCAGAGCCACACGCCTAGTGCCGCGCTCGGGAGCCCTCGCTGCCGGCGAGCGCGTGCTGTTGATCGATGGGCGCGCCCGGCGCTATCTCATCACCCTCGGGGACGGGCGCCAGTGGCACTCGCACCTCGGGGCGCTCGAGCATGATGCCGTCATCGGAGCCCCGGAGGGGAGGGTGGTTGCGACTTCGCGCGGCTCGCGCCTGCTTGCGTTTCGCCCGACGCTCGCCGACTTCACCTTGAAGATGCAGCGCGGAGCCCAGGTGATCTACCCCAAGGACACCGCCCTGATCGTCACCTTCGCCGACATCTTCCCAGGCGCGACGGTGATCGAGGCGGGGACGGGCTCGGGTGCCCTGACGCTGGCTCTGGCGCGGGCCGTTGGAGACTCAGGGCGAGTCGTCTCCTATGAGGTGAGAGAGGACCACCTCGCCACGGCAGCGTCGAACATCGAAGCGTGGCAGGCAAGCTTCGGCGACGCCGGCCACGTCGAGCTTAGGCTGGGAGATGTCTTCGAGGGGGTGCCCGAGCAAGACGCAGATCGGATGGTCTTTGATCTCCCCGAGCCGTGGCGAGCGGTCGGCACGGCGTTGGAGTCTCTGGCGCCCGGCGGGATCGTCTGCTCCTACCTCCCGACCGTGCCGCAAGTGTCCCAGACGGTCGAGGCGCTCCGCGGCGGCGGCTTTGGGCTGCTGTCGACCTTCGAAGCCCTGGTCAGGTCCTGGAACGTCGACGGGCAGTCGGTGCGCCCGGACCACAGGATGGTCGCCCACACCGGATTCATCATCACAGGGCGCAAGTTGAGCCCCTGATCGAGACGCCAACCCGCAGCGGACTCGAAGCCTGCGGTGTAAATGCGAGCGAACGGTAAGGATGGGCCCTCTCCGGCCGAAGCCCTTGAGAGAGCCGCAACGGGCCTGAAACTCGGGCGCAGCCCGACGGTGGGAGTAGGGTAAGCGCGGCAAGGAGGTGGTCACAGTCACCCCGGATGACTTGGAACGAAGGATTAATCGGTACGACCGAGAGGTCCAGGAGCTGCATGGACAAGTCAAGCTCCTCGAGGAGGAGCTCGGGCTAACGCGCCGCAAGCTCGAAGAGGCCCCTCGCCGCATCCACGCGCTCGAGAAGCGCCTTGCAGACACAAGCGCGCAGCTCAAGCTCGCCAAGGACAACAACGACCTGCTCGCCGACACCCTCAGGGAGGCCCGCAGCCAGCTCGTGGCGCTCAAGGAGGAAGTCGAGAAGCTCAGCCAGCCGCCGCTCAGCTACGGCGTTTTCCTCGAGCCCCAGGACGACGACACCGCCGATGTCTTCACCGGAGGTCGCAAGCTCAGGGTCAGCGTCTCACCCGAGGTCGACTCGGCCGAGATCAAGCGGGGCCAAGAGGTCATCCTCAACGAAGCGCTCAATGTCATCGCGATCCACAGGTTCGACATGCAAGGCGAGGTCGTGACCCTGAAGGAGCTGCTCGAGGACGGACGGCGCGCGCTTGTCATAGCCAGGGCCGACGAGGAGCGCGTCGTGGAGCTTGCAGCGTCGGTCGCCGAGACAAGCCTCAGGCCCGGCGACACACTGCTCCTTGAGCCGAGGTCAGGCCATGTCCTCGAGAAGTTGCCGCGACCCGAGGTCGAGGAGCTCATCCTCGAAGAGGTCCCCGACATCTCCTATGACGACATCGGCGGCCTCGACGAGCAGATCGAGGTCATACGCGACGCGGTCGAGCTCCCATTCCTCTACGGCGATCTTTTCAAAGAGCATCAGCTCGAGCCGCCCAAGGGGATACTGCTCTACGGGCCCCCCGGCTGCGGCAAGACCCTTGTGGCCAAGGCAGTGGCCAACTCGCTCGCGAAGCAACTCGCAGCCAAGACCGGCGAGGACAACCGGCGCTCCTATTTCCTGAACGTCAAGGGTCCGGAGCTGCTCAACAAATACGTCGGCGAGACCGAACGTCAGATTCGAATGATCTTCCAGCGCGCGAAGGAGAAGTCGCTCGAGGGCGTCCCGATCATCGTGTTCTTCGACGAGATGGACTCGCTGTTCCGCACGCGTGGGTCGGGGATCTCGAGCGACATGGAATCGACCATCGTGCCTCAGCTCCTTGCTGAGATCGACGGAGTCGAGACCCTGAAAAACGTGATCGTCGTCGGCGCATCGAACCGCGAAGACCTGATCGACCCCGCCATACTCCGGCCCGGCCGCCTCGATGTGAAGATCAAGATCGAACGACCGGACGAGACGTCGGCGTGGGCAATCTTCGCCAAGTACCTCACGACCGAGATCCCCATCGCCAAAGACGAGATCCGGGCCCATGGATCCGCCGAGGCGGCGGTCAAAGCCATGATCGAGACGACTGCGAGAAAGATGTACTCAGAGGATCCGGACAATCGGTTCCTCGAGGTCACTTACGCGAACGGCGACAAGGAGACCCTCTACTTCAAGGACTTCTCGTCCGGGGCCATGATCGAAAACATCGTGCGGCGCGCGAAGAAGACCGCAATAAAGCGCGCCATCGCGGGCGAGGCCAAGGGTGTGAACGGCGAGGACCTCTTGACCGCCATCCATCAGGAGTACAGGGAGAACGAGGATCTTCCCAACACGACCAACCCGGACGACTGGGCGAAGGTGTCGGGCAAGAAAGGCGAAAGGATTGTCTACATCCGCACGCTCGTGTCCGAGCACAAGGAGACCGAAGGCAGCCGCCAGGTTGAGCGGGTCCAAACCGGCCAGTATCTGTAAGTGATTCGTGCAAGAAAGTGAGTCTCCCGAAGATCTGCGGGATCGAAACCGAGTACGGCATCTCGCTCAAAACCGAGGGTGAGTTCAACCCGATCCTGACCTCATCGCTGCTGATCAACTCCTATGCTCAGCCGGCCTTCAAGCGCGTCAAATGGGACTACGAGGAAGAGAACCCGTTGAGGGATGCGCGCGGTTTCGATCGCGCTGTCGCCGAGGCCCCTGGGGAAGACGACTCCGGTCTCGTGAACGTCATCTTGCCCAACGGGGCGCGCTACTACGTGGACCATGCACACCCCGAATACTCGAGCCCAGAGTGCTCAGGCGCGCGCGAGCTCGTCGTATGGGACAAGGCCGGCGAGCGCATCCTCGAGGAATCGATCGCCACGGCGCGAGCGGTCACCGGCGACACCAGCGACATCCTCATCTACAAGAACAACTCGGACGGAAAGGGCAACTCCTACGGCTGCCATGAGAACTATCTGGTGGACAGGCGGACCCCGTTCGCAAACATAGCGAAGCACCTCATGCCATTCTTCGTCACGCGCCAGATCTTTACGGGGGCCGGCAAGGTCGGAGCAGAGAGCGGTGCGGCGGATATCGACTACCAGATCTCCCAACGCGCAGACTTCTTCGAGGTCGAGGTCGGATTGGAGACGACCTTCAAGAGGCCGATCGTCAACACACGCGACGAGCCCCACGCAGACGCCGAGAGGTACCGCCGCCTGCACGTCATCGTTGGAGACGCCAACATGTCAGAGGTCGCCACCTTCCTCAAGGTGGGCACGACGTCGCTGTTGCTCAAGATGATCGAAGATGACTTCATCACGGATGACTTCTCGCTGCGGGAGCCGGTCGCGTGCATGCGTGCGGTGTCACATGACCCCGCTTGCAAGCTTGCCTGCGAGCTTGCCGATGGACGCAAGCTCACGGCGGTCGAGCTGCAATGGGAGTATCTGCGGCTTGCAAGAAAGTACACTCAGAATGAGGGCAGCGATCCCGTCGAGGATGCCGTGCTCGACAAATGGGAAGCCACTCTGGAGGGCCTCGAGCGCGATGTAATGTCGCTCGCAGGCCAGTTGGATTGGGTCGCCAAGCTGGCGCTGCTCGAGGCTTATCGCTCCAGGGATGGGCTCGACTGGAGCCACCCCAAGCTGCGCCTGATCGATCTGCAGTATCACGACGTCCGGCGCGGCGCCGGCCTCTATTACAAGCTAGCGGGAGCGGGCCGGATGGAGCGGATCGTGTCCGAAGACGCCATCCTGCACGCTGTGGATCACCCTCCCGAGGACACCCGCGCCTACTTCAGAGGCGAGTGCCTGAGGCGGTTCTCCCCGCGCATCGTCGCCGCCTCGTGGGACGCTCTGATCTTCGACATCGGCCGCGAGCCACTGAGGAAGGTTCCGACCCTCGAGCCGACCAGGGGCACGAAAGCCCACGTGCAGTCGCTGCTCGACGCCAGCCCCGATGCTGTTTCGTTGATTGCCAATCTCAGCACCTGAGCCCTGTGGCCGCTGCGGCTTCGCCGCCCTTAAGGCATCGGGAACGACGGACCTGCCCGTAGAATGGGGGGCAAGTTGATCCTAGTGAGGTGGAGTGATGGCATCCGGAGAGCATACCCGCAAACCCAAGCCGACTCGAGAAGAGGCGGCCCCCACTGAGGCCCCCTCGAAGGAGGCCAGGACTCAGGAGGTCGACGATCTGCTCGACGAGATCGACGAGGTGCTCGAGTCGAACGCCGAGGAGTTCGTTCGTTCCTATATCCAAAAAGGCGGCCAGTGAGCCGCGACCTCATCCGGCTCCCGGTGTTCGGTCCTGGGGCCTCGTTCTCCGAGCTGCTTAGGGTTGCCGCCTCCGACTTGACGCCACCTCCGGAGGTCACCGGCGCGCTTGCGGTGCCTGAGGGCACGACCGTTCTCGCGCTGCGGCATGCCGAAGGCGTCATCGTCGCCGGCGACAGGCGCGCCACCGAGGGGCTTCAGATCGCGCACCGCACGATCGAGAAGGTGTTTGCAGCCGACGACATGTCGGCGGTAGCGATCGCGGGCGCAGCAGGCCCTGCAGTTGAGATGGTGAGGCTGTTCCAGACCGAGCTCGAGCACTACGAAAAGGTCGAAGGCGAGCGCCTCACGCTCGAGGGCAAGGCCAACAAGCTGTCCCAGATGATCCGCGCCAACCTGCCGGCCGCGATGCAGGGCTTGGTCGTGGTCCCGATCTTCGCCGGCTACGACGAGGCGCGGAGCGCAGGGCGCATCTTCAAGTACGACGTCACCGGGGGGCGCTACGAGGAGGACGATTATCACGCCACAGGCTCTGGCGGCAAGGACGCGCGCTCGTCGCTGAAAAAGAGGTACCGGTACAACCTGACGCGCGACCAGGCGGTGAAGATCGGCATCGAGGCCCTGTTCGATGCGGCCGACGAAGACGTCGGAACCGGCGGCCCCGACCTCATGCGCGACATCTTCCCGACCGTCAGCGCAATCACCGCAGAGGGGATAGCTGAGATTCCCGAGGACGACATCCGAAGGCTCTTCAACGAGCTGATCTCCGAACGCAGCGAACAGATGCTGCCGCCTGAGACCCACGCCGTCGGCGTGCGGGGGCCGGGGGGAGAGCAGCAGTAACTATGCCGATGCCTTACTACGTGTCGCCTGAGCAGCTCATGCGCGACAAGGCCGACTACGCACGCAAGGGAATCGCACGCGGCAAGTCCATTATCGTGTTCGAGTATGCAGACGGCATCCTGTTTCTGGCCGAGAACCCGTCGGCGACCCTGCACAAGGTCTCGGAGATCTACGACCGCATAGGATTCGCCGGGGTCGGCAAGTTCAACGAGTACGAGCAGCTTCGAATCGGCGGCATTCGTCTCGTCGACGTCAAGGGGTTCTCGTATTCGCGCGCGGACGTGACGGCCAAGAGCCTTGCCAACGCCTACTCTCAATCACTCGGCACGATCTTCACCTCGGAGGTCAAGCCCTACGAGTGCGAGATCCTCGTCGCTGCTGTGGGGGAGTCGACGGGGACCAACGAGATCTTCCACATCCTCTATGACGGGTCCGTGACCGACAAGAGAGGGTGGGTGGCCATGGGGGGCCAGGCGGAGTCCCTGGGTAGCATCCTTCAAGACAAATACCCGGGTGAAGGCGTACCCGACTTGCCCACGGCGGTGAAGCTCGGCGATGAGACTCTAAGAAGCGTAGAGGAACGGCCGATGCCCGCCGAGAATCTCGAGGTCGCCGTCCTCGACAGGACAAGGGCGCGTCGCAAATTCCGCCGCCTCACCGACGCCGAGACCAAGTCGCTTCTCGGGTAAGACAGTGGAGCGGCGGATATTTGGCACCGAGAACGAATACGGCGTCACCTGTACCTTCAGGGGACAGCGGCGCCTTTCCCCGGATGAGGTCGCACGCTATCTTTTCAGGCGCGTAGTCTCGTGGGGGCGATCCTCGAACGTCTTTCTCGAGAACGGCGCGCGCCTCTACCTCGACGTCGGCTCCCATCCCGAGTACGCGACGCCGGAATGCGATTCCGTCTACGACCTCATCGTTCACGACAAAGCGGGGGAGCGCATCCTCGAAGGGCTCTTGTGTGCGGCCGAGGCGAGGCTGCGCGAGGAGGGCATCTCCGGGGACATTTTCCTGTTCAAGAACAACACGGACTCGGCAGGAAACTCCTACGGCAGCCACGAGAACTACCTCGTGTCCCGCTACGGCGAGTTCGGCCGCCTTGCCGAGGTCATGATTCCCTTCCTCGTGACGCGCCAGGTCTTCGCCGGAGGAGGCAAGGTCCTGCAAACGGCGCGCGGTGCGCTGTTCTGCATCTCGCAACGCGCTGAGCACATCTGGGAGGGCGTGTCGTCCGCCACCACCCGCTCTCGCCCGATCATCAACACGCGCGACGAACCGCATGCCGATGCCGAGAAGTACCGGCGGCTGCACGTCATCGTTGGCGACTCCAACATGAACGAATGGGCCTCGTACCTCAAGGTCGGAACTACAGCGCTGTTGCTGCGCATGGTCGAAGAGGGGGTTCAGATCAGGGACATGACCCTTGAGAATCCCATCCGGGCGATTCGTGAGATCTCACACGACACGACCTGCAGGAGGCGCGTGCAGCTTGCCAACGGGCGCGAGGCGTCGGCGCTCGACATGCAAAAGGAGTATCTCGACAAGGCTCTGCGCTGGGTCGAGGGGCGCGACGACCATGTGCTCAAAGAGATCGCAGGTATGTGGGAGCACGCCCTTTATTGTCTCGAGCATGATCAGGACCGCTTGCGCCGCCAGGTCGACTGGATCGCAAAGCGCGAGCTCGTCGACAACTACAGGGCGCGTCACAACCTCTCACTTGCGCATCCGAGGGTGGCGCTGGTCGACCTCTCTTATCACGACGTCAACAGGAAGCGGGGCCTCTACTATCTCCTCGAGCGGCGGGGCATGGCGGAAAGGATGTGTGACGAGCAGGACATCCAGATCGCGACCCAGGAGCCCCCGCAGTCGACGCGTGCAAAGTTGAGAGGCGAGTTCATCAGGGCGGCAAAGCGCAAGCGGCGGGACTTCACCGTCGATTGGGTCCACCTTAAGCTCAACGATCAGGCTCAGCGCACCGTGCTGTGCAAGGACCCCTTTCGCAGCGTCGACGAGCGGGTGGCCAAGCTCATCGCCTCTCTTTGATGGCGGGCTTTCGGACCGGCCGGGTGCTCGCACAACTCGAAGAGCACAACGATCTCGTCCGCTACAGCGTGTCCACGGATCGGGGCGAGATCGTGGCGACGGGTTTCCCTTCGATGCTTGGCCCTGCGGACCCGGGTGACCGGGTCGTCGTCAACACAACGGGGATCGATCTCGGGCTTGGAACGGGCGGCGAGGGATTCATAGTGTGGAACCTCGACGGCTCGGGACCCGAGGATCCCGGAGAGGGCCACATCGTCAAGCTGAGATACACGCCGTGGCAGAAGAATGTCGCGGCCGTCGAGGCCCCGGAGAGCCCCCATCACGATGCGCTCGCGTTGGTGGAAACCCTCGTCGGCATGCCGGTCGTCGTGTGCGGGCTGCACTCTCAAATTGCCGGAGTCGCCGCAGGCATTAAGGCGGCAGCGCCGTGGGCGCAGGTCGGGTACCTGATGACCGATGGCGGGGCCCTGCCGCTGCAGTGGAGCCGCCTTGTAGACGAGCTCAGAAACCACGGCCTCATCGGCGCAACCGCGACCTGCGGGCATGCCTTTGGAGGGGATTTCGAGTCTGTGAACGCTTACACCGGCCTCACCGCGCTCAAAACCGTCGGCGCCTGTCACGTCGTCGTCGTGGCCGCTGGGCCGGGGGTCACAGGGACCGCAACGGCGCTCGGTTTCTCGGGCATGGAGACCGGCCCACTCCTAGACGCTGCCGGCGCCCTCGAAGGCTCTCCTGTCGCCTGTCTGCGGATCTCTTTCGCAGACGAACGCGCGCGCCACCACGGCGTCAGCCACCATAGCCTCACCGCGCTCCGCCTTGGGGCGCGGGAGCGCTGCACCGTGGCGGTCCCCGAGCTCGCGCCCGAGCAGCAGGAGCTGGTCGAGCGTCGCCTCGAGGCCGCCGGCATAGCTGAAGCGCACGACGTGGCGACGGCCGACGGCGCGCCCGGCGTCGAGCTTCTGCGCCGGGAGGGCATCGAGGTATCGTCGATGGGACGGAGCCTCGATGCCGACACCGAACTGTGGCTTGCGGCGGCTGCTGCAGGCAGCGTGGCGGCCGCCCTTCTGTGACTTGCGATACAGGGGGCGGATCCTTGGTGCCGTATCACAGGGTTCGTGGCGGCCACAGATGCGCTTGGGTACTCTCCGCTAATGCGCCGCATCGAGCGACTCATCAATCTGATCGCCGCCCTGCTCGAGGCGGGCAGGCCCATGAGCGCGCAGGAGATCAGAGACCACATTGCCGGCTACGACGGGCAGCCAAGCTTCGAGGCTTTTCGGCGGGCGTTCGAGCGCGACAAGGAGACGCTCAGGGCGATGGGCATCCCGCTCGAGGTGGTGGCCCTTGATCTACTTGACGACCGGGTGGAGGGCTATGCGATCTCCAAGCAGCGTTACTACCTGCCCGATATCGATCTCGAATCGGATGAGCTAGCCGCCCTGAGGATCGCGGCCGAAGCGATCATCGGGGGTGCAGGGGATGCGGCGACCGGGCTCCTCAAGCTGTCGGTCGACATGCCAGACACCGGGGGCGGCGGGCCCCGAATCGTGTGGGGCGCCGACCTCGCGGCCGAGCAGCCGGTGCTTGGGCCTCTCTATTCAGCGCTGATCGACAAGCGAGTAGTCCGCTTCCAGTACCAACCCGCAGGGGAGGCGGCAGCCCGGTTGAGAGAGGTCGAGCCCTACCGGCTTGTCCACAGGCGTGGTCACTGGTACCTCGTCGGGCGCGACCGGGGGCGCGACGCGGTCCGTTCCTTCAGGGCGTCGCGCATAGCCGGCGAGGTCGCCACTCTCGAGGGGACCTACGACGTGCCCGAGTCCTTCAACGCCGAAGCGGTCATCGGGGGCGAGCCGTGGGCCCTCGGGCCGGATCCTGTCGAGGCAACGACGGTGCGCTTCGACTCTGCGATGAGGTGGTGGCCGGCCCAGAACCTCCCCGAGCTCGCCGGACGCGAGGCGCCGGGGGGAGGGGTGGACGTCGAGCTCCCGGTCGCAAACCTGGACGCACTCGTGTCCTGGGTCATCGGATTCGGACCCGGGGTCGAGATCGTGGCCCCCGCAGCGGCGCGGCGGCGGCTGCTCGAGCACCTTGCCCCCTATCTCGACACGGGCGCATGACCAAGCCGGCCGGGGGCCGTGTGGGGAAGCGCCTCAAACGCATCCTCATCCTGCTTCCCTACGCAATACGTCACCCCGGGGTGAGCGTGGACGAGCTCGCGAAAAAGTTCGGCGTTAAGCGGAGCGACCTGTTCGACGACCTCAACCTGGTGTTCATGTGCGGGCTCCCCGGCTATGGGCCCGGCGATCTGATCGACGTGAGCCTCGAGGAAGACCGCGTCTACGTGCGCATGGCCGACTACTTCGGGATGCCGCTGCGGCTCACGCCTGCGGAGGCACTGGCCCTCTACGCCGGCGGACAGGCGTTGTCCGAGCTTCCCGATATGGCGGAAGCAGACGCTCTTCGAGGTGGTCTGCGCAAGCTCGGGCGGGCCCTCGGCGCAAGCGAGGGCGAGGCAGCAGGCATCTCCGTTGAGCTGCAGCACGGCCCAGACCATCACCTCTCGGTCCTGAGGCAGGCCCTCGTGGCAAAGAAGCAGGTCGACCTCGAATACTTCTCCGCATCGAGAGGGGTAATCACTCGCAGGACCGTGGACCCCTGGGGGCTGATAGCCGCACTGGGCCGGTGGTACCTCGTTGCCCACGACTACTCGTCCTCGGACGAGCGCATGTTTCGCACCGACCGCATGAAAAGGGTCGAGATGAAGGACACCTCGGTCGGGGTAGAGGGCAACTTCGAGGCGCAGCGCTACCGGGGGGCCTTCTCCGGGATCGGCGACACAACGGTGGTCCTCGAGATCTCGCCGGCGGCGGCGCGCTGGTTCGAGGACTACTACCCGGTCGTGCGCGCCGAGACCCTTGCCGACGGATGGCGCCGGGTCGAGCTCACGACCGGCGGAGAGATGTGGGGGGCCATGCTGCTGCTCAGGTTGGGCCGAGACGCAAGGTCGGTGGCTCCGGCCGCTTTGGTTATCAGAGCGAAGGAGTTGGCGGCGACCATTTCCCAGCGCCACCTGGACTGAGCCGCGGCAGTCCAAGCCCTTGTTTCTAATGACTAAACCTTTTCCAGGGATGGTCGATGAAGGGGTTGTGACCATTCAATCGGAAGCCGTGCAAGAAACGACCGAGAGCCGGTGTGAGCCGTAATGACCACCATAAAGGCTACGTGCCCGGCCTGCGGCGAGGTGGCGTTGACCGCCGAAGACATCGTGCTCAGGATTGCCTCTGTGGACGAGGCGAACAGCTACGGCTTCTCCTGCCCCCGCTGCAGCGAGTTCATCCAGAAGCCCGCCGATGAGCGGATAGTGCATCTCCTTCTGACGGGGGGAGTGCGCCCGATCCCGGTCCATGTCCCCGCCGAGGTCCTTGAGTACAAGGAGGGCCCGCCCATCACCCATGACGACATCCTCGCCTTCCACGAGGGCCTCGAAGGGGAGCGCTGGTTCGATGAGCTTCTCGGCCGCAAGCCGGCCGCCCCGCCCCGGCTCGGGGCCTAGCAAGAAGAAGGGCCCGCCCAGTTTGCTCTGCGTCCGGCCAAGCCCGCCCCGTTTGCGCCGTTCTTTTCGGCGCGCTACCTCTAGACTGCGGGAGTGCCCAGTCTAGGACCGCTCGAGATATTGGTCGTGGGAACCCTCGCGCTCGTCGTCTTCGGGCCCCACCGCCTCCCGGAGATTGCAAGAACGATCGGGCGCGTCATATCCGAGTTCAAGCGGCAGGCCAACGAGCTGACGAGCGAGTTCAAGGGCGGGCTCGACCTCGGGCTCGAAGACGACGAGGACGACGAGGACGAGGAGCCCGGCCCCGCCGACGAAGAGGAGGCGCCGGTCTTTGCCTACGGGGGTGGTGACGTCGACGGTGAGGACGGTGAGGAGGATGGCGGCCACGGCGAGAATGACGCTGCCGAGGTCGGCCCGGCCCTGACGAGAGGCACAGAGCCGGCGGCGGCCCCCGACGACCTCGCAGAGCCGGAATCAGACTCCCCGCTGACGACGACTGCGGAGGAAACGCCCGAAGGCGACGCACCTGCGGCCGTGGCCGCTACGTCGACAAACGGCGGGCCCCGGTCCACAACCCCGCCGTCCCCGGCGGCCGCCGGCGAAGGGCCAACGGACGATCCCGCCCCAAGCTCCCAGGGCGAGGTTGGCGGCCGCCGGGCATGAGTCAGACTCAGGAGGCGCGCCGCCGCAAGCTCGGGCGGAAGGGGCGCAAGGATCGCAAGGGTCGCAAGACCCCCGACGCCATGAGCGTGATGGAGCACCTTGATGAGCTCCGATCCCGCATCATCACTTCACTGGCCGCCTTCGTGGTGATCTCGATCGTTGCCTTCATCTTCTACGACTTCCTCAACCAGGCTCTGACGGGACCGTATTGCTCGCTGGACGCGAGCTTGAGGACCCTGGGGGCCACCACAGAAGAAGAGTGCAAGCTGATCTTCTTCAGGCCGACCGGCGGTTTTCAGTTCCGACTGAAGGTCACCGCCCTCGCCGGCATCCTGTTCGCCTCCCCGGTGTGGCTCTATCAGCTGTGGGCCTTCATCACGCCGGGGCTCACCATGAAGGAGAAGCGCTATGCGATTCCGTTCGTAGCCACCTCGGTAACGCTGTTCCTCCTCGGGTCCACGGTCGCCTATCTCGCCATGCCCACGGGATTGAACCTGCTGCTCCGGATCGGTGGCGAGAACCTTCAAGGGCTTCTCGACGCCGAGGCCTACCTCAACTTCGTTGGGCTAATGATGATCGCCTTCGGTGTGACCTTCGAGCTCCCTCTAGTGTTGTTCTTCCTGGGGCTCGGGGGGGCCGTGTCGGTGGAGACGCTGCGCAGGCAGAGGAAGGTGGCCCTTGTCTCGATCGTGGCGCTGGCTGCGGTTGTGACCCCGAGCCAGGACCCCTACACGATGCTGATCCTGGCGATCCCTCTTTACCTGTCCTATGAGCTCACGATCCTGCTGCTCTCGGTTGTGCTTCGGCGCCGGCGCGCCAAGCAGCCGGCATAGGCGCCGACCGGCATGGCGCTCAAGGGTAAGAAGAAGGCAAGCAGCAGGGGAAGCGCCGGTCGCCGCGCCCCCGCAGGTGCGCCTCGTCACGTCGCCACAGGGCCGAGGGATACCCCGTGGTACCAGACCACCCGTGGCCGCATCATCGGTGGGGTCATTGCGCTTGCCCTTGTGGGCGTCCTGGCTGTGCTCGCCCTGAACGCCCGCTCCAACTCTGCCGAACGGACCGCTGCGGCGGAGGCCCTCGACCGCTACGCCGGTCAGGTGAGGGCGTTGCTGCAGCGGGTCACCCCGCCGGCCGGCGAGATGGCCGCCCTACCTTCCGAGCCCTCAGCCAAGACCCTCGAGGCGATCGAGGACGGTGCGCCCCAGTGGAAGAAATCGCTTCAGGAGGCAGGGGTGCAAGCCGGCGCAATGACTCCACCGGAGGAGGTCACGGAGGCGCACGGGCTCTTCATCGAGTCCATGCTCCTTTACGGCTCGACGGCCACGACCTACGAGCTCGCGCTCGACGCCGGGGGCGAGGCTCAAGCTGGAATCCTTGCGGCTGCCGCCGAGGAGCGAGGACACGCTGAGAGTGTCTGGGCGGCCGGCATAGGAATCCTCGACGGCGAGCTTGCCGATCTCGGGGCGGACCCATCGGGGCTCAGGCCGCCGTCGTCGCCCGGCGCTGCCGCTCCCCAGCCTGAAGGCGGGACCGGCGGGGACGCCACCGGCGGGGCAGGCGGCGGAGGCAAAGACGGCGGTGCAGGGGGAGCCAAAGACAGCGGTGCAGGAGGCGGCAAGGGTGATCCCGGCGGGACCAAGGGCGATGGCGGGGGAGACGGCGGCGGGGGCAAGAACGGCTAATCCCTCCGGCTCCCAGGTCGAGGACTTCGAGCGCTCCTACGGCTTCTCGTTCGACGCCTTTCAGCGGCGAGCCTGCGAGGCGCTTGTGTCTGGGTCGTCGGTCCTCGTGGCGGCTCCGACCGGGGCCGGGAAGACCGTTGTGGGGGAGTTCGCCGCTTGGCTCGCGCTCAGCGGCGGCGGGAGGGCGTTCTACACAACTCCAATCAAGGCCCTTTCGAACCAGAAGTACGGCGACTTCGCCGCCCTCCATGGCCCATCGAGCGTCGGGCTTCTGACCGGCGACAACTCGGTCAACGGGGATGCCCCCGTCGTGGTCATGACGACCGAGGTCCTGCGCAACATGATCTACGAGAACTCCGGTGCGCTCTTGGACCTCCGCTACGTCGTGCTCGACGAGGTCCACTACCTCCAGAACCGCTACCGGGGGGCCGTGTGGGAGGAGATCCTCATCCACCTTCCCGTGGACGTGCGAACCGTGTCACTTTCGGCCACCGTGTCCAATGCCGAGCAGTTCGGGGAGTGGGTCCAAACCTTGCGCGGGCGAACGGAAGTCATCATCGAAGAGACCAGGCCCGTTGAGATACGCCACTGGTACTTCGCCTCCGATGAGCTCCTCCCGATGTTCGTGGCGCGACCCGGCGGCGATCCCATGCCCAACCCACGCGGCCGTGAGCTCGAGCGGGCTCGCAAAGGCCCGGGCCGGAGAGCGGGGGAGTCGAGGCCGCAACGGGGTGGACGCCGCTATAAGAGACCCCGCATTCCCTACCGCTCGGACGTCGTTAAGCGACTGAACGGCGAGGGAATGCTGCCCGCCATCTACTTCATCTTCTCGCGCAAGGGCTGTGACGATGCGGTGCAGCAGTGCCTTCGAGAGGGGATCTCGCTCACGACGTCGGAAGAGCGTCGCGCCATAACCCGCTACGCAGAGGAGCGTGTGGGGGACCTCCCACCCGAGGAGCTCGACGTGCTTGGTTACGACGGCTGGCTCACGGGGCTTGCACGGGGGATCGCATCCCACCATGCAGGGATGATCCCTCCATTCAAGGAAACCGTTGAGGAGTTGTTCGCGCAGAACCTCGTGCGAGTGGTCTTTGCAACCGAGACGCTGGCGCTTGGGATCAACATGCCTGCGCGCTCAGTCGTTATCGAGAGCATGATGAAGTTCAACGGCGAGACGCACGAGCAGATGACGCCGGGGGAATACACGCAGCTCTCCGGCAGGGCAGGCCGCAGGGGCATCGATGAGGTCGGCCATTCGGTTGTCCTAATGCAGCGCTTTGTGCGCTTCGACGCCATCACGCGCCTTGCATCGACGAGGACCTATCCGCTTCTTTCTTCCTTCGCCCCGTCCTACAACATGGCCGTCAACCTCGTGCGCAACTACGATCGCGGCGAGGCCGAGCATCTCGTCAACTCGTCGCTTGCGCAATGGCAGGCAGATCGCGACGTCGTCCGGCTCGAGCAGACGCGGGAGCGCACCGAGGCGTATCTCGCCTCCTACCGCGAGCGAATGAGATGTGAGCGAGGCGACTTCGAGCACTACAGGGAGCTGTTTGCAAAGGTGCGCGCTCTCGAAAAGACCTCCGAGGACGCCTCAGGGCGGGCGCGCATGCACGAGGTTGGGGAGGCGGTGTCCTCGCTTCGCCCCGGCGATGTCATCGAGATGCCAGGCGGCAAGAGAAGGGGCCGCTACGCAGTGGTTGAGGTGTCGGCCCGCTCCGAGAGGGCGCCCGTCGTCCACGCCCTTTCGCAAGAGCGAAGGGTCGTTCGTTTCTCGCCGAAGGACTTCTTCGAGCCGCCGCGACCAATCGCGAAGCTCTCGCTGCCGGCTGGGTGGCGAAGCGGGGATCCCAAGGCAAGGCGGAGCCTTGCGCGGCGACTCGCGTCGGTGGACGGTGACGGTCGCAGGGCTGCGCGGCCGCGGCGGGCCCCCAGCGTCGACATGGGCGAGCTCACCCGGCTCCGCGATGAGCTCGAGGCTCACCCCTGCCACGGCTGCCCCGAGCTCGGCCGCCACCTCCACTACGCCGACCGGGCCGCGCGCCTCGAGCGCGAGGTCGCCGGCATGGACCGGCGCATCCATCGCAGGACCGCGACCCTGGCACGGCGATTCGAGCTCGTCCTCGAGGTGCTCGAGGAGCTCGGCTATGTCGAGGACTGGCGTCTCACTTCGAAGGGCGACCACCTCACCGGCGTTTACAACGAGTCCGACCTCCTGGTCGTTGAGGCGATCGAGCAAAAGACCTTCGACCCGCTCGACGCGCCCGAGCTTGCGGCGGTGTGCTCCACGCTCATATACGAGCACAGGGGGCCCGAGGCCGACGGCCGTGGGGAGCTGCCGACACGCGCTTCCAAGGCGGCGTGGAGACGGCTGCAGCGCCTGTGGGACCGTATCCACAGCGACGAGGAAGCGAGGGGCCTCGAGCTCACGCGCGAGCCCGATCCCGGTTTCGCCCTAAAGGCCTACGCCTGGGCCGGGGGCGCCCCGCTCGAAGATGTGCTCGACGACAACGACGCCCCAGGGGATTTCGTGCGCACCACCAAGCAGCTCATCGACCTGCTGCGCCAGCTCGAGGACATCGCGCCGACCCAGGAGCTCGAGTCCAAGGTGCATGCCGCGGTTGGGGGCCTCCAGCGCGGCGTGATCGCCTATACGTCGCTCGATATCTGATGGTCGCGGCGTCGCCGCTGTGACCGCTTCGGCCGCTGGCCCGCCGATGGTGCTCGTCTTCAATCCCGCCGCGGGGCGGGGGCGCTCTAAGGGAGCCCTCGCCGAGGTCGAGTCCCAACTTCGCCGCCGCAACCTCGATTACGAGCTCGAGACGACCTCCGGGCCCAACGACGCCACCGCCATCGCCCGCAGGCGACTTGAGGCGGGCACCACGCTTGTGGTTGCCGTTGGCGGCGACGGAACCCTCAACGAGGTCATAAACGGCATGATCGAAGGCGACGCTGGGATTGTCCCAGGCGCAACCGTAGGCGTCGTGCCGGCGGGACGCGCTTCCGACTTCACAAGGACCTTCGGCATCCCCAAGCTGCCGGCCCATGCGGCCGCCCACCTCGACGGACCCGGCTCCTTTCCCATCGACATTGGGAAGATCACGCTTCGGGACGGCGGTGTCCCCGTCACACGTTATTTCGCCAACGTCGCCGAGGCCGGCATGGGCGCGGCCGTCGCGCGGCGCGTGCACGGAATGCCGGCCTGGCTCGGGCCCATGGACTACCTCTTTGCCTTCTGGTCGGTCCTCGCTCGCTTCAGCGCAGCGGCCGTGAGCGTCGACCTCATCGACCGGACCTACGAGGGCCCCGCGCTCAACGTCGTTGTGGCCAACGGGCAGTTCTTCGGAGGGGGCATGAAGATCGCCCCGAAGGCGGCGCCCACGGACGGCGTGCTCGACATCCAGATCCAGCTCACGAGCAAACGTGAGGCCATAGCCTTGCTCCCCAAGGTCTACAAGGGCGACCACGTCCCGCACGAGCACATCAAAGAAGCGAAGCGGGTGAAGGTATCGGTGACCGCCGAGCCCCCCTTCCCGGTAGAAGCCGACGGCGAGCTGATAGGCGAAACCCCGGCCACCTTTGAAGTGCTGCCCAACGCGCTGGCGCTCAAGATCTGACCGACGCCGGCTACCCGGCTGATGGTTAGATGGCGACGATCTGCTGGAGCGAAAGCTCTAAGGAGCAGGGTTGTGTCGGACCACTTCCATTTCCGTGGCGAGCGCTGTGGCGAAGCTTTCCAGAGTGGCTTCGTTGAGGGCGAATAACGGTGGCCAGCGCTTCATGCCTGTGCTTGGCCAGATCTTTATGACATTTCCACGCGATCCCACATCTGGCCGGATGTCCGCGTCCTGGAGACCGTGCCCGTTGATGATCTGGAATACGAGACAACCGATTTGTGTAGTCAAGCAATAGCCCTCCGCCAAGGCCGGATTGTCCTTGCGGACCCAAAAGTCGCTTTGCCCAAACCAGGTTGGTGTCGGGCCTTCGTAAGCGGCGAGGAAGACGAGACCTAGTGGCTCGCGCCGTTCGTAGAACCGTCGATAATGCTCGTCGCTCACTCGATGTACCTCCCCTGGCCCAGATTTCTGGCCAATGAGCGAGATCATGAGCGCAGTCTTCGTCGCCCATACCGCTATGAGCCTCTGATCTTCGATTGAAAGGAGGCGATGGTCTTCGCCAAGCATGAGCGGGGTGAGTAAGGGTTGCATCCTCTCTTCAAGGCGAGACATCCACCCGCTGTTGCAGTTCGGCCCGCAGACCTCTCTAGCTTGTGCATCGAGCTTTGAGGGATACCGTGGCCGTTGGCTTACGCCCCCAAACGTTCTCACGGCTTTGTAGTACGGGAAGTAGGGAGCAAAGGCCCTCGATATCCATTGTGGGAAAAC
Source organism: Candidatus Aridivita willemsiae (assembly GCA_013695835.1). Lineage (GTDB taxonomy): Bacteria > Actinomycetota > CADDZG01 > CADDZG01 > WHSQ01 > JACCZU01. Next base: position 20,057 of record JACCZU010000121.1, read on the forward strand.
GTGCTCGCCCGTCATTTGAGTCCATTCGCTACAAAAAACGCATCGTCCAAGTTTCTTGTTTCCCATTAACCCTGCCTTTCAAGCACATGGCGCCCCCGCGGGATTGGCGTGAAGCCAGGTGAACCAACGAGGCCATGGGTGTGTGCCCACGTTTCGCTGCGCGTTCCATTATTGCCGGAATCCCAGTGTCATGGTCAGTGTCGGGTGCGCAGGTCATGGCCCCCATCCTCGTGGCTCGGTTCACGCCAAGGGAGATGTGATCCGCCGTTTGGAAGATCCCTGCGCTGCTCGTTACGATGGCGCCAGCGTGTCTCGCCCACGTCCTTTCTTCGAGCACCCCAGACCCGGACCAGCACGGCAGTATCAGGGCCGGGTCCAAGGGAGTCGGTCTGAACCCCCGGTGCCGGCCATTCTCGATGTTGTCGTCAAGTCGCTCGAAGCGGAAATCAAGCCGCGCAGGGTGATCCTGTTCGGATCGGCAGCGCGTGGTGAGCTATCCGAGGACAGCGACCTCGACCTGCTCGTGGTTATGGATGCTCTCGACGGCGTGCGGCGCCAGACGGCACGCGGGTACCGGGCCATCAGTCACCTCGGAGCCCCGGTTGATCTCATTCTTGTGACGCAGGCAGACGTCGATGCGTGGGGGGATGTCGTCGGACACCTGATCAATGAAGCCCTCACCGACGGGAGTGTCCTTTATGAAGCCGCGTGACGGCGTGAACTTCCGTCTTTGGCTGCACTCTGGCGACGGCTGACGACGGAGGTGCCCCTTTTCAGCACGCGTCACCTCGGCTCCTTGTCAGGCTAGGAGGCCGAGCGCCCAGCGGAGGACTGTGATCGCTCCCACGATCAGGAACAGGGCCCCAGCGAGCAGGAGGGGGCCCACCCACCAGTCCATCGAGCGTTCGATCGGATCCTGGCCCTCGGAGGCCCGCCGCACGACGAGCTGCGGCCCGCCCCCCTGGGCGAAGTGGAGGTGCGAGCGCTTGCCCTCGACGACGTCGGCGATGCCCTCGAGCAGGTCGACGAGCTCGGCGTCGTCGACCGAGACCGTTGCTTCTTCGATGGGCTCCCCGCTGCGGGCTTCGATCTTCACCGGCCCATTGTCTCGCGCGAGTCCGGGGGGCCGGTCGGGACCACGGGGCGATGCTCGAACGGCGTCGAAAGAACGATCGTGGTGCTCGTGGTCACCTCGAGCTTGTTCCTCAAGGCGTCGATCAGCTCCTCGAGCGCGGTGGTCGTCGGCGCCCTCACGACGAGGACGTAGGAGCGCTCGCCGGCCACCGAGTAGCAGGACTCGACGAGGGGGAGCTCGGCGATCCTCGCGGTGATGTCCTGAGGAGAGGACGGCCGCAGTGCGAGGCTCACGAACGCTGTGATCGGGAGGCCGACGCCTTCGAGCGCGATCTCGGCCCTGTAGCCCTTGATGAGGCCGGCCCTCTCGAGCTTGCGGACCCTGTCGTGCACGGAGGAAGCGGCG
>JACCZU010000176.1 GCA_013695835.1 Candidatus Aridivita willemsiae
ATGAGGCCCTCACCGTTGGCAACCAGTTCGGGCAACCCTCCCTTGTCGGTCACAAGCAGAGGGCGCCCTGCAGCCATCGCTTCCAATGCGGCCAGGGGGGCGTTCTCGTCCCACTGGGAGGCAAACACGAGGAAGCGTGCGCCGACGAGCATGGAGGCGGCGTCCTGATGGGCTAGGCGGCCGAGAAACTGCGTGTTGGCAAGCTCGAGCCGGCCGGCCAGCAGCTGCAAAGATTTGAGGACCGGCCCGTCTCCGACAAAGCGGAACGGGGGGTCACCCGCCGCCCTCAGCGCGTGCAGCAGGATTTCGAGCCCTTTCTCGCTTGACAGTCTGCCGAGATACATTCCAAACGTTCCGGGCATCGAGGAAGCAGCGGGCGCGGTGGTGAAGTTGCGGATCACCCTGAGCCGATCGCGGGGGAATCCCCACTGAATCATCCTTGACTTGAGAAAACTGCTCGGGGTAATAAATAGACTCACTTTGTTCTCAAGCCTCAGAACGAAACGGTGAGCCCAGAGGCTTGAAGCATAACCCGCAGCTTGGGTCTGGGACTCGAAGCAGTTGTGCACGACTGCATTCATATAGTTGCCGTTCTCGCACCGGCGACACGGCGCTCCCTCAGTAAACATGAATCCGTTTGGACACCGGAGCCGATAGTTGTGGACTGTCATGGCCAGTGGCACGCCGCGTGACGCTGCCGCCAGATGGACCGCCGGGCCGAAGGACGGATAGACATTATGCAGATGGACGACGTCGGGCCGGAACTCGGCGAGAACCGCCTCCACCTCACGCTTCTCTCCAGGGGAGAACGTCATCCGTGCCGCGGTTCGCAGGCCGGGAGCGAGTTGGTCGTTATGCCGAGCCAGCAGCTTGACTTCGTGGTCGCCTCGAAGGAGGCTGAGCTGCTGTTCTACGTAGCGGTCCTCTCCGCCCGGAGTGCGGTAGAAACTGTGCGCTATAAGGATCCGCAGAATGGATCAGCCCCGTAGTAGGTCTTCGGTGGGTAATCGATGTGTTGACAATACAACTCAGGTCCACCCAGCTCCAGCGACGGCGGCCCGTTGGCGGCAAGGTTGTTTCCCCCCTGCGATATTCTGGAACAGGGCGAGGGAATACAGACTGCTGCTGAGCCTTCGGCGGGGTTCTACTCAAAGACGCAAACGGCAGAGACGCCGGCCGGGCCGATCTCCCGAGGAGAGGGTGGACGACACGAAGAGGCATCTCAAGCATGGCGACACTCAGCATGGTTCCCGGCTTGCGAGCCTTTGGAAGTGAGACATCAACGGCGGCTCAAGCTGGACCTTCGACAACTCTTGCCACACGCGGCGGGTGCCTGCATCCTCATGATGGGCTTCACGATGGGCTGCACACCTCCCGACCTCGAGGTGACCCCGGCCTATGTCTTCGAGGCGCCCTCCGAGGCTCTCGAGTGCCGGGGAGTGCGGGTCCCATCGACAGTGGACCTGCAGAAGAGCCTCGATCGCCACGACGCCGGCACCACCTTCTGCGTCTCGGGTGCCCATCGAGTTACCACCCAAATCGAGCCTCAGGATGGCCAGCGGCTGGTAGGCCAAGATGGCGCCGTCCTTGATGGGTCACAGCCTCTCACCAAATGGCACGAAGGCGCCGGCATTTGGGTCGTCCGAAGCCAGAGCCAGGGACCCACCGTGAACCATGAGGGCAGCTTCCCCGATTTCCTCCATGAGGAGGCGCGCTATTCAGATGATGTCTTCTACGACGGCGCTCTGCTCGAGAGGGTGAACAGCAAAAAGGAGTTGGGCAGCGGACATTTCTACTTCGACTACGACAAAGACCACATCTACATCGCCGACTCCCCCATCGGGCATACTGTTGAGCTCGCGGTTGCCGACGGCATTGTCGGGGGTGAAGCGTCCCGGGTTGCTGTAAAGAATCTCACTGTCCAAAAGAGCCTGGGACGGGGCGTTACCGCAGGTTCCGGGTGGTCGGTGACGGGCTCGGAAATCCGCTTGAATGCCACCACCGGGATGAAGCTCGGGGACAATGGAACGGCCCGGCACAACTTTCTCCATCACAACGGCCAGTATGGACTCACGGGCGCAGGCGACAACATCGTCGTTGAGGAGAATGAAATCTCATTCAACAACTCTCATCGATACTACAACGCGATTGGGCGTAACTGGGCTTCTGGAGGCACGAAGTTCGTGCTCACCGGCAGCCCTTCTGAGCCTGGCAGCGGGCTTGTGCTTCGCGACAACTATTCCCACGAAAACTGGGGTGACGGACTGTGGACCGATATCAACAATATCCATACCCTTATTGAGGGGAACACCGTCACCAATAATGAGCGCTATGGGATCAGACACGAGATCAGTTACGATGCAACGATACGCAACAACACCGTGTCGGAGAACACGGCGGCCGGCATCGTAATCAACTCCTCTCCCAATGTGGAGGTCTACGGCAACAACGTCTGGCGAAACGGTGACGGTATTGAAGTCTTAGATCAGGACCGAGGCACTGGACCCTACGGACCCTATGTGACCGAGGGCCTTGATCTGCACGATAATGAGATTGTCTCCAACCTGGAAGCGTCCTCATGACCTCGCAGGAACTAAAGGTCCTGTTCATCATTGGGGGGACGAAGCGGCAGCACGATCCTGGACGCTCTGCTTGATGAATTAGCCGGATTCCTTTCGACAGGCGAGCTGAACAACTGTGGGGACGCGGCCGGCCTCACCTTCGGATGCGGGCTGCCGGATTCAGATTGCCCAGTGTGGTCATATTCACTCTCGGTTGCCGACCCGACCTCGAGTGGAGTCTTATTGGTTCAGCTCACGTGCTCAAAGGGCAGGTTGAAGCGGCAAGAACCAAGCACACGCCTCAACTTGTTAGGCTAAACGCGACTTGTATTCTCTTGCACACTTGTATTCTCTTGCACTATGAATACCAACCGCTGGCCGGTGGGGGCCGCCGAGTGGGAGGCGCGCGCCGCCGAGGTCATGGACCGCGGTCCTTTCGAGTGGATTGCAGGCGGGGCCGGGGAGGAGTGGACGCTTCGCGCAACCCGCGAGGCGTTTCACAAATGGCAGTTGCGGCCACGGATGCTCACCGGCAACCTGGAGCGAGAGTTGAGCGTCGAGGTGCTCGGCACAACGTCACCGGCCCCCTTTCTCCTGGCGCCGATCGGAGGGCAGACGCTTGCCCACCCAGACGGGGAGCTCGCGGTGGCGCGGGCGGCCGTCCAGACGGGCATCCCGATGCTGGTGAGCACGGCAGCCTCTCATTCGATGGAAGACATTGCGCGGGAGCTCGGAAGCCACGCCGGCTGGTTTCAGCTCTACTGGGTGAGCGACAAAGAGGTCACCGAGAGCTTCGTTGACCGCGCCACAGCGTGCGGCTATCGCGCCATCGTTTTGACCGTCGATACACCGATGGTCGGGTGGCGGGACCGCGATCTGAGAAACGCCTATGTGCCGTTCCTGAAAGGGGAGGGCATCCGTCAGTACACGAGCGATCCCGTCTTTCGAAGCCGTTTGACCCTTACACCGGAAGAGGATCCTGTGGCCGCGGGCGAGGCAGTGGTCAAGATGTTCCCCAACCTGTCGCTGACGTGGAAGGAGCTGGCGTGGCTGCGTGAGCGTGTGCGGCTTCCCCTGCTGATCAAGGGTCTTCTCACCGCAGAGGACGCCAGGCGCGCGCGCGACGCTGGCGCCGACGGCGTCATCGTGTCGAATCACGGTGGCCGGCAGCTCGACGGGGCCATCGCATCTTTGGATGCCCTGCCCGAAGTGCGGCGCGCACTGGGCGACGACGCCACGGTGCTGATGGATAGCGGGATCAGACGAGGCTCCGACGTCATCAAGGCTCTGGCCCTGGGCGCAGACGCAGTGCTGCTCGGACGGCCGTTCATGTACGGGCTCGCCGTTGCCGGTCAAGAAGGCGTCGAGCATGTCCTCAACTCCCTCACCGCAGAGATCGACGTCGCGCTCTCACTGGTGGGTGCGGCAAGCGCCGGGGGGCTCGACCCCTCCTTCGTCACCCGATGATGAGCGCGGGCAAGTCCTGGTGCAGGTCATTGCCTTTGACGCCGTCATCGGGACCGGGCCCCCAGCTTTCTCGTGGCCTCGGAGAGATGCACGCGACTTGCTGCGTACAACAAGCGAGACACCATCGGCCCCGGATCCCTGAGCGACTCCGTGCTGTGAGCTGCATGGCGGCGAGGCCTCAGGGAGATGGCTGCTGAGCCAAGCGTGGTCTCTTTCGACGTCAAGGACTTCGCCAGGTGGCGAACGTCTCCTTCCAGCCAGCGATAAAAGGCCCCGGTCCGGGGCCGGAGCGTCTCGTCGGGGACCTCGGCTTCGCGCAACAGGTCGCAGTAGAGCGCAACGAGATTGACTCCGGCGGCAACACCGAGGGGATGGGAGGAGTGGACCCGAAGGTTGAGGTCGAACAGATAGGGCCCGGCGAGCTGAGCACAGAAGATGCCGTCGTACCCTTCCATCAGCTCGATCAGCCGCGCCTCGAGGGCCAGGTCGGGGGCGGCGGTCTCGGCCGCGCTGGCAAGCCCCGCCCTTGGGGGCCAGATCCTGAGCCATCGCTCATGGACGGCAGCAACCAGGCGCCCCTTCCACATCACGCCTGCCACAGCTCTGAGCGCTTCGGTTAAATAGGGCTGCACGAGCACGGGGCCCGGTCCAAGGGGCGCAGATCCCACCTCCTCGGGACGTGAAGCGAAGAGCGCCGGCGCCTGGCGCGCCCGTGGCTTGACCACGATGGGGTAGTCAAGCTCGGAGGAGGCGGCGAGCAGCTCCTCTTTGTCGGAGAACGAGCGCGACGGGGGGGCCGGGATACCCGCCCGACCGGCCGCCTCGGAGAGCCCCTCCTTGTCGGTGAGGTGGGAAACAGACACACCAAGGGCGCCAAGCGCCGCCTCGCTGGCCGGGAGCACGGTCAGATAGGGTCCCCGTGAGGCCTCAGCCCGCACCGCGGTTGCGTAACCGGGCTCGGTGACGAACGGGACCGTCACCCTCCGCTGGGCATAGCGTGAGGGCAGGGCGAGGAGCGATCCCCTTGCCACCGTCAGCGCCACGAGGTAGTCCGCAGCGTGCAAAGCGCGCACGGCCGCCACAGCATCGCGGCTGCCCCCGTGCCCACCGTCGGTTACGAGCACCCAAGGTCCCTTACTCATGTCCATCCGCCGCGCTTAGATCTTTGCCCGGAGTCCCCGGCGCGCCTCGAGCCCCGCCATCCCTTCCGTGGTTGCGGGATCGAGTGTGGGGATGCTGGCCTCGAGATAGCCGGCCAGCCAGCCCCTGGCCTCAACAGGTTCCAGACTGGCGGCACCGGCGTAAGCACTCACGGCGGCCCCGATCCAGCCCCTGCCCTCGAGCCCCGCCAAGAGCGCGCCTTCCGACGGGCGCCTCAGGAGGGCATGGCCCTGGACGATGTAATGCCACAGATCCGAACCAGGGGGGGTCCCGGTCCGCGCCTCCTCCCAGTCGAGAACCGCCCACCCCGAGCGTGTGCGCAGCAGGTTCCAGGGGGCGAAATCCCCGTGGGCGGCTCCCCCGGCGGTCCAGAAGGCTCCGAGCGCTGCGGCAACCTCAACCGGCAACTTCCACGGGCGAAGGCGGGGACGCCACGCCACGTCCTCAAGCAACACGAAGCCTTTTCCGTGGGCGAGGACATGGGGAGCCGCGAGCGGCGCCTGGAGGAGGCTCGCAAGAGTACGGATGTTTGCAACCTCCTTGACCAGAACCCGCTCGTCGGACTCGTCGGTCGCGACCTTCGCCACGGCCAGCGGCCGCCCGCCATGGTCGAGGACAAGCACGACGCACCTGCCCAGACTATTTGCCCTCGCAACCGCGAGGTGGCTTCCCGGGGGGATGTGGGGGCCGAGCAGCGCTCGGATGCTCGCCGGGGCATCACGGCCCTGCGGGAGCAAGCGGAATCCCCCGGCCCCAGCGGCAAGCCGCGCCGCGCTCCACCCCGCAAGCCCGACCGGGGTGATCGGGTGATAGACGCGCACGGCGCCGACTGCGACGCGGCGCGGCCCCCGTGGAAGCAGCCAGCGGGGGTCGTCGCGGTGTGGGAGGTTGGCGGTCCCGGCACCCCGAGTCCCTCCCGCCATCCTCGTCACCTCGTCCCTTGCAAGCCGGGCCACCTCGGCCGCAGGCAAGGTGGCGTCGAGGAAGAGATGTCGCTGCCCTCCGGGGAGATGTCGTCGCCACTCGAGCATCTGCCGCTCGAGCTCGGCGAGGCTGAGCTCAGTCTTCCTGGCGTAGACCACGTCGGGCGGCGCCTCGAGGATCAGCAGGAGGTCTGCCGCCGGCAGCAGCCGCCCGAGAGACCACATCAGCCGTGCGGGAACGCTCAACCGATAACGCCTTGGATCCACGGCCATGTCCCACCACCCTCGCTGGATGATCACCCAGCCACCTCGCCTGGCCCAGGGTTTGACCCGCAGGTTCCACCCGAGGAGGTAGTCGATGAAGACGTAGGCCGTCTTGGCAAGCGACAGCCATAACGGATACACGGGAGCCCGATGAGGCTCGGTCACGGGAGCGCCGTCCTCCGCCATGCGGCGCGGGAGAACGCGCGGGTAGCGGATGTTGAGAACCGGCGCGCCGGCAAGCGTCTCGGCCACCAGGGCATCGATCAAGGTCGACTTTCCGGCCCCATCCGGTCCCACGATGGAGATGATGCCGCCGGGGCCACCCGCATCGCGCCGGAACCGATCTTCGTTGCTCCCGGCCTCATCCTGCAGGCTCATTTACTCCCTCTCAGCCTTGTTTGCTAAGGGGTGGTGGACGGCGTGGTCAAGGGCGACCTCGGCAACCCAGGCGTCGAGGTCGCCCGGTATACGTCGTCCGTGATCAATGCCGGCCACAAGCACGGGGCATGTCCTTTTCACACGGCGCGCCGCGAGGCGCTTCCACACGATGTCTGGGTTCAGCGGCGTTAGGGCCAGGGCGCGCAGCTCAACGAGCACCATGGCTCGCCGGTCCCAGACGCCGGTCGCCGCCGCCGCTGCGCCTGCCGCCGCCGCCGGCCGGGCCAGGCCGAAGAGGCGCGCGGCAAGGCGGGCCCCGTCGGGATCGCCGCCGAGCAGTGCACCCACGCCCTCTTTGCCCAGGCCCCTTGGCTTGGGCCTGCCGCCAGCCGCCACACCGTTCAACACAAGCTTGATCAGACCCTCGGCTCCTGGGCGCAACCTTCGGAAACCGCGCTCGTCCCTCTGGCTGAGAGTTCGCAGATCCTCGGGGTGAAAAATCCTCGAACCCCTGAACGTCGCGCGCCCGCGCACGTCGAGCTGAGCGAACGCCCCCTTGCTGCGGTCAAGCGCGATCAAGAAGAGCGCATCGGGGACGTGGCGGCAGGCCACCACGGGGCCGAGTCCCTGGGTGCCTGCCCATTTCAGGAAGGCGCTTTCGATCGTGGCCCAGTCGGTCGTCGGCGCCGCGTAATCCACATCGCCAGAGCCGTTCAGCCCTGCCTCGACGTTCTTCCATACGGTGCCGTTGGGAACCTCCCCGGCCAAGTGCTGCAGAAGGGGGAGCCAATCCGGCCGTGGCGGTGCGGCCTTGGCACCTGGGACCGGCGAGATCTCAGCCATCAGCAAGCACGGTGTGGTCCCGCCCCACGTCGCGCACCCAGCGATCAGGATCACCACGAATCTCACGGTCGTCGGCAAAGATGGTCCTGAGCAGTGGGCAGCGGTTCTTGATGCGGCGAGCCTGCAGGCGACTGGTGAGCACGGCCGGCTCCATAAGCGCTCGGGCCAGGGCATATGCCTCGACCTGCAACATGGCCGGGCGATTCCATGCGCCCTTGGTAACGGCGGCGGCACCCGCCTCCAGCGCCTTCCCGGCGGGTCCGAAGAGCCGGGCGGCGGCGCGCGCACCTTCGGGGTCGGCCGCGAGGAGCTCGGGGACCAGTTTCGCCCGCAAGCCCTCATGGTTCGGCCTTCCACCCCAGCGCAAACCGTTCTGCGTCAAGAGAATGATTCCCTCGGCGCCGGGCCGCACACGCCGGAAGCCACGATCGTCGATTTCCATGACGCTCGTCAGATCCTCAGGCTTGAACATCGTCCAGCCCCTAAAGTACTTTCGCCCGTTGACATCGAGCTCGAGCACCGTCCGGTGCTTGCGGTCGAGGGCGACGATAAACAGGACACCGGCGACGTGCGGACAGGCGGCGACCGGACCATAACCATGACTGCCGGCCCAGCGGCTGAACTCGCCGATGATTGCGTCCCAGTCTCGCTCGGGCGCAGTTGAGTCGAAATCCCCGTAGCCGAATAGAGCCCTGTCGGCGTTCTTCCACAGTCCCCATGCCGGCAGTCTTTCGGTCAGCCTGCGAAGGAGGGGCACCCAAAGCTCAGAAAGGTCCTCGCCGGCTCTGGTCGTCACAACAGCGCTCCGGTCTGGTTGAGCCATTGGCGGGCAACTTCATCCCACGACAGCTCGGCCCGCGTGACCTCAGCCCCCTTTTCGCCGACAAGAGCAGCGTCTTCCGAGCCGAGCTCAACCAGCCCATCGGCGAGAGCGTGGGGGGTCTCCTTGGCAAGCAAAGCTGCGTTCCGTTGCGCAAAGAAGCGCCCCAGAGGATAGGGGGTCACGAGGGAGGGGATGCCGAGACTCACAGCTTCGAGCACGGAGTTCGGGCACGCGTCCCATCGCGAGGGATAGACGAAGGCTTTGGCGTGCACAAGCATCCGGCGCTTCTCGGTTCCATAGACCGACCGTCCCACCACGACATGGTCCCTGAGCCCCAGCCTCAAAACAAGGTCGTCCACGTCCCGCTTACGATTGTGCCAGTCGGGCCCGTGGAGACGAAGATCGGGACGTTCCGTTGCGGGCAGCCTGCGAACGGCCTCAAGCAGAATGTCCAAACCCTTGTGCTCGGGATCAAAGCGCCCAAGCCACAGGACATAGCCGCCGCTCCCACGATCCCAACGATCATCGGGCGCGTCGACGCCGTTCGAAGCAACGATCACCGGCCCCCTATAGCCGAGCGCCTCGAGATGAGACCGCTCTTCCTCGAAAAACATGTGGATTGCCCTAGCTCCAAATACAAGGCGCCTCTCCAACGCGAGCCACCAGGGCTTCTTGAGATAGCGGCGGCGCCCAACTATGTGCGGATCGTAAGCTCCGCGTGGCTCGAGCACGTAGGGGATTCCGAGCTTCCGGGCAATGGCGGCTGCCTTGTAGTTGTGAAGCGTCCAGCCCGAGTGCAATACGAGCACGTCTGCACCCTCCACGATGCCCTCGAGACCGACCGGAACTCGCATGCCGGTGCGGCCCGAGTGGCGTACCGGTATCCATTCCACCGTGCTCTCGGCCGGGGGCTCCACCCCCTCAGCGTAGGCAATGACGGCCTCGGCGCCGTGGTTCGCCATACCTTGCGACCACTTGCGCACCGCGCTTGTCATCCCTCCGTCGCCGACAAGGGCCCGCGGATAATAGCGAACCACCCTCATGATGCAGGTATGGCTTGGCCACTCCGGACGGACGGCTCAAGGACTCCAAATGGCTGAGCTAAGCGTCCCATGCCGTCCTTGCGTACTCGATGGTGCTTGCCAGCCCCACCTCGAGCGGCACGCTCGCTTCCCA
>JACCZU010000228.1 GCA_013695835.1 Candidatus Aridivita willemsiae
TCCCCGTCGGACCTATTCGCCGCGCTGCGATGACTGCGTCGATCCCACCGCCACAGCCGAGGTCCAAGATGGTTTCCCCCGCCATGATGTCGGCGAAACGCAGGTGGTTGTTGACGCCGAGAGAGCGCCTGAGGGCTACCTCCGGCACCCCCACGAGATCTGCGGGCTCATATAGCGTTCGCGCCACGAGACTCGTGTCGCCTTCGATAGCGCAGTACGCGTCGCGAACGAGATCTTTCAACTCTTTGGAATGCATCAAGTCGCGGCTCAACTCCAGCTCCTATAGCTCGTCGAGGAATGTGGTCAGCTGTATCCGCGCATCGGCAGGCAACTCATCGCTCGCGTGATCTGCGAGGAAGCCCCGGAGCTCTTCCGCGAACTCGGCCTCCCCGCAGCACCTCTTGCAGACGTCGAGATGCTCCTCGATGGCGCGGCGATCCGACTCGGCCATGGCACCATCGAGATATTCCCAGAGTTGCTTAACGGCATCCGAGCAATTGATCATCGCGCCCTCTCCTTCAACAGCCCGGTGGCGGCAGCGTGTTCCCACATCTCTTTCTCGAAGAGCTTCCGGCCCCGGTGGAGACGAGCCAGGACGGTTCCCAGGGGGGCTCCTACGAGCTTGGCAACCTCTTTCGTGGAGAACCCGTCCATATGGACCAGGACCAACGGGACCCGGTAGATCTCGGGAAGCGACAGAAGCACCGTGGTGACGTCTTCTTTGCCGAACTGTTGGAGGAAGTCGAGGTGCAGGGAATCCGAATAAGGAAATGGGTCCTCGCGAGCGATCTTCCGATACAGGGAGAAGTCGTCTACGTCGTCGATGTTCACCTGCTCCGGCTCCCGGGCCTGGGCCCGGCCGCGGTCACGGCAGCAATTGACCAGGATGCTCGTGAGCCAGGCGCCGGCGGAACCGGTTTCGTGTAGTTGATCGAAGCCCTGATAAGCCTTCATGAGGGTTTCCTGCACAACATCTTCGGCATCCGGACCCACGAGCCGCCTAGCGGTCCCGTAGAGCCGCTCGAGATGTGCCGAAGCGAGCTCGCGGAATAGATCCTTCTTGCCGGCAACGGTCCCCGTTTCCACCCTTTGTCCCTTCGGAGCCTAGGCGGCTCCCATAGATAAAGACGAACCGGCGTCCATAGTTATTGCATCTCGTCTGAACTGCAATAATCCTCGCCGTTTCCCCGTCTGTGCCAGTGAGAAGGCAGGCATAAGCCAAGGAGGATGGGAATGGCGACCGTAAGCAGTGATGTCAGGGCTCTCGACAGCGCCCCGGGTGCCGACCTCAGGAACGGCACGACCCTCATGGGTCTGGCCGCGATCGGGTTCATCGGCTACGCAGTGATCTTCTTCGTTAGAAACTTCACCGACAGCTTCCTCGAGCTGGGGATCGGTCCGAACGAGGTCGAGGTTGGCAAAGACCAGATCATCGACTTCAGCCCGGCTCTCTATGAGTACATCAGCCATCTGCACATCGCCGTCTCGGGCTTCATCGCGGCGACCGGGTTGGCGGTTCTGTTCCTCACCTGGTTCGGGGTTCGCAGAGGCCACTTGTGGGCGTTGGTCGGCGCGGTTGCCGCTCCCGTCTTGGGTCTCGCGGTCGCGCTCCCGGCTCACTACCCCAACGATTTCGACACGCTCGGTCACCTGGGCTTGATCTACCTCGCCGTCCTCATATTCGTGGTCGGAGCGGGGTTGTCGTTGAAAGGGCTTCTCTCTAAGGTCTAAGTCTGGTTCGGAACTCTAGGAACGAAAGGAGTGGAGATGGCTGGTATCGAGAAGAATAGCTTCGAGTCTCCAGATGAGACCCGCACCCCCGACAAGACGAGGGTGGACGTGGTCAAACTGGGATCGACTACTGCCGCTCGTTTGACGATGCAACCCGGGTGGAAGTGGTCCGAGTGCATCAAGCCCGTGGTGGGCACCGATTCTTGTCAGGCCCGGCACGTGGGCACCGTCGCGTCGGGACGTCTGCACGTCACACACGATGACGGAACCGAGATCGAGCTGGAGCCGGGCGATGCCTACGTGATCGAGCCGGGACACGACGCGTGGGTCGCGGGCGAAGAGGCCTTCGTGGGCTACGAGTTCGAGAGCAAGAGCGCCGAGATCTACGCGAAGAGTTGATCTGTGTCATCCATCGGTGAGCTGGGTCCCGACATCCTCGAGCTGGTGGATGTTGACGAGCTGCGGAGCGAGGTCCAAGAGAAGTACAGGGAGGTGGCGGCCGCTCCGGCCGCCACCTATCACTTCCACACCGGCCGCGCCCACGCGTTGAGCATGGGATACCCCGAGTGGCCTCTGAGCGAGCTTCCCGACGAGGCTACCGAAGCGTTCGCCGGGGTGGGCAACCCTTTCTTCTGGGACGTACCCGGGCAGGAGGACGCGGTCCTGGATCTCGGCTCGGGAGCAGGTATGGATTCCTTCCTGAGCGCCTACTGGGTTGGGACGGAGGGCCGGGTCATAGGGGTCGACATGACGACGGAGATGCTCGACCGTGCATCCTCCACGGCCCGTTCCCTGGAGATGACCAACGTGGAGTTCCGTTCCGGCTACATCGAGGATCTTCCGGTGGAGTCGGGATCGATCGACGTGGTCATCTCCAACGGCGTCATCAATCTCTGTCCCGACAAGATGCGCGTCTACTCCGAGATAGCACGAGTGCTGAAACCCGGCGGCCGGCTGATGATCGCCGATATCTGCGTCGAGAGACCCGTGCCGGATAGCGCTCTCCGGGACATCGACCTCTGGACCGACTGAATCGCCGGTGCCCTGCCGTGCGCAGGGTGGGAGAGAGTCATCGCCGGAGCCGGTTTGGTCGACATCGAGCTGGCGAACCCCATCGATACCTTCGCCGGGGCCGGAGGCGAGGCGCAGGCGAGGCAGTTCGGGACCTACGGCTACTCGATCCGCGCGCGTAAGCCTCGATGAGCGAACCGGCATCGGGGGCGCCCGAGGCCCGCACCTTGGTCACGTTCTATTCGTCGGCTGCGGACGAGTACCAACGCCTCTGGGCCCCAGAGCTCCTTCGGATGTCGCGCCTGCTGCTGGAGGAGGTCCCTTTCAAGGGAGCCCGGCGAGTCCTCGATGTGGCCACCGGAGTCGGCACCCTTCTCCCCGAGATCAGCAGGCTGGTGCCCGGTGCCTTCATTCATGGGGTCGACGTTGCCGAGGGCATGGTCCGTCTCGCGCCTGAAGGATCCTCGGTCTCTGTCATGGACGCGATGCAACTCGGGCTCCGGTCCGAGAGCTTCGACGTGGGGTTGATCCCCTTCGCGTTGTTCCATCTCCCGGACCCGTCTGTGGGTCTGGGCGAGATGGCGCGGGTCATCTCACCGGGCGGAGCGATCGGCACCGTCACTTGGGGGGACGACCCCGGCTACGCGGCTCTGGACATCTGGTCGGAGGAGCTCGACGCGGCAGGGGCCGCGGAGGCCGATGTAACGATTGCGCGCCATGATCTTGTCGACACACCGGCGAAGATGACTGCCTTGCTCGATGAGGCCGGTTTCGATCGCATCCGGACCTGGACGGCGACCTATGAGAAAGCCATGACGGCAGAGGAGTTCGTGGACCACAGGGTCGGCCACGGGATGAGCAGACGGCGTTTCGACTCCTTGGGACCCCACGCCCGCGCGCTCTGCCTCACACGGGTGCGCCGCCGGCTCGAAGAGGTCGACCGCGAGGGGCTGACCGACACCTCCGAGGTGATCTTCGCCCTCGCCCGCCGCCCCTAGCCCTAGCCCGCTCCGGTGGTGCCACTCTGCGCACGGCCGACCGAGCCCCGCCTCCGCTCTTCTCGTGTCTTGGGCTCAGGATTCGAAAGCCAGGACGGCCGGGTGTTCGAGGAGCCGGACCTCGTCGAGGATGAATCTGGCCGCGGTCATGCCGTCGAGGATGCGGTGATCGAAGGTGATGGACAGGTTCATCATCTTCCGGATGACGATCTGACCATCTCGCACGACCGGCCTATCCCCGGCCCGATGGACGCCCAGGATCGCGGACTGCGGATGGAACACGATCGGTGTTGCCATCAAGCCGCCGAAGGGTCCCGGGCTCGAGATCGTGAAGGTAGCGCCCCGCAGATCCTCCGCCGTGGCCGTACCTGCACGCGCCGCAGACGCCAGGCGGTCGATATCCACCGCCACGTCTCGTAGACGTTTCTTATCTCGTCTCGCACGACGGGGACAGTGAGGCCGGCAGGGGTGTCCACCGCGATGCCGATGTCGTATCGGTCGTGGAAGACGATCTCACCGGCTTCTTCGTCCAGCGAGGCGTTCAGAGCTGGGTAGTCCTTCAGCGCGGTGACCACCGCTTTCACGATGAAGGGCATGTACGTGAGACGCGGTCCGTCGAGCGTGCGCTCGTTGGCGAGCTTGCGGGTCGCCTCCAGCTCGGCTACTTGTCTCTTGCGTCAAGCCCTACGCTTTTTTGCGGCTTCCATCAAACCGAGGCACAAAACTTCTGGGTCCAACGAGGTTGTGTCGTCCGTAACATGTATGTTACGCTTCCTCCCATGGGCTCGAATAAGGGAGCGAAGTCCGAGATGACGACCAAAATGAACAAGAAGTTGGTCGATACCAGCTATCACAGACGGAGGCTGGCCGCCCGTCTCAAGGATCCAGAGTTCCGCGCCGAGTACGAGCGTGCTCGGGCTGAGATTGCCCAGATCGACGCGATCATGCGCACGCTCGATCACTTGCGAGAAGAGGCTGGGTTCAGCAAGGCAGACCTTGCCCGCCAGATCGGAAAGGATCCTGCCAGCGTGCGGAGGCTGTTCACTGCGCAGGTAAATCCCGAACTGAAGACGATCGCGGCGCTCGCTCAGGCTCTTGACGCCGAGGTTCAGATTGTTCCGCGTAGCAAAGGATCTTCTAAAGCGCAGGAACGTCGTCAAGCGGCTGCAGGCTGAGCCCCCTTCTGTTGCCTGACTCAATAGATGGCATGGGACGTCGTTTTTTACCGAGCCGTGGAAGGGACCATTCCAGCCGCGGACTTCCTTGACTCTTGTCCGACGAAGGTTGAAGCGGAGATGCTCGCCACCCTTGAAGCTGTCGCCGAGGCACCACAGCCGAAATTCTCAGGCGGTGGGAAATGGGAAGCGATGCACGGCGACATGAACGGTTACTACGAGGTGCGCGCACAGGGTCCGAAACGTGAGCAGTTCCGTCTGTTCTGCATCCTGGAGAACGCGGATCGAACCGAGTTGGACAGGCGTGGACTACCCGGTCCTGCGATCGCAGTCATCACTGGGATGCGGAAACCCTCGAGGACGAAGTTCAGCGCCGGCGACTATAAGAGGGCTAGGCGGCTCGGCGACGACTACAAGTCGAAGGTTCCTCGTTCAATCGCGATCTAAGCGTTGAGGGCGACAGAGCGGACGACAAGCTGCAAGCTCGTAGGTGCCGGTCTTGCCTAGCAACGACAGAGGTGGTTGATTCTCTGGATGAGGGATACCCGGTTGGAAGCAGAAGGCGCGGAATTCCTGGTACTAGCCCATCTCCTAATCGAGGGTATGGAAGCGCACAAGGCGTACACGACCTATCCCGGCTATGACGTTATTGCGCTCAATCCCTCGAAGAAGCGCCAATGCCGTATCCAAGTCAAGAGCCGCTATCTCACAGGTGACAGAGTCTTCGGCATCAGAAATTTCGACTGCGATTTCGTAGTGTTCGCAAAGTTGAACAGAGCCACTCCTCGCGGAGCGTCGCCAACCGGTGGAGTACGGCCGCCAGAGCTTTACGTGTTGCCCATTGACGTAGTGCATAAGGCAAAGACGGAGGCGAAGGCTATGAACGCTTACAGGGTTCGGCTGGCGAAGATCGAGAACGCAGATTCGTTTCTGAATGATTGGAGCTTGATCAAGCGATTCCTGGATATGGACCCGAGCTGACGGTTCCCATTTGACATGCGATGGGTATGCGGGTGCCGCGGTCCCATCACCAGAGTTAGAAGGCCAAGTTTCCTAGTCCGCGGATAGTCCGCGGACGAGCGCAAAACCAGGCAATCGAGGGAACAATCACGACACCTCGAAAAGCGGCGGTGACCAGGGCAAACGCGGATTCTCCCTGGTAGCGCGATTCTGTCGGGTCGCACTTACAACGCAGGGGTCGGCGGTTCGAACCCGTCACCGCCCACTTCGCAAAGGTCCTGGTCAATGACAGTTTTATCAACCGAATGAACGTTCGGGAAAGTCCTTTGCCTGGCCCGCGTTCCGCGTATGTTCCGCAAGCCCAGTCGAAACGAGCTTGCCCTGTTCCGTCGAGAACCCAGTGGTCATCGCCATAGGTTGAAAGCTCCGGGTCCGTGATACAGCTGAAACCGAGCGCATGTCGACGAAAGTTGAGCGGTGGACTCATAATCCATTGGTCGCTGGTTCGAGTCCAGCCGGCCCCACAAATTGAAGACGCAGGTCAGAGCCGCTTTTCTTACCTGATAGACGATCGAGCAAACCTCGAGTTTTCGTTGACTACCAGCAAAATGCCAGCGAGTTGTTCGAGAGTGGTGGGATTGCGCCGGGAGGTGAAGTAATGAAGGCGGGCGATATTGAGCAGCTTCAGGGTTCCTACGTGTGGCCACAGACGCTGCGACGGCCGAAGCTTCCGCCCAAACTCGTCTATTTCGATCTCAACCACTGGATCTCGCTCGCCAAGGCCCTGGCCCGCCACCGCGACGGCCAAAGGCACGAGGAGAGCCTTGCGGCGTGCATGCGGGCGGTGGACGAGGGATCAGTTGTCTTTCCCATTTCTGACACGATCTATTTCGAGATTTCGAAGATCGCTCAATATCGCCAACGCCGCGACCTGCGTGAGGTAATCGAAAAGGTGTCGCGCTACATGGTCGTGACATCGCGCTCGGTTATCTCTACTCACGAAATCGAGGCGCTGCTGGATCGCCTCGTCGGACCGAATCCTCAGCCGATCAACACGATGGACTACCTCGACTGGGGGGTCGCCAGGGCCTTCGGGATGGTGGGCGGTTTCAAAATCAAATCCGCTGACGGGCGAGATGTGACAGAGCATGTCCGGGCATCGCACCGCGACGGTCCGGAGGCTTTCGATCTCGCTCTAGCGAAGGGCGAACTCGAATTGAACAGGAAGACCCTCGAGGGTCCGTCACCAGACGAGGAACCTGAGATGCGGAGGCTGGGATGGAGTCCGATCTCTGCCTTTGAGGTTGCCGAGCTCAGAGCACAGCAGGAGATCGACCAGGTCGCTCGATTTGACGACGATCCGCAATGGCGTCGGGGGCGGATTCGCGACGTTGTTGCCGCGCGAGAGGTGCTGATCGAAATTAACGAAGCACTTCATAGGGGACTCTCGGAGCGTTCCACCACTCTCGAGGCTGTCTTTCCGCGGCCCGAAGACGTCCGGCGAGCGCTGAATTCCATGCCCAGCTTCGACGTCGCAGTGACGATCAAGTCGGCCTATCACCGCGACATCGGGCACCGGTGGACGACCAACGACATCGCCGACATCGATGCTCTGGGATCGACGCTTCCGTACTGCGACATCGTCCTTACTGACAGGGCGGCCGCCTCAGCCGTGAAGCGAACGAAGCTCGTGGACCGACTCGACACGGTCGTTTTATCGCGGACGTCCGATGTCGTCGATTACCTGTCAGCTTGATCGGAGCTCTGCTTTGGGACCCGCATCTCGACAAAGAGCGGTGCCCCATTGCTCTCGGTGAGGTGAAGGCTGTCCCTCCGAATCCAACTACGTTCGCATCGACTTCTCGTTTTTGCACAGCCGCGACTCCTCTCATTTCTTCAAGCGTCATGGGATCTCTTCTTGCGGCTACCCATACCCGACCCCCTGACCGTAGATGGAGCTCTGCGAGCAAGGGAAATCTCTTCTCCTCCCGAAGGTCACGTGCTGCCATGGCGCCAGGTTCTGCCAGCATGAGGCTCACCGTCACCTTTTCGTTCTTCTCGGGAGGGTCGAGCCAAGAGACTCTCTTCGTGGTTTCGATCGGATCGCCCTCCCACCAGGAACATGACGGAGGGGCCAACTATCCATCCCGGGATGAAGGGACCGGTTTCAGCCATCTTTCATGAGTCCGATCGCCTTCGAGCTCCTCATCGAGCACCGAGTCCTTGACCCAGGCCCAACGCCATATCCCTGAGGAGTGCAGGCTTAGTTTGACGAGCTGGGCCATCCCTCGAGGGGCGAGGTAAATCTCGTCGCCATGGACCCACACGCGCCACAACATCGAGTACTGCCCCTCCGTTGATCCGAGGCCGACCCTGGCTTCCTTGTCCTTTGCCATGCGACTTGCCCCATCGCCGGGCTCAGGCGGAATCCGCAGATCCAGGCAGGATGAACCGTGGTTTCCGTCGTGCCCGAGCCACTAGCCGTTCGCGCTGTGGCAGCGCCATGAGCACGAAGTCCGATAAGGGGTCGCGAGCGATTGGACACGTAGGCCATGTTTCTCTCCATCCAAGGCGACCCAGTTGAATCCGTCGAGGTCGAGACCATCTCCGTTGAATGGCGATGCGAGCTCATTTAGGAACGGGAATTGGTCTTCGGCGATTCGCCTTGGCAGTCGACCTCTTCCGAAACGCTTGCGCCAGGCGACCGACTCAATCTGCTCGTAGCGACGGAATCGCGCGAGGTTGCGTGATATCGGGAGGGGATGGAGTACGAGGCCGAGGAGTGGGTGATCTTGCGTCTCTATCCAGCGACGAAATGCGGAGTGGAACGATGATCCGAAGCGCTGGTGCAGATCGACGGGCGTAGAGATATCGATCGGGTAATCTCGCGCGATTCGCTCGAACAGCGTGAGCTGAAAAGGAGAGCGCGGGAGAAGACGGGACCGCTCTACGTCGCCATCGGAGCGAGCGAGACCGTCGGCGCGGGAAGCAGCGACCCCCTGCGCCAGAGCTGGCCTCAGGTGCTGTTCCGCGCGGCCTTTACCCGCCGCGCGACCTTCGTGAACCTGGGCGTCCCCGGCGCGACCGTCGCGGAGGCGGTTGAGCAGGAGGTGCCGTACGCGGAGGAGCTGCGCCCCGATGTCGTGACGATCTGGCTCAACGTGAACGACCTCGTCACCGGTGTACCGCCCCGGACTACGGTCGCTCCCTCGAACGGCTCGTCACCAGACTGCAGGCCGAGGGCGCGGCGCAGGTGATGATCGCGAACACGCCTCCGCTTACCGACCTGCCCGCGTATCGCGCGTGTCGACCGAACCCGCCCCGGGATGGCCCATCGTGCTTCGCCGACAGCAGGCTTCCACCTCCCGAGGTCATCGAGAGGGCAATCGATGACTACAACGCCGTGATCGAGCGCGTGGCTGCCCGGCGCGGAGCCGAGGTCGTCGACCTGCATGCTCGGGGGCTCGTGGCGCGTCGGGCAGAGACGGTGGATCGGCTGGTGAGCTCGGACGGGTTCCATCCCAGCACCGAGGGGCACCGAGCCGTCGCGAACGCGTTCGCCGCCGCCCTGGCCCCGGCTCCGTCCCGCTAGGTCGGGCGTATTACGGATCTCTGAACATCCGCTCAACGCCTTTCGGACGGGGCAGCGTTGAATTATGTTTACCCTATGGTTGTGAATGCCGTGCCCCAACCGAGACGCGCCGCACCGGGGGAGGGAGGTCGCGTGGAGCTGCTCGACGCGCGGCGCGCACCGCTCCTCGCCCGGCCGTTCTTCGAGGGAGGCGACCCCGGAGCGATCGCCTCCGCCATGGCTCACGTGCCGGAGGTGCTCGACGCGACGATGCCCTTCCTCGTGCAGATGTTCGGACCGTCCGCGTTGCCAGCCAGGACCAAGGAGCTCGTCATCTTGAGGACCTCGGCCTTGCTGGACTGCCGTTACTGCATCCAGTCGCATTCGATCGCGGCGCGCGATGCCGGACTTGCGCGCGAGGAGGTCCTCGCGCTCCGAGGCGACGGGCCACTCGGCGACCAGTTCACAGACCGCGCGGAGCGCGCGTTGCTGGACTGGGTGGATGGCGTGGCGGGGAGCACGGGCCCGGTCCCGCCCGAGATCGGCGAAGCCCTGATGAGCCACTTCGCCGAGCCCGACGTCATCGAGTTAACCCTGCTCGCGGGTACCACGATGATGCTGAACCGCTTCTGCACCGCTCTCGGCCTCCCCACATCGCAGGCGGCCCTCGCGCGCCTGGCCGAGGATGGCCTCCTGTGAGTGAGATCGCTGAGGCCGTCGGCGACGGCGTGCTTCCGGGTCGCGTATGGCTCTACGCCAACTACCACTGCAACCTGACGTGTACGTACTGCCTCACCGAGTCCGCCCCCAAGGTCGCGAAGAGAGAGCTCGGCGCCCAGAGGATGCTCGAGGTCGCCGCTCAGGCGAGAGCACTCGGGTTCACATCGCTCGGGGTGACGGGAGGCGAGCCCTTCCTGCTCTCGTACCTGACCGAGACGATCATCGAGATGGCGGAGATGCTTCCGATCGTCGTGCTGACGAATGGCACACTGTTCACGCGGGCTCGGCTCGAGGAGGCGCGCGGGCTGACGGGAGCCCCGGTAGCGATACAGATCTCACTCGACTCGGCCGATCCGGTCGCGAACGACACGATGCGCGGGCCCGAGAACTTCCGCAGGGTCGTGGCCGCGATCGACGCGCTCGTCGCGCGGGGCGTGCGCGTCCGGATTGCGACCACAGCCGAGCACATCGACGAGCACGAGCTCGAGCGACTGTGCCAACTGCACCGCGGGCTGGGGGTCGCGGACGAGGATCACATCGTCCGCCCGATCCTGCGCCGGGGGCGTGCGATCGACTCCGGCTTGGGGGTCGACACGGACCTCATCGATCTCCCCCCTGAGCTCACGATCACGGCCGACGGCGCCTACTGGAGCCCCTTCGGGCCGACGGTGCACGGGGGCAGGCTCGACACTGACCTGCTCGTCAGCAGGACGACGTCTCCATTGGACAAGCCCGCCAACATACTCCTGCGCCTCGTGCAGGGCCGGGCGCGCGGCGACGACGCCAAGCTCGACATCAGGTGAGCGTGAGGACCCCGGGCCCGGTCGGGCCCGCGTACGTCGACGGCGCGCTGCCGGATCTCGCCGGTCGGATCGCGCTGTTCACGACGCGTGTCGTCCTCGGGCTTCTCTGGCTGCAGAACTCGGGCTGGAAGACGCCGCCCGACTTCGGCCGCAGCTCCGGAAGCGGGCTCTACCGCTTCACGCGCCTTGCGATCGAGCACGAGGTCTTCGCTCCCTACGCCTTCGTGGTGCGAGAGGTCGTGTTTCCCAACTTCATCGCGTTCGGATGGCTGGTCCTGCTCGTCGAGGCGGCGCTCGGTGCGTTCCTGTTAGTGGGTCTCGCGACGCGCTTCTGGGCGCTCGTGGGGGTTGTCCAGTCCGCAGCCATCGGGCTCTCGGTGCTCGGCGCGCCGGGAGAGTGGAGCTGGGCCTACTACCTCATGATCGCGGGGCATCTGGCCGTCTTCGGAGTGGCGGCGGGGCGCTTCTGGGGACTCGACGGTGTGCTGCGTCCTCAGTGGGAGAGGAGCAACTCTGTCGTCGCTCGCGTGATGTTTAGAGCCTCGTGACAAATTCGGTGCGGCGCGCCGAAATCGTGCTGTCGATCGTCGGTCTCGCCGCCGGCATCGCTGGCTTGGTCGTGGCGACCGGTCTTCCCTTCACTTCGTCGAAGGGCGAGCTCGTCGCCAGCTTCGGCCCCTCCTTCAACCCGCTCGGCGGCGTGGTCGTGACCGTTGTGGCCGCCCTGGGTCTCGTGGGCGCGGTGACAAGGAAGCCCCTGCTGGTGCTGGCAGCGGCCGGCGGTTTCGGGCTCTGCGCCCTTCAGGTCATCGTTCAGTTCGGCCGCGACACCAACTGGCTCGGGAGCCGGGGTTCGAACCTGTCTCTCTCGCTCGCGCTCGCAGTGGGCTTGGGCGCGTTGGCCCTGATGGAGCGCGCCACGAGTGGTCGTGGGATCACCAGATCGTGAACGGCTGGCCGGGGAGCTTGGCGTGGCTGTCGTCCTCGAGCAGGTAGATGCTGTAGCGACCGATCTTCAGCGGCCAGGGTCCGCTCGCGTACTCGTCGATTACCGTCGAGCCCTCGATCGATGCATCGGTGAAGAGCGACGTAAGATCGGAGCGACGTTGGGGTTTGCGCCGCGTCGGTAGATCGCGATCTAATCTCCGCGGTTACCCAGATGGCAGCGGTGTGGGCAGCCCTATGACGAGCGTGACGCGGTGCGCCATGAGGGCCGGTTCACCGCGCCGGGCGACGAGAGCCTCGCCGCTACGGCTGTCTACAAGGCCGAGGTGGCCGAGGTCATGCGCCACGGCGTCCCACTCCACGGTAATCTGCTCGCCCTCTTGGTAGACGCGCTTCGTCGGCGCGATCCGCGGTTCGGTCCCCAGCCTCGGGTCGAGAAGGACACGGCGCCCCTCGCGCTACATCAAGAAGAGGATGCCGTCGCTCGCGGACACGTTACTGGTCGGCGCGAGGTCTCGGCATCCGAGCCATCCAGACGTCTCGACGAGTGGGGGCCTCGGCGGCGTCAACGCCCCGATGCACGACCTCGACGCGTCCGTCGTCCTCGTGGCGCGAGCGGAATCGCCCGTGAACGTCGTCGCGCAGAGAGTCACACCCCGGGCGTTTCAATCCAACAGGAGGAGATGCTCATGAGTGCTCGAACTGTTTCGCTCTCGGGGACGAGCCGGTTGGCGTCGATGGTTCGCTGGTCGTACGCGTGAAGGAGATCGCCGAGAACGGAAACATTCAACCACTGGTCGACCTGTTGAGCGCGCAGGCGGGCGTCGCCGACGTCTTCGCAGGCGAGGCGCCGATCGTTCCTCGTGATCGCCAAGATGAGACCGGCTTTGAGGACACTCTGACGTTCACGCTTGAAGGCGGTCGGCAAGGCTCGCTACTTGTCCTGGGAGTCGATGCTGATCTGCACGAACGACGGCTTCACGGGTCTCGACGGCGTTGCCCTGCCGACCCGAGCCGGAGAGACGGCGACGTTCTTTACGACCGGGTTCGACAGTGGGACGGAGATGAACACCGAGGACTTTGCCGATATGGTGCCGCCGTGTCAGGGCCTGATCGGGGTGTCGTCGGGCGAGCC
>JACCZU010000240.1 GCA_013695835.1 Candidatus Aridivita willemsiae
AAACTAACGGAGGATCAGCTCCAGGCCGCTGCCGACGGGCTCAACGGGCGCCCCCGGAAAACCTTAGGGTGGAAGAAACCGGCCGAGAAGCTTGCCGAGGTTGTTGCGTCGACTGTTTGAATCCGCCGCCCATTTCCCCACACTAGGGTAAGTTCCCTAGGCTGTCCGGGGCGCCTGGGCGCGCAGTCGGTGCGGCCCTCATAGCCTCTACGAGGGCGGCGGCGGTGACACAGAAGGGGCCGATCGCCAGCGCCGTGCTTGCCATCACGAGCACGCCCATGAACGGCGCCAGATCAAAGGGCGCAAGGCCGCTGAAGGTCTGGAAAGTGCTTACGAGCAGCAGGCCCGAGTAACCAGCACAGGCAGCGCCGACGACGCGCGTGCGGCGACTCTCGTCCCACCTCGTGAACAGCGCAAGCCATGCAAGGACGATCAGCACTTGGAGTGCGTGCAGGGCGACCGAGTGCGGCACCTTCATGACCCCGGCCTCGCCGAAGATGTTGAGCGAGCCGATCGGTCGATCGCCGACCTGCGGGACGCCGTTGGCGATGATCGCACCTCCGAGAGCCTGGCCCGCAAGCAAGAGCACCATGCCGGTGCGTATCGCTAGGGCAACGGACGGTGGAGCATCGAGGGGGCGGAGTGTCCACAACGTAAGCACGACGATGCTTACGGCAATGATGCCGACGAAGCTTCCCATGGCCGCGAAGATGCCGGAGTCTAGGTCGGTGGCGTCGTTGAAGTGGGAGGGCACGCCGCGCCACTGCTGCAGCGCTATCAAAGACACCTCGAAGACGCTGGCCGTCCCGAGGGCTGCAGAAAGAATCCACGCAGCTCGCCTGCGCGCGGGCAGGAAGCCCATTACCCATGCGAGTGAAGGAAGTATGACGGCAAAGGAGGCGCTGAAGGCGATCGGCTTCCGCCACGACACAGGCCCCTCCCACGGGCCCCCGTAGATGAAAAAGGCGATCGAATGGACGGCGGCGCTGATGGCAAACAGCGCCCCGATCGCGTAGAGGAAGCTCTGATAACCGTGGCGGTCACGCCAGTAGGCGAGCAGCGAGTCCCCCATAGCTTGTCCCATGGCTGAGAATTTATACTGTTCCGGGCAGGGGAGGCTTCGAGAGGATCGCTTGGACAGAAACGACGAGTCGTACATGGGGCGGGCCATCGATCTTGCCCTCGGGCCCCCGTTTACGTCTCCCAACCCGCGCGTCGGCGCCGTGGTCGTGAGGGGCGGCAGGGTCATATCCGAGGCGGCCCACGAGGGGGCGGGCACCGCTCATGCAGAGGCGAGGGCGCTCGAGGGCGTCGACGCGCGCGGGGCGACCCTGTACGTGAGCCTCGAGCCGTGCATGCACACAGGGAGGACCCCTCCGTGCGCGCCCGCAATCGTAGCCGCCGGCGTCACCAGGGTCGTAGGAGCCATGGAGGACCCCGACGAACGCACGAGGGGCAAGGGCTTCGACTACCTCGAAGGGTGTGACGTCGAGGTCACCACCGGCGTGCTCCACGACGCAGCGGCTCGCATCAACGCCCGCTGGTCCCACCAGAGGCGCACGGGACGCCCGTTCGTGACCCTCAAGCTTGCGCTTAGCATCGACGGGCGCATGGCCGCGCCCGACGGCTCGGCTCGATGGATCACGGGCCCGGCGGCGAGGGCCAGGGTCCACTCCCGGCGCGGCGAGGCCGACGCCGTGATGGTCGGCGCAGGCACAGTCGTCGCCGACGACCCCGGCCTGACCGTACGCGACGCCGGCGCAATCAGGCAGCCGGCGACCGTAGTCGTCGACGGGCGCGGCCGGATCTCGGCGGGGGCGAGGCTGTTTGGCAACGACCAGGTCGTGGTCGCAACGACCGCAGTCACGCCGCAGGGGACGCTCGACGACTGGGACGACGTCGGCGCCGAGGTGATCGTGCTTCCCCCATCGCCCGGCGGCGTCGACCTCGGCGCGCTGCTCGACGCTCTCGGCGGCAAGGCGACGGCGCGCCACGACTTCGTCGAGGTCTACTGTGAGGGCGGCGCGGCGCTCGCGACTTCGCTGTTGGCGGACGACCTCGTCGATCGCCTCGAGATCTTCTTCGGCCCGGTTGCGCTCGGCGCAGGGGGGCCGGCGCTCGGCCCCCTCGGGATTGGCTCGCTGCCCTCTGCCCGCCGCTGGCGCCTCGTGGATCTCGAAAGGATCGATGATGACGCGCTCGCCGTCTACGAGAAGGACCAGCCTGAAAGGACGAGCGAATGTTCACCGGAATCGTGACCCGTGGGGAGGTGGCGCGCCTCAAGCAGAGCCGGGGGGTGCTCGAGATCGAGGTGCATGCCCCAGGTGTGGCGCGGGCGCTCGAGCCGGGGGACTCGGTGTCGGTGGGCGGCGTCTGCCTTACCGCGCGTCGCGTGAGGAGGAAGCGCTTCGTGGTCGAGGCGACCAACGAGTCGGTGGCGCGCTCGACCCTTGGCCTTCTCGCCAAGCACGCTGCCGTGAACCTCGAGCTGCCACTGAGGGCCGGCGACCGCCTCGGGGGGCACATCGTGCAGGGTCACGTCGACGCGACCGCGCGCCTGAGGCTCGTGGAGCCAGACGGCGATTCCAAGCGAATGTGGTTCTCGCCCCCCGCCGGTGTCCTGCGTTACATGGTGCCAAAGGGGTCGGTCGCGGTCGACGGCGTCTCGCTCACCGTCGTTGACGCCTCAGAGCAGGACTTCGAGGTCATGATCATCCCGCACACGCTCGAGACGACGACGCTCGGGACGCTGGCCCCGGGGGATGACGTCAATGTCGAGGTCGACGTGATGGCGAAGTACGCTGAGAAGCTGATGCCTGCAACCCCACCGAGGCCCCGATGAAGGAAACCGCCCGTGCCGCTTGACCGCATAGAAGATGCAATCGCCGAGATCGCGGCAGGTCGCATGGTCGTTGTCGTCGACGACGCCGACCGCGAAAACGAAGGCGACCTCTTTTTTGCAGCCGAGAGGGTGACCGCGGACCACATCGCCTTCATGGTCAAGCACACCTCAGGGCTCATCACGGTGCCGATGGAGGCCGCACGTCTCGAGGAGCTCAACCTGCCGCAGATGGCCCCCCACAACACCGAGCTCATGGGCACCGCTTTTACCATCAGCGTCGACGCGCGCAGGGGGACCACGACAGGCATTTCGGCCCACGACCGGGCCGCCACGATCACGGCGCTCATCGATCCCGCGACCAAGCCCGCCGATCTGTCGCGCCCGGGGCACATCTTCCCGCTGCGCTACACCGAAGGCGGAGTCCTGAGGCGCACCGGCCACACCGAGGCGTCCGTTGATCTCGCACGCCTCGCCGGGCTCTACCCTGCGGGAGTCATCTGCGAGCTCGTCAACGAGGACGGCTCGATGGCGCGCTTCGAAGAGCTCGAGCGTTTCGCCCAGGGGCACGGGTTGCTCATGATCTCGATTGCAGACCTGATCGCCTATAGACGGCGCTCGGAGAAGCTCGTCGAGCGCGTCACCCAGGCACGCATCCCAACGGTGTCGGGAGCGTTTAAGGCCATTGCCTATGAATCACACGACGGGCGCACCCACATGGCGCTCGTGGCGGGGGACCCCGCCGGTAAAGAGCACGTCTTGGTGCGCGTGCACTCCGAGTGCTTCACAGGTGACGTTCTCGGCTCTACGAGGTGCGATTGCGGAGTGCAGCTTTCCGAGGCCCTCGAACGGATACAACAAGAGGGCGAAGGGGTGCTCGTCTACATTCGCGGACACGAGGGACGGGGAATCGGGCTCAGGCACAAGGTCGAGGCCTACGCGCTCCAGGACGGGGGGCTCGATACCGTTGAAGCCAACGTCGAGCTCGGCTTCGCGCCCGACACCCGCGATTACGGCGTCGGTGCTCAGATACTGCGGGATCTCGGAATAACGACCATGCGCCTTCTGACGAACAACCCCACGAAACGCGCGGGCCTCGAGGGCTACGGGCTCGAGATAGTCGAGCGCATACCGCTCCAGACCGCGCCGAACCCCGAGAACATCCGCTACCTTCGCACGAAGAAGGAAAAGATGGGCCATCTCTTCGACGACCTTGCCCACGACCCCGAATCGGTCCTGACCGCCGGGGACGTCGAGGCCACCACCGGCCCCGACGAAGGAGGCCGGGGGTGAGCCCCATATATGAGGGTGCCTACGACGCAGGACACCTCCACGTCGCCGTCATTGCAAGCCGGTTCAATGCGACCATCGGTAAACGGCTCCTCGAGGGGGCGATGGACTGCCTCAAGAGACATGGTGTGCGTGACGACGACGTTTCGGTTGCGTGGGTGCCGGGCGCTTTCGAGCTTCCGCTTGCGGCCAAACAGATCGCATCCTCGGGCGAGTTCGACGCTGTGGTGTGCGTCGGCGCTGTGATCCGCGGCGCGACGCCGCATTTCGACTACGTCGCCGCGTGGGCGGCCACCGGGATAGGGGAGGCGTCGCTTGAGACGGGGGTGCCGATTAGCTTCGGGGTTCTGACGACGGACACGACGGAGCAGGCGGCGGAGCGCTCCGGCGGGAAGGCCGGCAACAAGGGTTTCGACGCCGCTCTCGCAGCCATCGAGATGGCAAGTCTGATGGCGGCGCTCCCCAAGCCAAAGGGCTGATGCTCAAGCTCGTGCTGCCCAAGGGCAGCCTCGAAGCCGCGACGCTTCAACTGTTCGAGGATGCGGATCTCAAGGTGAGGCGCGCGTCCGACCGCGAGTACAGGGCCGTTGTCGAGGACCCTCGCATCGACTCGGTTGCGATCCTTCGGCCTCAAGAGATTCCCACCTATGTCGAAGCGGGCTTCTTCGATGCCGGCGTCACCGGCGAGGACTGGATCGCGGAGACCGGCTCGGACGTTGCCAAGGTCACGGCGCTCGACTATTCCAAGCAGTCCGACCTTCCTGTTCGGGTCGTGCTCGCCGTTCCGCGCGAGGCCGGCATAACGAGTCCCACGCAGATAAAGCCTGACTCGCGTATATCAACCGAGCTGCCGAATCTTACGAAAGCCTATTTCGAGCGTCTCGGCATCCCCGTGCGCATCTTTCTGTCCTACGGGGCGACGGAGGCAAAGGTCCCAGAGATCGTCGACGCGATCGTAGATCTCACCGAGACGGGCTCAACGCTCAGGCGCAACGGCATGGAGATAGTCGACGTCCTGCTCGAGTCGCGCACGCACCTCATCGCGAACCCTGCTTCTTACTCCGATCCGGCAAAGAGACAAGCCATCGATGAGCTGACGATCTTGCTCAAGGGCGCAATAGACGCCCGCAAACGGGTGATGGTCAAGCTGAATGTCGAGGAGGCCAACCTCGAGCGCGTCGTTGCGCTCTTGCCGGCCATGCGAGCACCCACGGTTTCGAGGCTTGCGGAGGAGGGAGCTTTTGCGGTCGAGACGATCGTTGAGAAGTCCACGATCAACACCCTGATCCCAGGCCTCAAGGCGCTCGGCGCCGGGGACATCGTCGAGCTCCCCATCACCAAGATCGTCCCCTAGGGCGGTCCGCAGGGCCAGGTATTTAGTTTGTGGGGTTGTGCTAGCGTTGATTGTGTAGCCGCGGGGGATTCTTCAGCAGGGAAGGGCCTGTGCTCCCGCTTGAGAAAGGAAGTGGAGTAGTGGCAGTAGGTACGGTCAAGTGGTTCAGCAACGAGAAGGGCTATGGGTTCATCTCGCAGGACAACGGAAACGACGTCTTCGTGCACTTCTCGGCGATTCAGTCGGAGGGGTACAAGTCTCTCGAGGAGGGGCAGGCCGTCGAGTTCGACGTGACCAACGGCCCCAAGGGGGAGCAGGCGTCGAACGTCCGGATCTCCAGCTAAACCTCTAGGACTCCTTGCGGCCCCCGGAAAACCCGGGGGCCGCGGCGCGTCCGGGCTCAGGCGCCGGGCACGCCGGCCTTCTGGGCGTAGGCGAGCTGGAGCTGGGCGAGCGTTTGGCGCAGGGGCTGCTCGGCGTCGTCAAGCGCAGCGCCGAGGCCGTTAACGATGGCGGCGAAGGCGTCGATGGCGAGCCGTGAGTCGGCGGCCGCCCCCGCCTCGAGCTTCGTCCCGGCCACGTTGGCGAGGGTCACGGCGACGTTGACGACCCACTCGAGGCTCGGGCGCGTGACTATCTCCGTGGCGATCCGTTCCGCCTCCGCCTCGGCTTCTGGCGTCCACAGGGCGTCGTCCGGCCCGCTTACCCCGCCCTGCGGCGGCCCTCCTTCTGCTTGAGGGATGCGCACTTCGTCCGGCTCGTCTGCCCCGACCTGCGCCGCCGGAACGGGTTCGGGAGCCTGCGGGACGGGGACGGGGTCGGGGGGAGTGCTCGGGGTTGCCGTCGCCTCCCCTGCGGCGCGCCTGGCCGATATCCGCTTGTCAACGACCTTGGGCCGTGCCCGTCCTTCTCGCTCGGCCCGCTCTTCGCGCTCTCTGTCTTCCTCAGTCATGCGACTCCCTCCCACCCGAGGCGTCCTGCCAAAGCGGTTATACTTTCTGAGTAGCATTTGTCGCCAAGAAGGGGCCGGTTGAACGTGCCCCTCACCTCCCGTCAAGCCCAAGCGAGTCGAGGGGGTTACTGAGTTGCGGCTGGGGTCGGCCCCTCACGGGGCGAGCCTATCCTTAGCCGGTGACGCTCGGTGTCTTGGCGTCACCGGTTTTTTCGCGCCGGGACGGGCCCGGCGGAGGCCGGGTTCAAGGAATGAGATGTCGTCCGGAAGGAGAAGCGGATAGCAGCTGAGCCAAGAGTCAACGATCGCATTCGGATCCCCCAGGTGCGCGTGGTGGGTGCAGACGGCGCCCAGGTCGGGATCATGGACACGCCAAAGGCCCTCGAGATGGCCCAGGACATGGACCTTGACCTGGTCGAGGTGGCTCCTCAAGCAGAGCCACCCGTCGTCAGGATCATGGATTACGGCAAGTACAAGTACGAGCAGGCGGTGCGCCAGCGGGAGTCAAGAAAGAAGCAGACGCAGGTCACCGTCAAAGAGATGAAGATGCGGCCCAAGATCGACCCCCACGACTATCAGACGAAAAAGGGCCACGTCGAGCGCTTCCTGCGTCAGGGGTCGAAGGTGAAGGTCACAATCATGTTCCGAGGAAGGGAAACCGCTCACACCGAGCTCGGCCGCAAGCTGCTCGATGCCCTCTCCAACGATCTCGAGGGCGTGGCCAAGATCGAGGCCTTCCCGAAACTGGCCGACAGCCGCAACATGACGATGGTCCTGGGGCCCGTCAAGGAAGCGATAACGCAGAAGGCGCCCGGCGAGCCACGGCGCCAGCGCTCGAGCCGGCCCCCTGAGGCCGCCGAGCCTGCGCTTGCCAGCGAGCCCGAGGAGGCGCAGGCCGAACCGGTCAGGCGGAGGCCGGTCAGGGTGACCCGAGCCGAAGGAGGCTGATCGAGTGCCGAAGATGAAGAGCCACAGAGGCGCCGCCAAGCGCTTCAAGGTGTCGCCGACGGGCAAGGTCCGCCGGCGCAGGGCGAACGCGAATCACCTCCTCGAAAAGAAGTCGGGCACCCGCAAGCGCCGTCTGAACTCGCCGGCGCTTGTGGCAAAAGAAGACGCAAAGAAGATCAAGAGAGTTCTTGGCGCCTAGGGGGGCGCGGGCAATGACGCTCACAGGAGGAAGTTAGATGCCACGGGTGAAGAGAAGCGTCGCAGGGAGAAAGAAGCGGCGCGCCGTCCTCAAGGAGGCCAAAGGCTATTACTCGGCGCGGGGCAAGCATTACAGGGCCGCGCGCGAGCAGGTATTGCACTCGGGCGTCTATGCCTATCGCGACCGGCGCGCCCGCAAGGGTGACTTCAGGCGGCTGTGGATCACCAGGATCAACGCCGCGGCCAGGGACAACGGCATCTCGTACAGCCGCTTCATGGCGGGGCTTCGTCTTGCCGAGGTCGAGCTCGACCGCAAGATGCTTGCCGAGATGGCGGTGAACGACCCCGGCGCCTTCAGTTCGCTCGCCGAGGTCGCCAAGCAGTCCCTGGAGAAGGCGTCCTAAGCCCCCGAAGCGCCGCCGGCGTGCTGCAAGTCGCAGCCCAGCGATGACCCCCCAGGCCATGCGAGAGGTTCTCAACAGTCTTCAGAACCCACGCGTCCAGGCCGCCAGACGGCTCCGCAGGCGTTCTTTCAGGAGTTCCGAGGGGGCCTTCCTTGCCGAGGGGCCCCACATCGTGCGTGAGGCGATAGCCGCCGGCGCTGAGGTGCTCGAGATCTTTGTCGCACCCGAGCTAGTCACCGACCCGGCCGTCGTCTCCGCAGAGGCCGGCGGCGTCAGGGCCCAGGTGGCAGGCCAGCAGGTGATCGCTGCACTGTCCGACACCGCAACCCCGCAGGGCATAGTCGCCGTGGTTCGGGCGCCCGCTGTGAGGCTCGAGGACGCGCTCCGGGGGACGGACCTCGTGCTCGTGCTCGCCGAGGTGCGCGACCCCGGCAACGCCGGCACGCTCGTGCGCTCCGCCGTGGCCGCAGGGGCCGGTGCGGTTGTGTTCGGGGCTGGGACCGTGGACGCGTGGAGCTCAAAGACCATCAGGGCCTCGGCAGGAGCCGTCTTCCACGCCCGCATGATCGCCGAGGCGGCCCTCCCTGCCGCCGCCCTCACTCTGCGAAGCGGCGGCTTTCGGATCGTCGGGGCCGACGCGGGCGCCGAGCAGATCTACGACGCCGCCGACCTCACCGGGCCGGTGGCGCTCGTCGTCGGCAACGAGGCATGGGGCGTGCCCAAAGACGCCATCGGCCTCCTCGACGAGGCGGTGCGCATCGACATGCCGGGCCCGGTCGAGTCTCTCAACGCCGGCATCGCAGGATCGCTGTTGCTGTTCGAGGCTCTTCGCCAGCGGCGCGGGCGTCGCGCTTATCCTCTGGCCCCATGACCACCGGCGAACGGCTCGACGACATCGAAGCGGCGCTCGAGGGGGCACGCTCGGAGGGACTCAGGATCATCGAGGCCGCCGCCGATCTCGGCTCGCTTGCTGAGGCAAGAACGCGCGCCCTGGGGCGAAAGGCCCCCCTGGCGCGTGCCCGCTCCGGTCTCGGAGGGATCACCGACCCGACCGATCGCAAGAAGCTCGGGCAGCTCGCCAACGCCGTAGGGGACGAGCTCGAGGCCGCGCTCACCTCGAAGCGGGGCGGCTTCGAGCGCGCGGAGCTCGACGCGCGGTGGGAGCGCGAACGCGTCGACGTCACCCTGCCCGGCGACGCCCCACCGGTCGGATCGCTCCACCCGCTCACCAAGACCGCATGGGAGATCGTCGACATCTTCATAGGCCTTGGCTACCGGGTCGCCGAGGGCCCCGAGATCGAGCTTGCAAAGTACAACTTCGAAGCGCTCAACTTCCCCGAGCACCACCCTTCGCTGTCCCCGCAGGAGACCTTCTACATAGAGGGCCACGGCGATGAAGTCGTTCTCCGTACTCACACGTCCCCGGTGCAGATCCGAGTGATGGAATCGCAGGCCCCGCCGGTCTATGTGGTGATTCCGGGCCGCACGTACAGGCGCGACGTCATGGACGCCACCCATCTGAGCGCGTTCTTCCAGCTCGAGGGCCTCGCCGTCGACGAGGGGATCACGATGGGCGATCTCAAGGGGTCGCTCGGCACCTTCGCGCGTGAGATCTTTGGGCGCGACCTCGACGTGAGGCTGCGCCCCCATTACTTTCCCTTCACCGAGCCTTCGGCCGAGCTCGACGTCCAGTGTTTCGTGTGCAGGGGATCGGGGTGCCGCGTCTGCAAAGGGGAGGGCTGGATCGAGGTCCTCGGTTGCGGCATGGTGCATCCGTTTCTGCTCGAGTGGGTGGGCTACGACGCGGCGAGGTACTCGGGGTTCGCTTTCGGCATGGGAGTCGAGCGCATCGCAGCCCTTGCCCACGGCGTGACCGACATCCGCAGCTTCTACGACAACGATGTCCGCTTCCTGGCTCAGTTCGCGACCGGGGGAGGCGGCCCATGAGGGTGAGCTTCAAGTGGCTCAAGGAACTTGTGCCCGTCGATGTGGCGCCCGAAAAGCTCGGTGAGATGCTGTCGATGTCGGGCACGAAGCTCGAGTCGATTCACCGTCCTGGGAACTCCATCGGCGATGTCGTGGTGGCCGAGGTGCTTGCGGTAAAGGACCATCCCAAGGCGGACAACCTGACGCTCGTCGAGGTCGATTCGGGGGACGGCACCCGCAGCGTTGTCTGCGGAGCGCGCAACTTGGCGGTCGGCGATCGCGTTCCGCTGGCGCAGGTCGGGGCGCGACTCGGCGAAGCGACCATCGCCGAGCGAAGAATACGCGGCGAGGTGAGCCAGGGGATGCTCTGCTCGGGGGCCGAGCTAGGTGTGTCGCGCGACCACTCTGGCATCCTCGTACTGCCGAGTGACCTTGCGCTTGGCAGCGACATCGTTGCCGCCCTTGGACTCGACGACGCCGTGCTCGAGTTCGAGATCACTCCGAACCGCCCGGACTGCATGGGGATCATCGGCATCGCGCGCGAGGTGGCCGCGCTGCTCGGAGCCAAGCTCCGGGTCCCCGATGCGCAGGTAGGCGAAGCCGACGTCATGGCAGCGCAGGTCGAGGTCGAGATCGTCGATCCCGCCGGCTGCCCCCGCTACGTTGCCCGCTACATCGAGGGCCTCGCCGTCGCCGGCTCCCCGGCGTGGCTCGCGGCTCGCCTCATGACCGCAGGCGTGCGTCCCATCTCGAACGTCGTCGACGCAACCAACTACGTGCTGCTTGAAACCGGCCATCCCCTGCATGCCTTCGACGCCGCGAGGGTGACCGACGGCCACATCGTCGTGCGACGCGCCGATCAGGGCGAAGAGCTGGTGACGCTTGACGGCTCGAAGCGCAGTCTTGATCCCGACGATCTCGTGATCGCCGACCCGGCGCGGCCACTCGGCATGGCGGGGGTCATGGGCGGCGAGGACTCCGAGGTCTCGGGTGACACAACCGCCGTGATCCTTGAGGCGGCCTACTTCGACCCGCCCTCGATAGGGCGTACGAGCAGACGCCACGTCCTGCGCACCGAGGCGTCGGCGCGCTTCGAGCGCGGCGCCGATCCCGACATGCCTCCCTATGCAGCGGCGCGCGCCCTCGCCCTCATGGCGGAGCTTGGGGGCGGTCGGCCCTCCGGCGCCGTCGTGGATGCCTATCCGCGCCCAATCGAGAGGCCGCGCGTCACACTGCGCGCCGAGCGCACGAGCACCCTGCTTGGATACGAGGTCGACGCCGCCTCGCAGGCGAGGCATCTCGAGTCGATCGGCGTTGGCGTCGAGCGCGCCGGGGCCCGGCTCGAGGCCGGCATCCCGAGCTGGCGCCCCGACCTCCGCATCGAAGAGGACCTCATCGAGGAGGTGGCGCGCCTCGCAGGCTTCGACCGGCTCCCTGCGACGCTGCCCTCAGGCGTCAACGGCGGGCTCGAGCCGGCCCAGGCCCTCGAACGCCACCTGCGCAGGACCCTGTCCGGCACCGGGATGCGCGAGGCATGGACGTCCCCGTTGTCGTCGCAGCGCGACCTCGACGCGCTCGGCCTCGGCGAGGACCATCCGGCGCGCAAAATGGTCGTGCTTGCGAATCCGATGCTCGAGGACGAGTCGTCGATGAGGACGACCCTGCTTCCCGGTCTTCTGCGTGCCGCCGCTCACAACTTGGCACATCACACAGGGGGCGTAGCCCTGTTCGAGATGTCTCGTGTCTACGAGCCGACCGGCGGCCTCCCAAGGGAGCCGCTCACGCTCGGCGCCGTGTGGTCGGGGACCCGCACGCCGCAGACGTGGCGCGGCCCAGGCACCAAGTGGGACTTCTTTTCAGCCAAAGGAGTGCTCGAGGCAACCTTCGGGGCGGCCGGCGTCGAGCATGCGGGCTGGTCGCCGGTGTCGGGCATGCCCCTTCATCCAACGCGCGCGGCCAATGTCTCGGTCGGTGGGCACACGGCGGGGACTTTGGGCGAGCTTCATCCCGATGTATGCGAGCGCTTCGACGTCGCAAGGGGCACGGTGGTGGCCGAGCTAGCCCTGCCCGCGCTGTTCGCGTCCCCGCTCACCCGGGTGAAGGCCGCGGGCCTGTCGAGGTTCCCCGCCGTCTACATCGACCTTGCCGTTGTGGTCGGTGAAGCCATCCCTGCGGCGACCGTGACCTTGGCGATTCAGCAGGCCGGAGCCCCAGAGGCGACCTCGGTCAGGCTCTTCGACCTCTATCGCGGGGAGCAGGTGACTGCAGGTCGCAAGAGCCTCGCTTACGCCCTCGAGCTGCGCTCGCCCGAGGGGACGCTCACCGATGATGATGCGGCGCGCGTGCGCGATCGCATCGTGGACGCGCTGAGCCACGAGTTCGGCGCCGAGCTGCGCGCCTAGGAGGCGGTTGTGGCCAAGAGGGATTTCTTGTCGCTTGCCGATTTGTCATCGGACGAGCTGACCGCGCTGCTCGACGCTGCAGACAACATGAAGGCCAAACCGACCGCGGGGGCCAAGAAGCTGGCGGGGCGCTCGGTCGTGCTGATCTTCGAGAAGCCGTCGACCCGCACGCGCGTGTCGTTCGAGGTTGCCGTCACTTCGATGGGCGGCCACCCGGTCGTCCTTCGAGGAGACGAGCTCCAGCTCGGCCGTGGCGAGACCATTGCCGACACGGGGCGCGTGCTGTCGCTATATGCGGATGTAATCGCGGTGCGCACGTTCGGACAGGACCGCCTCGATGAGCTTGCCGGCTCGTCGTCTGTGCCGGTCGTCAACCTGCTAAGCGACTTCTCGCATCCGTGCCAGGGCCTCGCCGACCTGCAGACGATTAGGGCAGCCGTTGGCTCGCTCGAGGGTGTGGCGCTTTGCTACCTCGGCGACGGCAACAACGTCGCCCACTCGCTCATGTTCGGTGGCGCCAAGACCGGCATGGACGTGCGCATTGCAACCCCTCGAGGTTATGAGCCTTCGCCCGATGTGGTCGCCCGCAGCCAGCAGATGGCGGCCGAGACAGGAGGAAAGCTCTCCGTCACAAACGTTGTCGCCGAAGCGGCGTCTGGGGCCGACGTCTTGTACACCGATGTGTGGGCGTCGATGGGCAAGGAGTCCGAGGCCGAGGAACGCCTGGCGGTCTTCGAGCATTACCGGCTCAACGACGATGCGCTCGCCCTCGCCAACGACGACGCCATCGTCATGCACTGCCTGCCTGCGCACCGCGGCGAGGAGATCACCGCCGGGGTCATAGACGGCGATCGCTCGGTCGTGTGGGATCAGGCTGCCAACCGCCTTCACACCCAGAAAGCGCTGCTTGCCTGGCTCGTCGACTAACGCGCGCCTTCTACGCACGCGATTCCCTTGTCGTTGCGCGCGAGTTGATCGGGTGCCTCCTGGTTCACGATGCCCCCGGGGGCCGCGCCGTCGTGAGGCTCGTCGAGACCGAGGCGTACCGCGGGCCTGAGGACCCGGGCTCACACGGCTACAGGGGCATGACCGCGCGCACTGAAGTGATGTTCGGACCCCCGGGCCGCCTCTACGTTTACTTCACCTACGGTATGCACTGGTGCGCGAACGTCGTCTGCGGACCTCCCGGTGTCTGCTCCGCCGTGCTGTTGCGGGCGGGGGAGCCCACCGGCGGCATCGACTCGATGCGGGCGCGCCGGCCCCGCATCACCGACGACAGGCTGCTCGCGGCCGGGCCGGGGAGGCTCACCCAGGCAATGGCGATCGGCAAGCCCCACAACGGCGCTTCGCTCCTGCGGGGCTCACCCCTGTGGTGTGCCTCCGATGAGGTCACCGCCTCCCTGAGGGAAGGAGAGGTCGCCCAGACGGTGCGGGTGGGCATGTCGGCAGGGCGTGGGGACGAGCTCCCGTGGCGCTTCGTGATCCCCGGGCATCCCTACGCCTCGCGCCGCAGGTGAGGCGCCGGGCAAGCGGCGGTGCCGTTACCGCTAACCGTCGTCGTGCACCGTCGCCATCGCGGCACTCAACGACGGCAGAACATCGACATCGCGCGCTCGCGGGTCGTTAACGGTCGATCGCTTCCATCTGCGCGGCCGCGTAGCGCTCGCCGGCGACGGCGCTGCGGGGTGCTATCTCCTCGATGCGCTGCAAGTCCTCTACCGTGAGCGCGACGTCCGCCGCGCCGAGGTTCTCTTCGAGATAGGCGACCCGCTTGGTCCCGGGGATGGGGACCACGTCGTCGCCCTGGGCCATGACCCACGCAAGCGCGAGCTGGCCTGCTGTTGCGCCCTTGGCGTCGGCCATCTCCTTGACCGCGTCGATAAGCGCGAGGTTGCGCTCGAGGTTCTCCTCGGCAAAGCGGGGAAAGCGCTGGGCGCGCGCGTCGCCCTCGGGGAGGTCGTCGATTGATCGGATGCGCCCCGACAGAAAGCCGCGCCCGAGCGGGCTGTAGGCGACGAAGCCGATCCCGAGCTCGCGCAGGACCGGCAGGACCGCATCCTCGACGTCGCGCGAGAACAGCGACCACTCGGTCTGGAGCGCGCTCACTGTGTGCACGCCGTGGGCGAGCCTGAGGTTGTCGGGCCCGGCCTCTGAAAGCCCGAGATAACGCACTTTCCCGTTCGCAACCAGCTCGGCCATCGCTCCTACGGTGTCCTCGATGGGGACGGTCTTGTCGACGCGGTGCTGGTAGTAGAGGTCGATGTAATCGACTCCGAGGCGCTCGAGTGACGCGTCGCAGGCGGAGCGGACGTATTCGGGCTTGCCGTTTATGCCGACCATCGTGCCGTCGGGCTTGCGCTCATTGCCGAACTTGGTGGCGAGCACAACCTCATCCCGGCGCTTGGAGATGGCGGTACCGACGAGTTTCTCATTGGTGAACGGGCCGTACATGTCGGCGGTGTCGAGGAAGGTGCAGCCGAGATCGAGCGCGCGCTCGATCGTGGCCACGGCCTCGCCCTCGTCGGCGGTCCCGTAGAACTCGGACATGCCCATGCACCCGAGCCCGATCGCCGATACCTCGAGCCCCTGACCCCCAAGCTTGCGTTTTTCCATGTGTCGATGTCCTTTCCCGCCCTCGAGGGGCGCATCAGCCGGGGTTTACGTAGATGGTGACGGTTGAGCCGACCTTGGCCTCGCCCCCGGCCGCCGGCGCTTGCTTCCAGACGAGCCCCGCGTGCTTCTTCGCAAGCTCTTTCGAGGGTTCAGGCTGGGTGACTGCAGCGACCTCGAAGTCGGCGAGGGAGGACTGTGCCGAAGCGCGCGTGGCGCCGATCACAGAAGGCACCCTGGCCGTGTCGACCGAAGGAGAGGGAGAAGTTGACGGAGAGGGAGAAGGTGTCGGGGACGCCGTGGGCGTGGGTTCGGGCTCCGGCTTGCGAGCGATGACCACGGTTACCAACGAACCCTTGGCAAGGGGGGTCCCAGGTGCCGGGCTCTGACCGATCACGCTGCCCGGGCGGCCCGCCTCGGAAGGTTCGGCCTGCACGCTTGGCGCCAGGCCGAGGCTGTAGAGCCTGGCCACCGCGGCGTCGACGGATAGGCCACGCAACGAGGGAACGCGGATGCGGTCGCCGGGCTCGAGGCAGGATTGGGCAGGCGCCGTCCCCGTGGCGAAGACGGCCTCGGCCCTTTCGTCGAGTGGCGTGAACGAGCCTGCGAGGCAGCCGTTGCGCGTGTCGACGAGCGCGGTTGTGATGCCGGAAGAGGGGACGGCAAAGGCGCGTGGCGGGACGTCGGCAAGCGCCCTGAGCATGAACGCCTGCCAGATCATGGCGGGCCACGAGCCGCCGGTGACGGTGATGCGGGTGGGACGGCACACGCTCGCCGAACCAACGCAGGACGTTTTCATCTCGACTTGCCCCTCGGGGTAACCGACCCACACTGCAGCAGCGAGATCGGGGGTAAACCCAGAGAACCAGGCGTCCCTGTACTCCTGGGCCGTCCCCGTCTTTCCCGCCGCTTCCCGCCCGATGGCGGCGGCGGTGCCGGTGCCGCGTTCGATCACCTGCTGCAGGGCGCTCGTCGTGAGATAAGAGGTCACCGGATCGAGCACCTGCTTGGGCCTCGAGTCCTCCCTGTAGACGACCTCGCCGGTTCCGTCCACGATCTTGGTGATTGCCACGGGGCGATGACGCCGTCCCGACGAGGCAAGGGTGGCATACGCCGACGCCATGTCGAGCGCGTTGACCTCGTTGCTTCCGAGAGGAGCAGACGCCACCGGCCGCAGCGGGGTCCTTATTCCCATCCTGGATGCCATGTCGACGACCGCCTGCGGCCCGATCTCCTGGCCGAGGCGGGCAAAGACCGTGTTGACGCTACTGACCGTTGCCTCGAGTAGTGAGAGCTCGCCGTAGGCGCTTCCCTCGTAGTTGCAGGGAGTGTAGGGAGCACCGTCGTCGGCGCCCGGAATCGTGATGCAGGATCCTCCGGCGTCGTAGAGCTTGGACAACGGCACGCGCTCCTCGAGCGCAGCGGCAAGCGCGAACGGTTTGAACGCCGAGCCCGCCTGGCGTCCTGCCCCTGGGGCGTTGCCGCCGGCATCGGCCGCACCGAGGTTGGGCTCGAGCACCGTGGCGAGATTGACCTTGGCAAAGCGGTCTTCTCGCTGGGTTGAAAAGAAGCTCCGCCCCCCTACCATCGCGGCGATCTCGCCGCTGTCCGGCTTTATGGCGACAAGTGATGCGTACGGGTCTGAGGCCTCGGTGAGGATGCCATCGACGGCGGCTTCGGCCGCCTGCTGGGTGGCGAGGTCGATGGTGGTGTACACCCTCAGGCCCCCCTGGAAGAGCTCCTCTTGACGCTCGGATGGCGTGTCGCCGAGCGCCTTGAAGCGGGGGTCATAGGTGATGAGGCGCTTGACGTAATCGACGAAGTAGGGGGCCTCGTACTTGAGCTTTTCGGGGGCCGGATCGAGGTTGAGCTTCTTGCCCTCGGCCCTTGCGATGTGCGCATCCTGTGCCCAGCCAAGCCTGCCAAGCTGTCCGAGCACGAGGTTGCGGCGGGCCTTTGCAGCACGCGGATGGCGCAAGGGGTCGTAGCCGTCCGGGCTCCTTATGACGGCGGCGAGGGTCGCCCCCTGGGACATGGTGAGGCGGCTCGCGCCCCTGTCGAAGTAGGCCTTGGCCGCCGCCTGGATTCCGTATGCGCCCTGACCGAAGTAGACCGTGTTGAGGTAGCGCTCGAGGATGTCGGCCTTCGTAAGGCTGTTCTCGAGCTGGCGCGCAAGCACGGCCTCGTCGATTTTTCGATCGAGCGTCACGTCGGCGGTTGTGCCGGGGGCGATGATGACGTTCTTGATGTACTGCTGGGTGATGGTCGAGCCGCCCTCCTCGATGCCGCCCTCCCTGACGTTTTCGACCGCGGCGCGTATGACGGCGCGCCAGTCGACGCCGGAGTGCCCGAAGAAGCGGCGATCCTCGACCGCGATGACTGCCCTCCTGACGTGCCTTGGGATTCGGCGCAAGGGGATCGAATAACGGTTCTCCCGCCCGTGCAACGTCGTAAGGACCCGTCCGTCTCCGTCGTAGATGCGTGACGTCTGCGCCTGGCGCTCGTCGACGTTGAGGTCACGCTTGCGCAGCGTCGGCAGCTCCTGAAGCTGGGAGCACGCGGCGGCCGAGAGCGCGATGAGCGCAACTATGATTGGCCCGCTCCGGGCCCGGAATAGAGACATCGGAGGAAAGAGTCTACCGGCCCGGGGGCTTGGTCCCCTGGAATCGGTCGATCGGCATAATCACATGGGAAAACAAGGAAGCAGTCTATCCGAGGCCCGCGCGCTTGCCCGGCATGCCGAGCATGTGGTCCCGGCCGAGGAGCTCGAGGCCCGTCTCGGCGAGGGCCGGCCACTGAGGGTAAAGCTTGGGGTCGACCCGACCGTAGGCGACATCACGCTTGGATGGGCGGTGCCCCTGCGCAAGCTGCGTGCGTTCCAGGATCAAGGTCACACCGCGGTGCTGATCATGGGGGACTTCACCGCGCGCATCGGCGACCCCTCAGGCAAATCGGCCACGCGCCCCCAGCTGCCTCCCGAGGTTGTGCGGGCCAACGCCGAGGCGTGCGTTGCCCAGCTGCTCGACATCCTCTCGGTCGACAACCTCGAGGTCCGCTACAACTCCGAATGGCTCGAGCCCATGGATCTCACCGGGGTCCTCGAGCTCACCGCCTCCTACACCGTCGCCCAAATGCTCGAGCGCGAGGACTTCTCCAAACGCTATGGGGCCCACCAGCCGATCTCGGTCAGCGAGTTCCTCTACCCCCTGCTTCAGGGTTACGACTCGATCGCCGTCGACGCCGACGTCGAGCTCGGGGGTAGCGATCAGCTCTTTAACCTGCTTGTCGCAAGGGACCTTCAAAAGGCGTACGGCCGGCGCCCCCAGATTGCAATGACCATGCCGCTGTTGGTGGGCCTCGACGGCACCAACAAGATGTCGCAGTCACTCGGAAACTACGTGGCGATCAGAGATGCGCCTGAGGACATGTTCGGCAAGCTCATGAGCGTCCCCGATCGCCTCACCGGCAACTATGCCGCGCTCGCCGCCGGCTTCGATGACGACTCGATCGAAGCCGCCGAAGCCGCTGCGGCGCGCGGAGGCCCGGGGGCCGGGGACGCCAAGCGCAGGGTGGCAAGGGCTATCGTCGAGCTGTATCACGGGCGGGCGGGGGCCGAGGCTGCGGAGGCTGCCTTCGATGCGACCTTCAAACGCCACGAGCTCCCGGAGGAGATCCCGGCTGCGCGCCTGCCCGAGGACTCGGTGAAGGGCGACGACGTCTACCTGCCCGCTGCACTTGCGGGGCTTGGCCTCACCTCGTCGCGCGGCGAGGCCAAGAAGCTGATCGCGGGCGGGGGGGTTCGCCTCGACGGGGTGAGGCTCGAAGCGGAGAACATTGCCCTGTCCGAGGTCGCGGGGGCCGTGCTCCAGGTGGGGAGGCGCCGCTTCGTGCGCATCGCCGCCGGGGCCGGTCGGGCGGGGCCGCCCACCAGACACGACCGGGCCTGACCCCCCGTCCCTGCGATCGCCGCGCTCCAAAGTGTTGACTCCCATCGGCCTGCGCTGGTAGTCTTAGCGGTCGGGACATTGGAATGCACCAGGTCGGCTGTGCCGGCGGGGTGCCCGGAGAAGACAGGGAGTCGCCGCTAGGCACCTGAGCCTCGATAGACCCAGGTAGCTTCGCCCGACTCGCCGGTGTTCTCCGCACCGGCGTTTTTGATGTCCGGCCTGCTCTTTGAGAACTGAACAGTGTGCCTGCCGGGACACCACATCACGGGCGGCCACCTCGGTGGTCATCTTTGGTGGATGTCTCGGAGACTAGTGGACCCTCGTCAGAGGATCTTGCCGGCTTCGATTCGTCGAAGACGTGCAAGGCCTTTGGCGGTACTTATAAATAGATCCGGCAGACGCTTTTCGAGCCTCCGGGCTCATTGAGTGATCAGCCGACTGATCAGTTTCAAATCTCTATGGAGAGTTTGATCCTGGCTCAGGACGAACGCTGGCGGCGTGCTTAATACATGCAAGTCGAGCGAGAACCCAGAGAGGGGTAACCCTTTCTGGGGGACAGCGGCGAACGGGTGAGTAACACGTGGGCAACGTGCCCCAGACACCGGGATAACAGTGGGAAACCGCTGCTAATACCGGATGATCCCTAACCACCGCATGGTGGACAGGGCAAAGCTCCGACGGTCTGGGATCGGCCCGCGTCCTATCAGCTTGTTGGTGAGGTAACGGCTCACCAAGGCAGTGACGGGTAGCTGACGTGAGAGCGTGGACAGCCACACTGGGACTGAGACACGGCCCAGACTCCTACGGGAGGCAGCAGTAGGGAATCTTGCACAATGGGCGAAAGCCTGATGCAGCGACGCCGCGTGTGGGATGAAGGCTTTCGGGTTGTAAACCACTTTCAGCGGGGACGAAGCCTCACGGTGACGGTACCCGCAGAAGAAGGTCCGGCCAACTACGTGCCAGCAGCCGCGGTAATACGTAGGGACCGAGCGTTGTCCGGATTTATTGGGCGTAAAGCGCGCGTAGGCGGCCGTCCACGTCGAATGTGAAAGCTCAGAGCTCAACTCTGAGAGGCCATTCGATACGGGACAGCTAGAGGCAGCTAGGGGAGAGTGGAATTCCTGGTGTAGCGGTGAAATGCGCAGATATCAGGAGGAACACCGGTGGCGAAGGCGGCTCTCTG
>JACCZU010000256.1 GCA_013695835.1 Candidatus Aridivita willemsiae
TGTCACCAAGCACCAGAGTCTGCGCATAGACCGCGCCTCGGGGCCCGATCGCGACCACGGGATCGGAGGCTCGGTCCCAGCGTCCGCCGGTTGCTACCGTGAGGTTGGGAAGTGATGCCGTGGTCCAGGTATCCCCGCCGTCGTGAGAGGTGGCGTAACCGGGGGCTGCCGACCCTGCGTCGCGAAAGCGTCCTTGCTGAAAGACGGCCACGATGGTCGACGGGTCGTTCGGGTCGGTGGCGATGTCGGGCTCGACCTGCGTGTCGCGCTGACCGCTCCTCGGCCCCCGCACCGGTCCCGGCTGATCTTGCCGACGCGCTCCACGGCCGGTTCGAAGCCGGGAGCCCCAGCCGGTTGGAGGCGGGCGGGGATAGTGCTGGTCGATCCCCCTCCCGAAACGAATGAGCGCCACTTCGTCTCGATATCGGTCGGGCGGGCGAACGGCGCGCGCCCCCGTCCATCATGGGGAGCAGCGTTCGAGCAGTCACAGG
Source organism: Candidatus Aridivita willemsiae (assembly GCA_013695835.1). Lineage (GTDB taxonomy): Bacteria > Actinomycetota > CADDZG01 > CADDZG01 > WHSQ01 > JACCZU01. The sequence goes on from JACCZU010000256.1 coordinate 492, forward strand.
GACCAACAACAGCGCACAGAGAGCGCAAAGTCTCAGTCGCACGATGCGCAAGCTTAACCTCGGGTAATGAAAAACGTCCTTCCGCACGGCGCGCACACCGGTCCGGCGGGCCACCTCGTGGTCGGCGGGTGCGACACGGTCGAGCTTGCAGAGCGGTTTGGAACGCCCCTGATAGTGCTCGACCGGGCGACCTTCGAAGCCAACGCTCGCGCGTTCGCGAGCGTGCTCGGGCCGTCGCACATCTTCTATGCGGGCAAGGCGCTTTGCTGCGTGGCGGTGTGCGAGCTCGTGGACGGGCTCGGATTGGGGCTCGACGTTTGCAGCGGAGGCGAGCTCGCAACCGCCCTGGCCGCCGGTTTTCCGCCCGAGCGCATCCTGTTTCACGGCAACAACAAGTCGGTAGAGGAGCTCGAGAGGGCTCGGGATGCCGGGGTGGGACGGGTAGTGGTCGACTCCTTCGACGAGATCGCAGCGATCTCGAGACTCGCCATGAGCTGCAAGCTGTTGGTGCGGATTACCCCTGGAGTCGAGGCCCACACTCACGAGGCCGTCCAGACCGGCCAGTACGACTCCAAGTTCGGGTTCGTAACCATAGGAGGGATTGCGCTTCGGGCCATCGACGCCGCCCGTGCGATTTCGGGCTGCGACCTCGTCGGCGTTCACGCTCACATCGGTTCACAGATCTTCGAGCCGTCTGCGTTCGAGCTTGCAGCGGAGCGCCTTGCGGAGCTTCTCGCGACGGCACGCGAGGAGCTGGGTTTCAGCGCGAGCGAGCTCAACATCGGCGGAGGCTTCGGCGTCGCCGAGACGAGCGCCGAGGTAGCGCCATCCCCCCAGGCTTCGGCCGAGGCCGTGCTCGCTGCGGTCCAAGCGGAGCTCGCCGCGCGCGGCGTGCCGGTCCCTGCCGTTTTTCTCGAACCGGGCCGCTCCATAGCCGGGCGAGCCGGGGTCACCGTCTACAAGGTCGGAACGGTCAAGCGCATACCTGGAGTCCGCACTTATCTGTCGGTGGACGGGGGCATGGCCGACAACCCGCGGCTCGCGCTCTACGGCACTCGGTACGACGCCTTCCTTGCCAACCGCATGAACGCGCCCTCAGGAGAGTTGGTGACGGTCGCGGGAAAGCATTGCGAATCCGGTGACCTGCTCGTGGTCGATGCACGAATGCCCGGCGATGTCGCGCCGGGGGACCTGTTGTGCATACCTGCGACCGGGGCCTATACCTACTCCATGGCTTCCAACTACAACCGCTTGCCGAGGCCCCCGGTAATCATCGTGCACGACGGTGAGGCGACAGAGGTGATCGTTCGTGAAAGCCACGCCGACGTCCTGCGTCTCGACAGGCACCTCGACGGAACGCCCTTGCGCGACAGAGCCGCCGGGATTGTGTCCCGGCGGCTCTGAGCTTTGCGTGCTGGTACTGCTAGCCCTGCGGACGGAAGGTGTTGAGGTCCGGATCGGTCGGCGTGCGCTGGTTGACCTTGAAGAAGTCGAAGAACCTCCCAGGCCTTGCGCCCCTAGTACCGAAGCCGAAGCCGGCCGCCATCGCCTGCCTGACGGCACCGTCGATGTCGGTGAAACCGGGCTGTCCGCGGTTGGCAGCTCCCGGCGCCCTTTCCTTCTGGGCGAACTTGATGAACACGCGGTCGTTGCCGAGCTGGCCGAGCGACTGGCGGGCGAGAGCCCGGTGCACGGCCTCGACGCCCATGAACTCGGACGCGACTGCAGCGAACTTGCCGTTGCCCAGGTTGCCGAAGCGCTTGGTGGCGATCAGGTATGCGTTGATGAAGATCTGGTCGCCGACGGCAATCGTGTTCAGGAAGTTGCTGCGGTTCGCGAACACAGCGTCGGGAACCCAGATCCTGGTTGCGAGGGCCTCTCCGCCGAGGCTTCTGAGGACTCTGTAGTGCACGAGCTCCTCGCGGGCAGCGGCCTTGATGTTGCGCCGGGTAACCCGGTCCCGCCCAAGGCCGCGCACGTGGCCGATGGTGTTGACGATCGTCGCGAGCACCTCGGCGGTCGCTGCGACGTCGAGGATGTGCTTGATGCTGTCGCCCTCCTGGGCTTCGGCGTCATCAGCGAGGCTGAGAAAGCCGAGGCTGCCGAGTGTTGCAGCAGTACCAGCTACGAACTGACGGCGCGTGCTCGCCGACTTGTCCGAGTTCGCCTTGTCGATCGAGTCATAGACAAGGTTAAGCGTGTCTGACATGAGCGCTCCCTTCGTGTCCCCAAGCTTGCGGCCGCATCTGTACGACCACCGGTCCGACGGAGCAAGATAGCAAACCTGCGTTCTTAGTTGTGTACCAGTTATTACCAGATAGAAGGGAAGGGTGCCGTGGGAGTGAGCCGGGCCGAGACCCCCGTGAGGGTGGGTCTTCTGGGCTGCGGCGTGGTCGGCGGCGCGACCGCCCGCCTTCTGACCGAGCACGCCGCGGATCTCGCCACCAGGTCGGGGGTCCGCATCGAGCTAGCCCGCATCGCCATCCGCAGCCGCTCCAAGCCCAGGGAGGTGGCGCTGACCCCCGAGGTGTGGACGACCGACCCGTGGGAGGTCGCCGCCGATCCCACAATCGATGTCGTGGTGGAAACCATCGGGGGCATCGAGCCGGCGCTTGACCTCGTTCTTCACGCCATCAGATCCGGCAAGCACGTTGTAACAGCCAACAAGGAGCTGTTGTCGACGCTCGGCCACGAGGTGATGGAGGCAGGAGCCGAGGCGGGGGTCGACGTCCTCTTCGAGGCGTCCGTCGCCGGTGGAATTCCGATCGTCCGCCCGCTCAAGGAGTCACTGGCGGGGGACCGGATCAAGCGCATCATGGGCATCGTCAACGGGACCACGAACTTCATCCTCACGCGCATGTCGGACACGGGAGCGTCGTTCGCACAAGCTCTCGGGGAGGCCGAGGGGCTCGGCTACACGGAGCTCGACCCGACCACGGACATCGAAGGATTCGACGCCGCGGCAAAGATCGCCATCCTCGCTTCACTCGCCTTCAACGCCCGCGTCGTGGCGGGAGACGTGTTCAGGGAGGGGATCTCCGGGATCACACCCGCAGACGTGGCCGCTGCGCATGACCTCGGCTATGAGATAAAGCTGGTCGCCGTTGCAGACGTCGAAGACGGGCGCATCTCGGCGCGGGTCCATCCGGCGATGCTCCCGCGCACTCACCCTCTTGCGTCGGTGCGCGACGTCTACAACGCGGTCTTCGTGGAGGGGCAAGAGGTGGGTGAGCTCATGTTCCTTGGGCGCGGCGCCGGAGGTGCACCGACCGCCTCCGCCGTGGTCGGTGATGTGGTCGAGATCGCCCGCAACATCGCCACCGGCAACAAGAACCCGGGAGGGGCTTACTACAGGGAGAGGAGGCCGGCGATGCCCCTTGACGATGTCAGGGCGCGTTATTACGTGGTCCTTTCCGTCGAGGACCTGCCCGGCGTTTTGTCCGAGGTCGCCGGGGTCTTCGGGCGCCATGGGATCTCGATCGCGAGCGTCCGCCAGGAGGGGTTCGGGGACGGGGCAACGCTTATCGTCATCACCCATGTGGGAACTGAAGCCCAGCACAGCGCTACATTTGCCGAGCTCGGCAGGCTCGAAGTCGTCAAGAGCGTCGGCTCGAGGATGAGGGTTGAAGGGACGTCTGAGGCATGAACCGAAGCGCCCCGGCGATCGCGGGTAAAAGAGGCGTGATCAAGCGTTACTTCGAGCGGCTTCCCGTGTCCTCGTCGACCCCCATCGTGACTCTCGACGAGGGCGACACGCCGCTGATTCATTCAGACCGCCTCTCCGATCAGACCGGCGCCGATGTGTGGCTCAAGTACGAAGGGCTCAACCCCACAGGCTCGTTCAAGGACCGGGGCATGACCGTGGCCATGTCCAACGCCCTCGAGGCCGGTTCGGCCGTGGCACTGTGCGCTTCGACGGGAAACACGAGCGCATCGGCGGCCGCCTACGCAGCGCGCGCCGGGATGAGGTGCGCCGTCTTGATTCCACGGGGCAACGTCGCGCTCGGCAAGCTGGCCCAGGCCCTCGTCCACGGCGCCCAGGTGCTCGAGATCGAAGGCAACTTCGACCGCGCCCAGGCGCTCTCCCAAGAGGTGGCGGCAACGCATTCGCTGACCCTTGTCAACTCGGTTAACCCCGACCGCATCGAAGGCCAGAAGACGGCCGCATTCGAGATCGTCGAAGCGCTCGGGCGCGCCCCCGACATTCACGTGATGCCGGTCGGCAACGCCGGCAACATCACGGCCTACTGGCGCGGCTACCTCGAGGCGCAAGGCGCGGGGTGGAGTGACACACTTCCGAAGATGTTCGGATGGCAGGCAATGGGCGCTAATCCAATAGTTGCAGGCGCAGTCGTCGACAACCCAACGACGATTGCAACTGCGATCCGCATAGGTAATCCGGCGTCATGGAGCGGGGCAACCGAGGCGGCGGCGGGTTCTGGAGGTGCGATCGGGGCGGTTAGGGACAAAGAGATACTCGAGTCCTTCAGGGGGCTGGCGGCCGAGGGCATCTTCGTCGAGCTCGCAGCCGCTGCCGGAGTCGCCGGGCTCGAGCAGATGGCGGCGGCCGGTCAGGTCCCGAAGGGGGCAACGGCGGTGTGCGTGCTCACGGGCAATGGGCTCAAGGACCCAGAGTGGGCGGTTGCCGGAGCCCCGCAGCCGCAGCTCGTCGAGGCCGCGCCCGGGCCCATCCTCGAAGCGCTTGACCTCGCATGACCTCGGGCACGAAGATAAGGGTCCCAGCTACGGTTGCGAATCTCGGCCCAGGCTTCGATGCGCTCGGCGTGGCGGTGCGCATGTATCTCGACATCGACATCGAGCCCCGGCGAGGTTCTGTGGACATCGCGGTCGAGGGGGAGGGCGCCGGGGAGCTGCCGGCGGACGGTACCAATCTCGTCGTGCGCGCGATGGACGCCTACTTCGACACCATCGGCCGCCGGCCCTCAGGCTACGCCCTAAGGATCAACAATCGAATTCCCATCGCGGCGGGGCTCGGCTCGTCGGCGGCGGCGGTGGTCGGCGGTCTCGTTGCCGCGGGGGCCCTCACCGGCCGCAGCCTGCCACAGGGGGATCTGATCGAGCTTGCGACCCGGATCGAGGGTCATCCCGACAACGTCATGCCCGCCCTTCTCGGAGGCTTCGTCGTTTGCTACAGGGAGGCCGAAGGTGCCGCGCTCAGATACTTCAGGCTGCTCGCAAGCGACCGCCTCGTTCCGATCCTCGCCGTGCCTCGAGGCGGCTATCCCACGGCTTCGGCCCGCCGTTCCCTGCCGTCGAAGGTGAGCTTCTCAGACGCCCAGTTCAGCGCCTCGAGAGCGGCTTTGCTCGTGGCTTGCATCGCCGGCGGCGCCGGCTTGGATGTGCTGGCCGAGGCGATGGTCGACCGGCTCCATGAACCGGCCAGGCTCGAGCTCATGCCGGAGAGTGCCCAGGTCGAGGGAGCGCTCCGAGCCGCCGGGCTGCCCGTCGCGCTCGCAGGCGCCGGGCCTTCACTCGTGA
>JACCZU010000271.1 GCA_013695835.1 Candidatus Aridivita willemsiae
CCAGTTGAGGGGGTCATCGCCGAGCAGTCGATCGAGGCAGCTCGGGCGCCCACAAGCCCATTACCTTCGCCCATTATGCTTGCCTCGCTCTGGGCCGTCAACACAACTTCCGTCGGAGCTGCCACCAGGAGACTTTGGGACCAGGTCAGAGGACCCAGGGGCTGGTCTCGATGGTGAAGCCGGAACCCTCGAGCTCGGAGGTCTCGATGGCGAAGCGGCCTTGGGAGCGCCGGTACCTGACCTCCCCGGCCGGCCGGAACCCTGCCTTGCTCACGGCCCTCAGCGAGCTCGCGTTGTCCCCTTCAACGGCAACCCATACCTTCCGGAGCACGTGATCCGAGGCCCAGCCTGCGATCTCGTTGAGGGCAAAGGGATAGACGCCGCGCCCCCTCATCTCCGGCCGGGTAAAGGACTCATAGACGTAGGCATCGCCTGCGGGGGGCCGCAGCGTGGCTCGTAGCTCCCTCGTCCAGGCCCCCTCGGCCGTGAGCCAGGTAGCGTGCACGAACATGCCGTCCGACACCACAACGAAACATCTCGATGTGCGGGACAGGCGCGCCCTGAACGTCCGGGGGGAATCGGTGCCGATGTCGGCCGCGTAGCGTGGCCCGTCGGACGCGGTTGCCTCACGCAGCTTGAGCCCCGGCGCTGAGGCCCTTTCTCCATCCGAAGGGCGAACGAGGAAGACAAGAGTTTCTTGTGAAAACCACAGCTCGCGGGCGCGGCCCACGAAGAGTTGGCCAACCTCACCTACCCCTCTGATTCTGGCTCGGTTGATCGTCTTTGCCATGACGGCCGCTGGCCCGGGGCGGCGCATTCAGCGAGCCCGGCTGCGGAGGCGAGCTCTTCGTTCTATCTCGGTGAGGCCGCCCCAGACCCCGTATGGCTCCTTGGCGGCAAGCGCGTATTCGAGGCACTGGGCCCTTACCTCGCAGAGACGGCAGACGCGCTTGGCCGACTCCTCCCTCAGGCGGCGTGCAGCCGGGTTTTCCGAGTCGTCCATGCCGAAGAACAGCAGCGCAGGTTGGTCGAGGCAGGCTGCCCCCTCGCGCCATTCGGTATCGGTTGGTGCCATCGACTCCCTGACCATGAGTCGATGGTTTCAGCCCCTCGGCCCTTCGTCAACGCTTGGTATGAACAAAACGGTCTAGGATCCGTTCGTGACAGACGATCTGAGCGGCATCTTCAAGGCTTACGACGTCAGGGGGATCTATCCAGACGAGCTCGACGAAGATGTCGCCGGGAGGATTGGCGCGGCCTTCGCCCGTTTCGTCGACGCGGACCGCGTAGCCGTTGGGCGGGACATGAGGCCTTCATCTCCGGCGCTAAAAGAGGCCTTTGCCGAAGGGGCACAGAGCACGGGAACCACGGTGCTCGATCTCGGACTCGTTTCCACCGACGCCCTCTACTTCGGCTCGGGAACGCTCGATGTGCCGGGCGCGATGTTCACCGCGTCCCACAACCCCCCCCATTACAACGGCCTCAAGCTATGCAAGAGTAAAGCAAGCCCGATCGGCCAGGAGTCCGGTCTCGCCGACATCCGCGCCGCAGCCGAGGCTGGGGACGGGGCATTCGGCGACGTCACGGGCGGCAGACAGGACCTCGAGATCCTCGACGATTACGCAGAGCACTGCCGGTCCTTTGTCGACACTTCCTCGCTGCGGCCGTTCAAGGTTGCGATCGACGCCGGCAACGGCATGGCCGGCGCCACAGTCCCCCGGACCTTCGGGCCGCTGCCCTTCGAGATCGAGCCACTGTTCTTCGAGCTCGATGGAACCTTTCCCAACCACCCGGCGAACCCGATAGAGGCGGCAAACGTCGCAGATCTGCAAAGGGTGGTACGCGACGAAGGCTGCGACATCGGCATCGCGTTCGATGGGGACGCCGATCGCATGTTCTTGATCGATGAGAAAGCCCAGATCGTGTCGGGCTCCTTGACCACGGCTCTCGTCGCCGAACGCATGCTCAAGAAGTATCCGGGCGAGCCGATCATCTACAACCTGATTTGCTCATGGGTCGTGCCCGAGGTGATTGAATCGAACGGAGGTCATCCGATCAGGACGCGCGTCGGGCATTCGTTCATCAAAGCCGAGATGGCCCGATCGGGCGCAGTTTTCGGCGGCGAGCACTCCGGGCACTATTACTTTCGGGACAACTTTCGCGCGGACTCCGGCATGATCGCGGCGCTGCTTGTGCTCGAGGCTATGTCGGCCGCAGACAGGCCGCTGTCCGAAACGCTCGAGCCGTTCAAGCGCTACCACGCTTCGGGCGAGATCAACTCGGAGGTCGAGGATCCCAACGCCAGCATCGAAGAGCTCGCCGCCGCCTATTCCGACGGACACCAGGACACAACCGACGGTCTTACCGTTGAATACGACGACTGGTGGTTCAACAGCCGCCCTTCCAACACCGAGCCGTTGCTCAGACTGAACCTCGAGGCCACGACCGAAGAGATCAAAGACGACAAGCTGGAAGATGTGCTGGCGATCATCAGAAAAGAGGCGTGATGGGAATCGATCAGGGATTGCTCGACATTCTGATATGCCCCAACTGTCATGGCGAGATCGAGTACCTGCCCGACGAAGCCAAGATAGTTTGCCGCGGCGCGTGCGGCTACAGGTATCCCGTCAACGACGGCATACCGGTGATGCTCATCGACGAGGCCGAGAAGCCGTGATCGACGGGGGCCATTGGGGTCCTCCGGTGCGGCCGGGCCGGCCCCGCGCCGCGTGACCGACCTCGACGACGTCGAGGCCGTGGCCGGGCTCGATTCACAAGACGTGCTTGGGACCGTCGAGCGTTTCGATGCCCAATGCCGGGAGGGCTGGACCCTCGGCCTGAGCACACCCGAGCTCCCCGACGCCTCGGGGGTCGACTCGATCGTGGTGCTCGGCATGGGTGGATCCGGGATCTCGGGCGAAGTCGTGCAGGCCATCGTCGAGCCTCGGTTGCCGGTTCCTTTCGTCACGATCAAGGGCTACGGCCCGCTGCCCGAGTGGATCGGGCGCAACTCCCTGGTATTCGCCGTCTCCTATTCCGGCGACACCGAGGAGACCCTCGAGGCCGTCGAGGTGGCGCGAAGCCGCGGGGCCCGCATCGTCGCCGTGTGCTCGGGGGGCCGTCTTGCGGACAGGGCGCTTACCTGGGGCACTGCGCATATCTCGATTCCGCCCGGGGGCCAACCGCGCGCGTCCCTGGGGTGGCTTGCGATGTCGATCCTCGGCGCGCTCAGCGCGGTGGGGTTGGTGCCCGACCTCTCCCAAGAGGCCGGCGAGGCGGTCGAGGTGCTCGGGGCCATCGCGGAGCGCTGCAACCGCGCCGTGCCGGCCGAGGACAACGAAGCCAAGGAGCTGGCGCGCAGGCTGGTGGGAAAGGTGCCCGTGATCTATGGAGCCCATGGGGTCGGGGCGGTCGCCGCTCAACGCTTCAAGACGGATCTGAACGAGTACGCCAAGACGCCGGCCTTTTACAACTACCTCCCGGAGCTCGACCACAACGAGATCGCCGGGTA
>JACCZU010000260.1 GCA_013695835.1 Candidatus Aridivita willemsiae
GACTGTAGAGCCGTCGGTCCGAGTGACCTCGACCTCCCAGGTGGCGCCGTTCTCGCCGTCAAGCTCGACGCTGTTGGCCGTGCCCCCATTGGTTGCATCCAACCCCGCCTCAATCGCACGGTCGGCCCTCGCGCCCGTTACATTCCTGTCGGAGTCGCCTCCGGCTGCGTAGGCAACCGCGCCTCCTCCTAGAGCTGCCGTCGCGACGATTGCCCCGATGGCCAAACCTGCTCGTTTGCGCATCTGCACACCTTCCCTTGCTCGAAGTGTAGTTCCTCCAACTGAGTCTCAGAGTAAGACCGGGGCACTGAATGTCCCCTGAAGGATGCTGAAGATACGGGCCCGCCTGAAGCCGTCTCCCTAGAAGGCCGCTTTGCGCCGCGGCATCTTTAGCTTGTCGAGGTATTGCTGATGGTAGTCCTCGGCCGGATAGAAGACGGTGGCCGGAGTGATCTCGGTCACGATCCGCCGCCAGCGGTGCCTGCCCTGGGCGCGCTCCTTGGAGGCGAGAGCAGCGGCTTCCTGCTCGGGGCTGTGGAAGAAGACCGCGCTTCGGTATTGCGTGCCCACATCCAGCTTCTGACGGTTGCGGGTGGTCGGGTTGTGAATGGTCCAGAACAGATCGAGCAGCTGGTCGTAGTGGACCTCGTTTGGATCGAAGAAGAACTCGATGGCCTCGGCGTGTCCTGTACCTCCGGAGCAAACCTGCTTGTAGGTCGGATCAACGAGCGTTCCCCCCGTGTACCCTACCGTGGTGCCCTTGACGCCCTCCACACGCATGAAGTGGGCCTCGACGCCCCAGAAGCATCCCGCTGCAAAGGTGGCCTTGCTCAAGTTGTTGCCTGTGTGTGATGTCATATGCGCTTCAACCTCCGGTCCGCCGCGAGCATTTCCGTTGGAGATTAAGCCTTTCTTACAGTGATGAGAGCGCGTGACCTTGGCATCGAGATCGGAACGGGCACGCCGGGACGATTCAACGCGATCACCGATGTCCCCGGGGTGCGAGTCGGTCACGCGACTTTGACCGCTGGCACGGGCAGCCTCGTCGTCGGCCGCGGCCCGGTGCGGACGGGTGTGACCGTCCTTCTGCCTCATGAGGGCAGCATCTGGGACGAGCCTCTGTTCGCAGGCAGTCACAGTCTCAACGGCAACGGCGAGCTGACCGGCCTCGAGTGGGTGCGGGAATCCGGCCTGCTTACATCTCCTATAGCGATCACGAACACCCACAGTGTCGGCATTGTAAGAGACGCCCTCCTGGCAGGGGAGGTGCGCCGCCGCCGAGCGGGTCAGGCTTTCGGAGGGCTTCCTGTCGTGGGCGAGACGTGGGACGGCATCCTCAACGACATAAACGGTTTCCACGTCACCGCAGAACATGTTGATGCAGCAATCGATGCGGCGTCGGGAGGGCCCGTCCAGGAGGGAGGCGTCGGGGGCGGAACGGGCATGATCTGTCACGGGTTCAAGGGTGGCATCGGCACTGCTTCGAGGACCTTGCCGGAGGAGGTTGGAGGCGCCACCGTCGGCGTGCTCGTGCAAGCCAACCACGGACGCCGAGAACGGCTCCAGGTGAACGGCGTACCCGTCGGCGAGATTGTCGATGCGCAACAGGTCTCGGTCCCGGATGACCCCGACGCGCGCGCTGCCGGCGGCGGGTCGATCATCGCCCTCGTCGCAACAGACGCGCCGTTGATCCCGACGCAATGCGATCGCCTAGCTCAAAGGGTGGGCTTGGGTGTCGCTCGCACGGGGGGCGTCGGGGAGCATTCGAGTGGCGACATCTTCTTTGCCTTCTCTACCGCCAACAGGGGGATGCCTCCCGCCGAAGACGGAGAGGGCGGCGAGCTCACGACGACGGTGGATGTGCTCTCACACGCCTATATCACACACCTTTTCGATGCCGTGATCGAGTCGACGGAGGAAGCCATAGTCAATGCTCTCGTTGCCGCCGAGACGATGGAGGGCCGCGACGGCATCACCGCTTATGGCCTCGACGGCAATCTGCTGCTTGAAATCATGGAGCGCTTCGGGCGCGCCCGCAGGCAATCGTGATCGGGGCTGGCTTCCCGCTCGAGTGACGTACGGATGCCGGTGCTCACGGCTCGGCTGCCCTAAACTGAGTGCAACCGATCCAGTCTTCAGGAGAGTTTCGTATGCCCACTCGCGATGACCTGCGCAATATTGCGATCGTCGCTCATGTCGACCACGGCAAGACGACGCTCGTCGACGCCATGCTGTGGCAGTCGGGTGCGTTCCGCTCGAATCAGGATGTAGCGGAGAGGGTCATGGACTCGATGGACCTCGAGCGCGAGAAGGGCATCACCATTCTCGCAAAGAACACGGCGGTTCGTTACGGGGACGTCAAGATCAACATCATCGATACGCCGGGTCACGCGGACTTTGGGGGTGAAGTCGAACGCGGTCTCACCATGGTCGACGGCGTTCTCTTGCTGGTCGACGCCAGCGAGGGCCCCCTGCCACAGACCCGCTTCGTTCTCCGCAAGGCCCTCGAGGCGCGCCTGCCGGTCATCCTCGTTGTAAACAAGGTTGACCGGCCCGACGCACGCATCCGTGAGGTCGTGAATGAGGTTTATGAGCTGTTTCTCGACCTCGATGCCGATGAGGAACAGATTGAGTTCCCGATCCTCTACTGCAACGCGAGGGCGGGTTGGGCATCCCTCGATGCGGACCAGGAGGGAAGCGATCTCAAGCCCCTGTTCGAGCTGCTGCTCGATCACATACCCGCTCCGACCTTCGAGACAAATCATCCGTTGCAGGCGCTTGTGACTAACCTCGATGCCTCGCCCTATGTCGGCAGACTCGCCCTCTGCCGCATATTCCACGGAACCATCAAGCGGGGTGAACCGGTTGCTTGGTGCCGGGCCGACGAAACCATAGAAACCGTAAAGATCACCGAGCTCTATGTAACCGAGGCCCTGA
>JACCZU010000301.1 GCA_013695835.1 Candidatus Aridivita willemsiae
GACCAGGCCAAGCGGATGGAGGCCAAGCTCAGAAAAGCCGAGTTCACCTTCGAGGACTTCCTCGAGCAGCTCCAGGCGCTCAAGAACATGGGGCCGATGTCACAAGTGCTCGGGATGATGCCCGGCATGAACAAGCTTCCAGTCGGCGATGCGCAGGTGGACGCGCAACTTCCCAAGATCGAAGCCATCATCCGCTCGATGACGGCAGAGGAACGCAACAACCCGGCGGTCATGAACGGGAGCCGCAGGGCGCGCATCGCGCGCGGCTCGGGCACGACCATCCAGGACGTCAACAAGCTCGTTAAACAATTCGGTGACGTCAGAAAGCTGGTCAAGTCGATGTCCGGCGGAAAGAAGGGTGCGCTGCGCCTCCCCGGGGGCATGAAGCTTCCTCCCGGACTCGGCATGTGAGCAGACCCTTTGGGGATCGGGGGAGAGCGGGTAGGATTCTGAACTCTGTGGGGCCCGCCAGTCCGGGCCAATAGATCGACTTAATCAAGGAGAGGCATGGTCAAGATCAGGTTGAAGCGAGTCGGCAAGACGAAGCAGCCGAGCTTTCGCGTGGTCGTGGCGGACTCGAGGAGCCCGCGCGACGGAAAAATCATCGAGTCGATAGGCCACTACGGCCCGCGGGCCGATCCTTCTGTGGTCGAGATCGATAACGAGCGGGCACTGCACTGGCTCAGGCGCGGCGCGCAACCCTCGGACCAGGTCCGCAAGCTGCTCGACATCTCGGGCGCATGGGGCGAGTTCAAGGGCCTCGGGGCGCAGACGGGGGGGTCAACGGGGCGCGCCCCCACGGCGGCACGGGCGACGGCCGCCGCCTCGGTAGCCGAGGAGCCGCTAGCCGAGGAGCCGGGGGCCGAGGGCGACGCAGACGAGAGCGCCCCCTCGTGACGAGGGCAATGCTCGACTACGTGCTGCCGTGGCTCGTCGACTACGAGGAGGACGCCAGCATCGCCGAGCTCGAGGGCGAGGGCGGCGAGGTCATCTTCGAGCTCACCGTCCACCCGGACGATATGGGCAAGGTCATCGGCAGAAACGGCCGCATCATCCGCTCGCTGAGAACGCTCGCACGGGCAGCGAGCCCGGGTGAAGGCCCGCCCGTAAGCGTCGAGGTCGTGGACTGAGCCGACCGGAGAGGTTGACCGCCGGCCTCGTCGGCAAACCGCATGGCCTCGCCGGCGAGGTCTACGTCACACCGATTTCGGACGATCCAAGCCGCTGGCAGCCTGGGTCCGAGCTGGCACGAGAAACGGGCGACGAGCTCGTGGTGGAGGCGTCACGCCCGCACGGCCGGCGCCTCCTCGTCAAGTTCGAAGGGATCGACTCGCGCCCCGACGCCGAGCGGTGCAGGGGCCCCCTCTATGTCGCCCCTAAGCAGCTCAGAGCGCTCGACCACGACGAGTTTTGGGAGCACGACCTCATCGGCTGCGAGGTCGTCGACGTTTCGGGCACGCACCTCGGCCAGGTCGACCGGGTGGTGCCGGGCGCCGCTCAGGACCTCCTCGCAGTAACCGTCGCGGCCGGCGAACGGCTCGTGCCCGTCGTCAAGGAGATCGTCGTGGAGGTCGATGCCGCCGCCGGGCGCGTGACCATCGACCCGCCGGCAGGGCTTCTCGAGTGAGCCGGTGCTCGTCCCCATAGAAGGCCGGGTTTTATGCGCATCGACGTCATAACCCTCTTTCCCGAGCTCTTCGCTGCGCACCTTCGCACCAGCCTCCTTGGCCGGGCCGTCGCGGCAGGCGTCATCGAGGTGGAAGTCCACGACCTGCGTGCCCACGGCCTCGGAGCGCACAGGTCCGTCGACGACACCACCTACGGGGGTGGGGCCGGCATGGTCATGCGCCCCAAGCCGATCTTCGAGGCGGTGGAGGCCGTCGCCGAGCCCGAGGCCCACGTGGTGCTCCTCTCGGCACGAGGGGCGAGGCTGCACCAGAGGGCCCTCGAGCGCTTGGCGAGCCGCAGCCGGCTCATATTGATCTGCGGGCGCTACGAGGGCGTGGACGAGCGCGTCGCCCTCCATCTCGCCGATGAGGAGCTCTCCATCGGTGACTACGTGCTTGCCGGCGGCGAGCTTCCCGCCCTGGTCGTGATCGAGGGGGTGTCTCGCCTCTTGCGCGGCGTGCTCGGCAATGCCGATTCGCTGGGGTTGGAATCGCACTCGGGCGGCCTTCTCGAGTACCCGCAGTACACGCGGCCGGCGGTCTACAGGGGCTGGGCGGTGCCCGAAGTGCTGTTGTCCGGTGACCACGGTGCGGTCGAGCGGTGGCGCGTCGAGGAAGCCGAGCGCATCACGCGCCTGCGGCGCCCCGACCTCCTCGAATAGTGGGTCGCCGGCGTCCGAGGAGTACCTTCCTGATTTGTCCCCCACCTTTCCCCGAACAAAGTCGCAGGGAACGAGCACGGCGTGCTGAGATGGACAATTGATGATCATGCTCTCCAGCTCCCGCATCGCCAGGCCCCCGGCGGGGTCGATCCCGACCGGGCCCGGCGTCTACATGTTCCGCGATGCCCATGGACGGGTCATCTACGTCGGCAAGGCGAAGTCCTTGAGGAGCCGTCTCAGCAACTACTTCGCGGCCGACCTCCACCCCAGGACCGAAGCAATGGTCGAGGCTGCGGCCGAGGTCGAGTGGATAGTGGCGGCGAGCGAGGTCGGGGCCCTGCATCTCGAGCTCAGCCTCATCAAGGAGCACCGGCCCCGCTACAACGTTCGCTACCGCGACGACAAGTCCTATCCCTACCTCGCAATCACGCTCGACGAGGACTACCCGCGGGCGCGTGTCATGAGGGGCTCCAAGCGAAAGGGGGTCAGGTACTACGGGCCTTTTGCGCACGCCTATGCAATTCGCGACACCCTCGACCTGTTGCTAAAGACCTTTCCCATGCGGACGTGCTCACAGGGCGTCTTCGACCGGTGCAGGCGCAGAGGGCGGCCCTGCCTGTTGTTTCACATAGAGCGGTGTGCAGGGCCGTGCGTCGGCGCGGTCGACAAAGAGGAGCATCGAAGGATCGTGCTCGAGCTCTGCGACTTTCTCGACGGCCACACCAGACCGGTGCTCCAGCGGCTCGAGGCCCAGATGAAAGAGGCGGCGTCGCGCCAGGAGTACGAGGCGGCCGCCAAAGCGCGCGACGAGCTCGACAATGTGCGCAAGGCCATCGAGCGCCAGGAAATGGTCACCTCGGAGTCCGAGGACCTCGATGTGGTGGGGCTTGCGCAGAATGACCTCGAGGCGGCGTTCCAGGTGTTCTTCGTCAGACGCGGGCGCGTCACGGGACGCAAGGGATTCATCGTCGACAAGGTTGAAGACCTCGACACGGCACAGCTCGTGGCGCGCTTCATCGAGCGCCTCTATGCCGACAGCGAGGTTCCCAAGCAGGTGCTCGTGCCCGTTGAGCCCGACGATCACGACGTGCTCGAACGGTGGCTCACCGAGGAGCGTGGCACGAAGGTGCGCATCAGGGTGCCCGAGCGCGGCGCCAAGCGATCCCTGCTGTCCACCGTCACCCAGAACGCCACGCAGGCATTTACACAGCACGGCCTCAAGCGTTCGAGTGATTTTGCGGCGCGCTCCAGGCAGCTCAACGAGCTACAGGGGACGGTCGGCATGGACGATGCGCCGCTGCGCATCGAGTGCTACGACATCTCGAACACCGGCCCTTCGGAGGCGGTCGGCTCCATGGTCGTGTTCGAAGACGGCCTGCCGAAACGCTCGGACTACCGGCGGTTTGCCATCAAGTGGACGGCGGGCCCGGACGACGTTGCCATGATGGGAGAGGTCATCAGACGGCGCTTCGCGCGCTTTTTGGCAGAGCAGTCGGCCCCTCAGTCTCCCGAGGAGCTCAAGGAGCGCCGCTTCGCCTACCCGCCCAACCTCGTGGTCGTCGATGGGGGCAAGGGGCAGCTCGGGCGCGCCGTCGAGGTCATGGACGAGCTCGGGATCGAGCGCGTCGCCGCAGTCGGGCTGGCAAAGCGCATGGAGGAGATCTTCGTCCCCGGCCGATCTGAGCCCCTGACGCTGGCGAGGGACTCGGAGGCTCTCTATCTATTGCAGCGGGTACGCGATGAGGCCCACCGCTTTGCCAACACCTATCACCGCCAGCGGAGGGGCAAGCGCATGACCCAGTCGGCGCTCGAGGGAGTCCCCGGGCTCGGTCCGGCGCGCCGCAGGACCCTGCTCAAGCACTTCGGGTCGGTCAAACGCATTCGGGAAGCGTCTCTGGAGGACCTCGCCGGCGTCAAGGGTGTTCCTGAGAAAGTGGCTGCCGGCGTCTACCAGCATCTCCACCACGGGGCAGACGGAGCCGGAGCGCCCGTCCAGGCCGAGCAGGAGGCGTCGTAATGGGGGGGCCCCCGGGCGAGGTCGTCGAGGTCGCCGTCATCACGGGCCTCTCGGGGGCGGGCCGCTCGGAGGCGGCCAAAGCTCTCGAGGACCTCGGGTGGTTCGTGATCGACAACCTGCCCCCTGCGCTGATCGACAAGATGCTCGCGCTCGCGCTCGGGCGCGGCAACGACATGAAGCGGGTTGCGCTCGTCATCGATGCGCGCGGAGGTGCCTTCTTCGGAGAGGCGGCGGCGGCCCTCGACATGCTTAGGCGCAGGGTCGGCAGGTTCAGGCTCATCTTTCTGGACGCGGCCGACGACGTTTTGGTCCGCCGCTTCGACGCCAGCCGGCGGCGTCACCCGATGGCGATTGACGACCCCGTGGCGGTCGGGATTCAACGCGAGCGCGAGCTGATGCGGCCCATCCGCGAGGGAGCCGACCTCATCATCGACACCTCTGAGCTGTCCGTCCGGGGGCTAAGGAGAAAGATCTCCGAAGCGTTCGAGGACGGGGCCGCCGGAAATGGACTGAGGACGACGATTGTCTCCTTCGGCTACAAGTTCGGCCTTCCGCTCGACGCGGATACGGTCCTCGACGTCCGTTTTCTGCCCAACCCCCATTGGATCGACGGCTTGCGCGAGCTAACCGGCCTTCAGCCACCCGTGCGCGAGTTCGTGCTCGCCCAAGACAGCACAGGCCCGTTTCTCGATCGGGTCAAGGGACTGTTCGCGACGACGCTCCCCGGCTATCAGGCCGAGGGACGTCAGTACCTGACGATTGCTGTGGGATGTACGGGCGGCCGGCACCGTTCGGTGGTGCTCTCGGAAGAGATCTGCGCTTTCATCAAGGAGCAGGGATACAACGCAAAGGTCATCCACAGAGATGTTGGGCGCCCCCCGATGCCGCCGTGAAGGTGGTGGGGATCGGGGGAGGCCACGGTCTTGCCGAGACGCTGCGGGCAGCCCTCCTCTATGCGGATGAAGTTGCCGCCGTGGTGGCGGTCGCGGACGACGGCGGGTCATCGGGCCGGATTGTGCGCGAGCTCGGCGTCCCCCCTCCGGGTGACGTGCGCAACTGCCTCGTCGCGCTTGCCGGAGACCGCAGGGCGGCCGAGCTTTACCAGCATCGCTTCCGCCACGGTGAGCTAACCGGTCATACCGTCGGCAATTTGATAATCGCAGCGCTCACGGAGCTTTACGGGGACTTTGACCTGGCGGCCGAGGCCACCGGAGAAATGCTCGGCGCGCGCGGGCGCGTCTTTCCGGCAACGACTCAGCTCGTCACGCTCGGCGCGCGTGTGGCAGGGGGAACCCTTTCCGGCCAGGTCGCCGTCGGCGGCAGCACCGCGCCCATAGAGGCCGTTTACCTCGAGCCGCCCGATCCGGTCGCCTCTCACGGCGCGGTCGAGGCGATCGCCGCCGCCGATCAGGTCGTGCTCGGCCCTGGGAGCCTGTTCACAAGCCTCATCGCAACCGTGATCGTGCCGGGAATCACCGACGCTCTCCGAGCGACCCGTGCGCGCCGGATCTTCGTGTGCAACACCCGGACGCAACCGGGCGAGACGGGTGGTTTGGACGCTGCGGCCCACGTGGCTGCCCTGGTGCGCCATGTCGGTGGGCCCTGCCTTGACACGGCGCTCGTGCAGGCGCCCATCCTCGGTAACGACGGCGTCGCCTACGAGCGTGACCTGTGGCCGTGGCCCGAGATCGAGCTCCTCGAGGCCGACGTCGCCGCCCCCGAAGGCTCCCATTCACCTCAGCGCCTTGCACACGCTCTATCTGGCCTCGGGCCAAGGCCTTCTGCCGCCCTCGGGTAGAGTCTGACCCGTCCCCTCGGCAACCACCAAGGAGCTGCCATCATGCCAACTCGCGTGGGCATCAATGGATTCGGGCGCATCGGGCGAAACTTCTTCAGGGCCGCAAGGGCGAAGGGATCTGACCTCGATGTCGTTGCCGTAAACGACATCACGGATCCGGCGTCGCTCGCCCATTTGCTCAAGTACGACTCGATCTTTGGGCGCGTTACGGAAGAGATCAAGGTTGTCAACGACGGCTTCACGTTCGCGGGGGCCGAGGTAAAGGTCGTCGCCGAAAGGGACCCCGCAGCGCTTCC
>JACCZU010000302.1 GCA_013695835.1 Candidatus Aridivita willemsiae
GACGGGCATGTCCACTACTGGGATGCAAGCCCGGAGAACCAGGCCAACAAGTACGGTGAAGGCTTCATCAACTGCTTCTACGACTACCACGCCAACCTGAGCCCGGAGGAATACGTCTGGGACAAGGCGAAGTTCCAGAAGTACACCGAAGAGGACCTCATGCACGACCTCTTCGAGATCGGCTACGTGGATGTCGCTATTTTCCAGCCGACGTACCTCATGGACTTCTACACGAACGGGTTCAACACCACCCAGCAGGACGCGGTCCTTAAGGAGAAGCACCCCGACAAGTTCATCGTCAACGGCTCCTTCGACCCTCGGGGCGAGGCCCAGGGGCTCGAGGAGTTCGAGGCGCTCGTCGGCAAGTACAACCTCAAGGGCGTCAAGCTCTACACCGCAGAGTGGAAGGGCGACTCCAAGGGCTGGAAGCTCACCGATGAGTGGGGCGTCAAGTACCTCGAGAAGTGCCAGGAACTTGGCGTCAAGAACATCCACGTCCACAAGGGACCCACGATCTGGCCGCTCAACAAGGACGCCTTCGACCTCGCCGACGTCGACGACGCCGCGACGAGCTTCCCCGACCTCAACTTCATCGTCGAGCACGTAGGGCTCCCGAGGCTCGAGGACTTCTGCTGGATCGGCGTGCAGGAGCCCAACGTTTACGGCGGGCTTGCGGTCGCCATGCCGTTCATCCACACCCGGCCGCGCTACTTCGCCAAGGTCATCGGAGAGCTGCTTTACTGGCTCGGCGAGGACCGGATCATGTTCGCGAGCGATTACGCGATCTGGCAGCCGAAGTGGCTGGTTGAGAAGTTCGTCGACCTCGAGATGCCCGAGGACATGGTCTCGGAGCTTGGCGAGCTCACACCCTCGATCAAAAAGAAGATCCTGGGGCTGAACCTGGCGAAGATGTACGACCTCGAGGTTCCCGACGATCTGCGTGTTGAAGACGAGGACACGGGACCCGACCTCACGGAGAAGCCGGCGGTACCAGCCGGAACATCGGCATGATCGACAGGGCGGCCGTCATGGCTGCCCTTTCGACCGTAAGGGACCCGGAGCTTGATGAAGCCATTACGGGTCTCGGGTTCGTCGGGGCAGTGGAGGTCGACGGCTCCAGAGTAGGTGTGCGGCTCCGGCTGCCCACCTACTTCTGCGCCCCCAACTTCGCCTACATGATGGTCGCGGACGCAAGAAACGCCGTCCGCGCCGTCCCCGGCGTGTCGGAGGCGCTTGTCAGCCTGGACGACCACTTCGCCTCGGATGAGATCAACAGCGGGGTCGGAGGCGGCCAATCGTTCCAGGACACCTTCACCGATCTTGCCGACGACGAGCTCGGCGAGCTCAGGTCGCTGTTCAACCGAAAGGCGTTCCTTGTGCGTCAGGAGAAGCTGTGCCGGCTTCTCCTCGCCCGGGGCCTGCAGGCCGAGGACCTTGCCGCAGTGAAGCTCGGCGACCTTCCGCCGTCGCCCGAGACAGACGTTTATCTCGAGCGGCGGGCGGAGCTTGGACTTGACCCGGCGCCGGAGGCGCCCTTCTTGGTGGGGGCCGGCGGGGATGCGGTCGGCGCCGCCAAAGTGAGTGATCACCTTCGTTTCGCAAGCACCATTCGGGTAAGCGTTGAGGGCAATGCGGGGATGTGCCGGGGGCTGCTGGCGACACGCTACGGGCTCCCCGATCCAGAGGAGGCAACGCTATGAAGGCTGCAAGACTGCACAACTACAACGAGGACCTCAAGATCGACGAGGTCGATGAGCCCAAGGCCGACGAACCTCTTGACGTGATCGTCAAGATCGGCGCTGCCGGTTTGTGCCGCACCGATCTTCACATCAAGGACGGCGACTGGAAAGAGGTGCAAGACGGTGCAGGGGTAAAGCTTCCCTACACCCTCGGCCACGAGAATGCCGGCTGGATCGAGTCGATCGGCTCGTCGGTCTCAAACGTCGAGGTCGGCGACGCCGTCATCGTCCATCCCAAGACCACGTGCGGGCTGTGCAGGGCGTGCCGCGCAGGTGACGACATGCACTGTCCCACCGGCTTGTTCCCCGGTCTGGTCGTCGACGGTGGCTTCGCCAACTTCCTCAAGACGAGCGCCCGCAACGTGATCAAGCTCGACGCCGGGCTCGAGCCCAAGGATGTCGCCGCCCAGGCCGACGCAGGGCTGACCGCCTACCACGCGGTCAAGAAGGCGGCGCCTCTGCTCTACCCAGGCACCACCGCGGTCGTGATCGGGGCCGGTGGCCTCGGGCACATCGGTATCCAGTGCCTCAAGGCCCTGACCCCGGCGAAGGTCGTCGTGGTGGACACCAATGAGGCCGCCCTCAAGCTCGCCGAGCAGCTTGGGGCCGATGACTCCGTCGTTGCCGACGGGTCGGAGGTCGACAAGGTCAAGGAGATGACCGACGGACTGGGGGCCGAGGTCGTGCTCGACTTCGTGGCCGAGCGGGGGGTCGAGAAGGCCGCTCCGTCCATGGTTCGCGACCATGGCAGCTACTACGTCATCGGCTACGGTGGCAACCTCGAGACCAAGACGCACGAGATGATCTTCAGGGAGATCAGCATCGTCGGTAACCTCGTCGGGACCTACAACGACCTCGCGGAGCTGATGTCGCTGAACGCAGAAGGCAAGGTCAAGCTACACACCTCGACCTATCCGCTCGACGCCATCAACGACGCCATGGCCGACCTCGAGGGAGGCCGCCTTCAGGGCAGGGGTATCTTGATTCCAGAAGGCGTCTAAGCGTCAAACGACATGTGGTAGAGGGGCGGGCCCCCGGGCCCGCCCCTTAGTTTTGGGCTGTCCTGCGCACATTTTGCCTTGCCATGCAAGCGACGGGCGGCATGAAGGCGCGCGACATGAGGAGGAGCGAAGAATGGAGTACCGCAAGCTCGGGAGCAGCGACCTCGAGGTCTCGACCATCAGCCTCGGATCATGGCTCACCTACGGGGAGGGGGTCCCGGCCGATCAGGCGGAGGGCTGCGTTCGTAAAGCGCTTGAGATCGGGATCAACTTCATCGACACGGCCAACGTTTACGGTCGTGGGGCCGCCGAGTCATTCTTGGGAGAGGTTCTGTCGGACGTCAAGCGCGATTCCTATGTGCTCGCGACAAAGGTCTACTTTCCTATGTCGCGTACCGACAAGGGGTTGTCGGCGGAGCAGATCCACAAGCAGATCGACGCGTCACTCAAGCGTCTGAACGTCGACTACGTAGACCTGTATCAGTGCCACCGCTATGACGACAGCACACCACTCGAAGAGACGATGGGCGCGCTTACCGAGGTTGTGAGCCAGGGAAAGACGCGCTACTTGGGCTTCAGCGAATGGCCGGCGGACCGGATCAAAGCGGCTCTTGATATGCCGGGCGTGGAGCGCTTCGTGTCCAGCCAGCCGAGGTACTCGATGCTGTCGCGCGAGCCGGAGGCCGAGGTCTTCCCGCTGTGCGCTGCGAACGGCATCTCGCAGATCGTCTTCTCACCGCTAGAACAGGGCGTGCTAACCGGTAAGTACCGGCCGGGAGAAACGCCCCCGAGCGACTCGCGCGCCGCTAGCGAGACGATGGGCGCCTTCATAGGCGGAAGGATGTCGGACGAGCGCATGCTGGCCGCGGTCCAAGAGCTCGCGCCAATCGCGCAGAGCGAGGGACTGAGCATGGCTCAGCTCGCGCTCGCCTGGGTCCTCAGGGAGCCCAACGTCGCCTCGGCGATAATCGGCGCCACCCGCCCAGGGCAGGTGGAGGACAACGCAGCCGCTTCAGGAGTCGCTATCGGCGACGATGTGCTCAACCAGATCGACGACGTCCTCGGCGAAGTTATTAAGCGAGGCTGAGGCAGCCCACCACGCGCGCACACCAGTGGGCGCAGGCGCCGACGCCGGTCAGCTCCACGGAACCGCTTCGAGGAGGATGCGTGCGCTCTCGCCAAGCAGATTGCGGCCGGAGGCAGGCAGGGTGACGTCTGCGCTCCAGCCCTCGGCACTTCCCTCAGGTGCCAGGGGTGTCGACGGCTCCGGCGCCTCGGACCTCCAGCCGTAGGTCCCCGTGTAGCCGCCTTTTTGGGGCGTGAGGTCGACGACGAGATTGTCGGCCCAGACCGGGATCTGCTCGAGATGGTCGTTGAAGGTCAGGAACCCGTCTCTCCTGTGGAGGGCCTGCACCGCCACGCGCATTGCGTAACGGCACGTGTTGCCGTCATCTGCGGGTGAGAGTCGCGGGATGAGAAACGCGGTAAAAAGCTCGAAGCTGCGCTTCTTGTCCTCCATGAGTATCGGGCAATAGTGATCCGTGGTGCGTTCGTGCACGAGCACGGGAAGACCGCGTATTGCGAAACGCACCTCGGCTTGATAGGAGACGTCGCTCTCCTTCGGAGTCTCGACATCACACAACGAGATGTCCACCTTCACATCCCCAAAGAAGAACCGCTGGAGGTTCTGGTATGCCTCTTCCGAGTTGACCATCCCGTAACGGCCACTGTGTGAGCGATGAACGTAGGCGCGGTGCGCCTCAGTCACATAGGCGCTGTCGACCTGAACCAGCCCGTCGCTCTGCGGGCCTATCATGCGGCGCGATAGTCCGTGTGCTGCATCGTAGTCGCGTGAGTTGGTCCCGACGAGGCAAAAGAAACGGTCGCCGGGGAAGGCACCGCCGAGGCTGTTGGCCTTGAAGTCCGAAGGCGGCTCGTCGGCCGGTCCGGCGCCGGGCGTCAGGTACTGGTACATGCGCCGGCGTCCGAAGTCGTCGCTGTTGTTCCAGCCGATCCGATCGCGCGCCCACTCGAGCACGCCGCCGCCGACATCGAGTTGAATGCCGCCGTGCGGGGTCCCGTACGTGAAGACCTTGTCCACGTGATCGGTGGCCTTTTCGTTGTCTTCCGGGTAGATCTTTTGCAGCAGCGATCTGCAGATGAGCCCTCCCATCGAATGGGCGATCAGCATCACCTTCTGCGAACCGGTCTCGGTCTTGATCTGAGCGATGAGGCCTGCCAGCCTCTTTGCCGCCTGCTCGATCTCGAGTCGCTGCACGGTATCGGCGTCGTAGGTCCCCGACGTGGGGTCATAGTAGCGATGGATCCAGACCGTTCTGTGCTTGCGCTCAGGGTCATCGTCGGCCCTCATCCTGAGGATGCCCTGAAGCTCACCCTCGAAGACCTCTGCATAGGAATGATCGGTCATGAGCCGCAGCAGCGGGCTCTCGAAGGCGAAGAACTGAGGGGAGCCCTGCGGGCCCACACGTAC
>JACCZU010000009.1 GCA_013695835.1 Candidatus Aridivita willemsiae
GACCGCAGAGCAGAATCGTCGCCGCCCGGCCCCAGCCCAAGCTCTGCGGGCTTGCCCACCAGGCCGACAAAGGCGCGCGCGGCCGAGCCGCTCGTGAAGGTCACGACGTCGAAGTCCCCGGCTCGCACGGCCGGCGCAGCGGGGCCCTCGCCGGCGGGGACCGTGCGGTAGACCGTCACCTGGTCGACACTCCATCCAGCCCCGGTGAGGACGGCGCGCATATCGGGAGGCTTTTCTGCGGCGCGCGGCAACAGCACCCGCCCAGGCTCGGCTTTGTCCTGGGCGCCGGCCGAGCCGTGGTCGGCCTTGTTCTGCGGGCCGGCCGAGCCGGGGCCGCTTCTGTTCTCCGGGCCCGCCGAGCCGGGGGCGCCTTCGCCCTGCTGGCCCGCCGAGCCGGGCGCTGGGCCGATCTCGGAGGCCAGGGCCGCTGCCGTGAACAACTTAGGTACGAGGCTCACCTTCACGCCGGCCTCCTCGAGGCAGCGCGCGGTCCCAGGACCTACTGCCCCTACCAGCGCCGAGTCGAGAGCATCACCGGCCGGGTGGCGAGCGACCCTTTCGAGGAACCTTTCGGCCCCGATCCTGCTCGTGAACATCACCCACAGGTAGGCGCCGGATGCGAGTCGCGCGATGGCTGCATCCACCGGGGCCCAACTGTCCGGATCGGCTGTTGCGATCGTGGGGAGCTTGATGACGGTCGCTCCTGCATTCTCGAGTCGCGCAACGAAACCGCCGGCCCGCTCGGCGGGACGGGTGACCACGACCCTGACGCCGGCGAGCGCGCCGACCCCGTCAACGCCCACAGTCGCTTCTCCACTTCACGGCGCTGTGATCACCGGCACCTCGGACTCGGTCAAGGTCTTGAGCTCCTCGAGGATCTCCCGGCCGCCGGCGTCGTAGACCGCGACTGCGAGCTCGCGCCCGAGGGCTGCCGCGTCGTTCACCGGCCCCGAGATCCTGTCCCTCACCTCGCTTGAGCCGTCGGGAAAGCCGAGCCAGCCGGAGACGACGACGTCCGCTCCTGCAGCGCGCGCAAGGCATCCAAGCGGCACCGAGCAGCCCCCCTCGAGCTCGGCAGCGAAGGCGCGCTCCGCCACGAGCTCGGCCCACGCCCCGGCGTCGCTCAGTGAACCGAAAAGCGCGGCGAGATCGGCGCGCCCAGACAGCGCCTCGATCGCGAGTGCGCCCTGTCCAGGCGGCGGCACCCACCATCTCGGATCGAGCGGAGCGCCGGTGTCGCGCCCCCCTGCATCACCGTCGCCGAGGAGGCGTCCGATTCCCGCTGCGGCGAGCACTGCGGCATCGACGTCACCGTCCGCCACCTTTCTGAGGCGCGTGTCGATATTGCCGCGCAGCTCGACCGGGGAGATATCGGGGCGCGCCACGGCCAGGAGCGCGCGCCGGCGCATGCTCGAGGTTCCGAGGCGCGCTCCGCGATCGAGGGACTCGAGCCGCTCGGCACCGGTCGCGCCCGAGCCACCGACGACGACATCGTGCACAGGGGCCCGGGCCGGCACGCCGACGATGGCGCACCCTTCCGCAAGCTCGGCGGTGAGGTCCTTGGCCGAATGAACGGCAATGTCGGCGCGCTCCTCAACAACGGCGCGTTCGACCTCGGTTGTGAACAAACCCTTGCCGCCTATGGCTGCGAAAGGACGGGACTTATCGAGATCCCCGGCCGTGGTCACGGTCACTACATCGACATTGATGCCGGGCCGCGCCGCAGTCACGAGATCGACAACGATGGCGGCCTGGCGTCGAGCTAGGCGCGACCCCCGGCTTGCGATGACAATGCGATCGGGGGCGGCGGGGACGGCCGTCGCGATCATGGCCCCCGCCGGTTCAGGTGCCAAGGGCTCAGACGTTCAGAGCGGGTCGTCTGGACCGAACAGCTCTCTAATGGCATTCAAGTAAACGTAGCCCTGCTTGGAAGCGGATAGCTCCCTGGCGCGCTGAAGGGGCAGGTGCAGGAGCTTGTTGACGATCCGCTTCGTGGCGAGCTCGACGGCGGCCTCTTGCTCGGCCGAAAGCGAGGCGGCGCCCTTGAGGCGCCCGAGCTCCTCTGCTCTTATAGCGTCGGCGGTGGCGATGAGGGCGGCAACCGTGGGCCCTATGTCGTCTGCGCCGGCCCACTGAAGAAAGCGTTCGAGCTCGCCTTCGATGATGCTTTCGACGGCGACGATCTCTTCGACCCTGGCCCCCACGCCCCCCTCGACTACGCGCTGCAGGTCCGAGATGTCGTAGAGGAGGACTCCGGGCGCTCGAGCAACAGCCGGATCGACATCGCGCGGCACCGCCATGTCGACGATTACCAGCGGGGCTTCACCTGCCCTTCGCTCCCCGGCAACGCGCACGAGGTCCTCGTCGACGACGGCTCGAGTGGCGGTCGTCGAGCACACAAGCACGTCCGCCCCTGCGATGACGTCATCGAGCTCCTCCAAGCGCCTGAACGGCGCGCCGAAAGCAAGCGCAAGGGACTCGCCCCTGTCCTCTGAGCGATTGACGACGGTGATGCGGCTCGCACCTGCGCGCACAAGCGCGTGCGCGGCAAGCCGGCCCATCTCGCCCGCGCCGAGGACGGCGACATTCTTGCCGGCGAGGTCCCCAAGAGCCCCGCGCGCCAGCGTGAGGGCAGCAGAGGACATCGATGCCGGATTGCGGGCAATGGCGGTCTCGGTCCGCGCTCTTTTTCCCGCGCGCAGCGCGCTCCGGAAAGCCGCTCCAAGCACGCGCCCGGCGGCGTCGTGGTCGAGCGCCGCCTGATAGGCGCGCCGCACCTGCCCGAGGATCTCGCTTTCTCCGATGATCATGGAGTCGATGCCGGATGCGACCCGAAACAAGTGCCGCACCGCTGCATCATCGTGATAGGTGTAGAGGTGGTCGGCAAAGTCCTCGGGCGCGATGTGACAGAACTCGGCAAGGAAATCGCGAAGGTTCGCCACGCCGGCGTGGAACTTCGAGACGACTGCGTAGACCTCGCTCCGGTTGCAGGTCGATACGACGACGCCTTCGAGGACGTGTTCGTAACCGGCGAGGCCCTCGAGCGCCTTTGGCAGTTGCTCCGTCGGGATGGATAGGCGCTCGAGCAGCTCTATGGGGGCGGTCTTGTGGTTGGTGCCGACGACGACGATGGGAGAAGCCATCACTGCACTTTCACCGCCTGTCCGAGTGAAGCGTCCCCGCTCTTCTTTCGTCGAAGGAGGCTGCGTGCTCGGCCGCGCCGGTGCGCAGGCCGGCCGCCCCGGGAAGCTCGCCCTCGAGCACCCGATTCGCCTCGCGCGCCGATGAGATCGCCTCCCGGCGCTGCTGATAAAAGGACAGGATCTGGAGTTCGATCGAGAGATCGACCTTGCGCACGACGATGTCGGGAGGAACCTTCACGACCGACGAGGCAAACGTCAGTATCGACTTCACGCCGGCGTCGATGAGGCGCTCGGCGACCTCCTGGGCGCCATCCGCCGGGGTGGCAATGATGCCGATTGCGAGCGGCTCCTCGGCGGCGAACTCCTTGAGCTCGTCCAGATCACGAACCGTGAGGCCGGCCACCTCGGTCCCGATCACCGTTTCGTCGACATCGAAGAGCGCGGCGATGCGAAAGCCCCGCTCGGCGAAGCCCTTAAAGGAAGCAAGCGCGCGCCCGAGATTGCCGACCCCGACGATTGCCGCGTGCAGGTCTTGGGTGAGGCCAAGCTCTCGAGTTATCTGGTAAAGGAGGTACTCGACGTCGTAGCCGACGCCCCTTGTCCCATAGGAACCGAGATAGGAGAGGTCCTTTCTGACCTTGGCGGCGTTGACCCCGGCCATCCCTGCGAGCTCCTCGGAGGAAACCGTCAGCGTGCGGCGCTCCTCGGCGAGGGCAAGGAGCGAGCGAAGGTAAACGGGCAGCCGGGCGACGGTGGCTTCTGGTATCGGTCTCTTCCGCATCCGATGGCAATAGTACCGGGCTTGTGACTCTATTCACAAGCGACCCCCCCGGTCTGCCCGGCGCCGGCGGATTGTTGGCCCAAGCCCCAACCGAGCCCGGCCCCCCGTTGTGCCCTGGATACGCCTCGGCGACGGGGCTAGATGCGGGCGAGGAAGTCGAGATTCAGGGCGAGGAAGCTCTTCTGCATCAGGATCGCAAGCGAGAACAGCCGGTCGGTGACAAACAGGAGGCCGACGATGACGAGCAGGGCCCCGCTCACGAGGTTCACGGCGCGGGTGTGGCGCCTTAGCGCCGACACGGTCTGCGTGAGCCTCGAGATACCCACGCCTGCGAGCACGAACGGCACCCCGAGCCCGAGCGAGTAGGCGCCGAGAAGCAGCGCCCCCTCGGCCGGCCCCCCTGTGACCCCACGTCCCGCAGCCATGGTCAGGATCGTGCCCATGGTGACGCCGATGCAGGGGCTCCATCCGAACGCAAAAGCGCCGCCGAGCACGAGGCTGCCCCATACCCCCGCCCCTGGAGTGGGGTGGAAGCGCGCCTCCCTGTAGAGGAAGGGGATCTTGAGCACGCCCATGAACACGAGGCCGAGCACGATGATGAAGACACCGCCCGCCCGGGTGAGCACGTCCTGGTAGTCGCGCAGCAACGATCCAAGCAGCGTGGCCGTCGCACCCAGAGCCACGAACACGGAGGAGAAGCCGAGCACGAAGAACAGTGCGGCCCGGGTTGACAGCGCGGCGCGGCGCGCAGTGGAGGACTCGGCGGGGCCGAGGCCCGACATGTAAGACAGATAGCCGGGGACGAGTGGAAGGACACACGGGGACAGAAACGAGATGAGGCCGGCCCCAAAGGCGATCGGGATGGTGGGGTCGGTCACCCTGGGGCTGAGTCCTTGCAGGCCAAGCCTCCCGGAGCCGGGTGTTTTGGGCCTGCGCCCGGAGAGGCTGAGCCCGGACTCCGCCTAAGCATCCCTGGCTACCAGCAGATCGAGAAGCTCGCCGAGGGCGGGCTCCGTGAGGGGGCCGTTGACGTGCTCGACGATCTCGCCGCTTGCGTCGACGAAGAATGACTCGGGCTGCCCGGTGAGCCCGTAGGCGTCGTAGATCACGCCTTGCTCATCCCTGACGTGCGGATACTCGAGCCCGTACTTTTGCGCGAACGCAGCCGCGTCCGTGGCTGCGTCCTTGATGTCGACCCCGACGAATGCGACCTCGTCCCCATAGGCGGCGTGGGCGCGCCGGAGCATGGGCGCCTCGTCCCGGCAAGGCCCGCACCACGACGCCCAGAAGTTGAGCACCACGGGGCGCCCTCTCAGACTGGCTAGTGCGAGCGTGCCGTCGCCGTCGAGCAGCGACGCCTCGAAGGCGGGCGCCTGATCCCCGGGGACCGGAACGACAGTGCGCTTCACCAAAACGGCGCCGAGCAGGGCAACGAAGGCAAGCGCCGGCACCAGGAAGAGGACAAGACGCGCCATGCGCCTCCCCGGTGCGCTCGTCATCCCCTGTGCGGTGTCCACTGCCGCCCATTCTCGCGCCGCGAGTCCGCCACGGCGTGCGACGACGCCCCATGCTGCCCGGACACCGGGGAGCGACCGCCGCCTCGATCGGAGGTGCGGTCGATCGCGAGTGTCCAGTACCCACAAACGACCACGCTACGGGTGCCCCGCCCGCCCCGGTTGCGCGGCGGGGTTGGGGTGGCCTGGGCTACCATGCCCTTAGGCGGGCCCGAGCCAAGGGACCGAGAGGCACATGGTCGACGACACCGCAAGCGTTGCCCT
>JACCZU010000015.1 GCA_013695835.1 Candidatus Aridivita willemsiae
GGCTTGGCCCGGGCGCCGGCGACGACACCCTCGCCGAGGCCGCGCGCCGCCACGGCCTCGAACCCGTCGAGATCGAGGCCATCCTTGGAGGAGTGAAGGGAGATCAGGGCGCAGTGGCGGCCGGGCGCGCCCTGGCGAAGCTCTCGGGCAAGGGACGCCGCTCCCGGGGGGCCGCGCCCGTCCACGAGCAGGCGGCAGAGGACCCAATGGACCCGCGGAAGGAAACGGCAACGCCATGAAAGAGCTGCGCGACCGCCTCGTCGCCGAGGTGGCAAAGGTCGTCGTCGGTCAGGACGACGTCGTCGAGCTTCTGCTTGCGGCGGCAGTCGTTTCCGGCCACGTCCTGCTCGAGGGAGTGCCTGGGGTGGCCAAGACGCTGCTCGCCAACGCCGTCGCACGCGCCCTCGAGCTCGAGTTCCGGCGCGTGCAGTTCACCCCGGACATGCTGCCTTCGGATGTGACGGGGACCATGACGCTGCGCGCCGGGGAGCTGAGCTTTCGCCCGGGCCCCGTGTTCGCCAACATCGTGCTCGCCGATGAGATCAACAGGACCCCGCCCAAGACGCAATCGGCGCTCCTCGAGGCGATGCAAGAGCAGCAGGTCACGGTCGAGGGCGAGCCACGACCGCTCCCCGAGCCCTTCCTGGTGGTCGCCACCCAGAACCCGATCGAGTACGAGGGCACCTATCCACTGCCAGAGGCGCAGCTCGACCGCTTCGTGTTCAAGGTCGACGTCGGCTACCCGTCGGAGGCGGACGAGATCGCGATGCTTGGTCTCGCTCACCACGGAGTGGCCGTGTCCGGTCTCAATGAGGTCAGGCCCGTGGCCGGGGCAGGCGACATCGCCGAGGCCCGCCGCGCCGTCGATCAGACCTCGGTCTCGGGTGAAGTCGCCGGCTATATCGCGAAGCTCGTGCGCTCTACTCGCTCCCTTCCGAGCGTTGCCCTCGGCGCGAGCCCGCGCGCCGCAGTACATCTCCTCGCGGCCTCAAAGGCGGCGGCGCGCTTGGCGGGGAGGGACTTCGTCACCCCCGACGACGTCGCCGCGATGGCGCTGCCCGTGCTGCGCCATAGGCTGCTGCTTCGCCCCGAGGCAGAGCTCGAGCGCTACAGCCCCGACGACGCGGTACAGACCGCGCTCACAACCGTCCCGGTCCCCCGCTAACCATGCCCCCGGCCCGCCCCGGCAGCAATCGAAGAGCAGGAACGTGGGCCGGTCGCACGACACTGAAGTGCCGGTGGTCGAGCGTCGCGATCTTGTCCTCGCCGAGTCGCTCGGTCAAGGCGATCAGGCTCGCGTCCACAACCCCCAGCCCCAGGTCACTATAGGTTTCCTGGAGCGTTCGGCAGCGAAGGAGATCGGCAATGCTTGGGTGCTCAAGTCGGTAGGCGCCGGCCAGCAAGTCGTCGAGGAATGCCGTCCACACGTGATCGCCCAACCGCTTGCTGCACCAGTAGTCGAGCTCGGCGAGCACCAGGCCGGGGACGATCAAATCCTCTTGGGTATCGGTGAGGAGGCGGGCACAGCGCCCGTGATCCCGATCCGCCTGGTCAAGGGCCGCCAGCAGCGGCCCGGTATCCAGGATGAGCGCCACTAAGAACGCCGACGCCAAGGGCGCAGGAACGGGGGCACGGGGGATGCCCTGCTTATGAGTAAGGTTCGGCGACCGGCTCGGAGGCTAGGACGGCGGCAGCCGCCCCGTCGGTCGAACGGCCGAGGCCGACTCGAGGCCGGCGGGCGGCCCTCAGTGTGGCTGCCTTCTCGTCGACTGCTTCGGCCAGGAGGACGGTGAGAGCCACGCCCCTGCGGCGGGCCTCCCGTTCGAGCGTCTCAAGGGATGCTTTATCTGCACTGAGGGTGGTTCGGCGATTTTGATTCATGATTCATGATTCTAGCGCAACTCGCCCGAGACAGCCGAGACAGGGGAGAATGAAGCGCATCTTGGTACCTCGTCACCCCCGAGGGTCGTGAATGGCGCCTTCTCCTCGGACCGGCTATGTGATCGGCGCCGTTGCAGTCGCCGGGTTGCTGCTTCCGCCCCCGATCACTGCGCTCTTGATCGTGGCGGTTCTCGCAGGCGCCGTCGTCGATGCAGCATCGGTTCGGCGCGTCCCGGAGCTCGTCCGCAGGGTGGCTCCCGTCCTTGCACGCGGGGTCGAGTCGCGCCTTGTGTGCGAGGCCGTTGAGCCCGGCAGGGGTCGGATGAGAATACGCCAGCCGGTGCCTTGGGACCTTGCCCTCACGCCGTCCGAGAGCGACGATCGCCTCGATGCCTCCCTCGTGCCGCGCCGCCGAGGCCGTCACACCTTGCCGGCAATGGCCGTGCGGCGCGACGGCCCGCTCGGGCTCGGCCGCTGGTACCACCGGGCCGGCGAGGCCGCCGAGGTGCTCGTTTATCCCGACCTGCCTGCGGCGCGCCGCCTTGCCCTCGCCGTAAGGCAGGGTCGC
Source organism: Candidatus Aridivita willemsiae (assembly GCA_013695835.1). Classification (GTDB taxonomy): domain Bacteria; phylum Actinomycetota; class CADDZG01; order CADDZG01; family WHSQ01; genus JACCZU01. The sequence goes on from JACCZU010000015.1 coordinate 2,450, forward strand.
TTCCGCGATCCGGGGCGCATGACGAGGGGGCCGCTCGGGCTCGGCACCGACTTCGAGTCCATCCGCGACTACAACTCCGACGACGACATCCGCCAGGTCAACTGGCGTGCGACCGCGCGCCTCGGGCGTCCGATGAGCAATCAGTACAGGATCGAGCAGGACCGCGACATCGTCTGCGTGGTCGACTGCGGGAGGCTCATGGGGGCCCCTCTGGCGGGCAGTCTCACGCGCCTCGACGCGGCCATCGACGCCACTGCTGCGGTCGCGCTCGTCGCCGACGAGGTCGGGGACCGGTGCGGGGCCGTGGCCTTCGACGCCGCCGTCAGGCGCAGCGTCTCGCCCCGGCGTTCTGGCGGCGATGCGGTGGTGCGGGCACTGTTCGATCTCGAGCCGATCTCGGTCGACAGCGACTACGAGCTTGCCTTTCGAACCATGGGAGGGGCCAAGCGGGCAATGGTCCTGGTCTTCACCGACCTCCTCGAGGAGGCCGCTGCGCGCCCGTTGATCGAGGCGGTTCCCCTTCTGGCGCGCCGCCATGCCGTCGTGATTGCAACCGCAGCCGACCCTGACTTCGAGCGTCTCGTGAGCACCCCGCCCGAGCGCGTCTCCGACGTCTACAGGGCCGCTGCAGCGCTCGATGTCTTGGACGCGCAGGAGCGAGTGGCGGGACAGCTAAGGCGCGCCGGTGCGGATGTGATCGAGGCCCCACCTGCCCGCCTCGGCGCCGCCTGCATCGGCGCCTACCTGAGGGCCAAGTCCTTGGCGCGCCTATAAGTTGGACCCTCGGCGGGACCGCGCAAGTGTGGGGATCTCGCGTCGTATAGCGCCCATTTTTCCCCACACTACGGAGGCGTGAAGGTGCCGCATCAGTCGCGCAATGTCTCCGGGGTGGCACCGCGCCACAGGACGAGGGCCCAGTAGACGATGCCGAGCGCGCCGCCGATGACGAGCACCGGTCCAAGTCCAAGGCCGGCGGGTGTGATGAAGCCCTCGACGAGCCCGGCAAGCACAAGCCACGGGGCGGTGCCGAGGACGATGAGCACGGCGGGCCTGGCTTGAGCCACAATCGCGTCCGAGCGGCGAGCCTGTCCTGGGTCGACGAGCGCCCATCCAAGCCGCAGGCCGGCCGCCGCCGTCACCGCGATGCAAGACAGCTCGAGCACGCCGTGGGCGAAGACGAGCTCGACCAACGGGACTCCGTTGCCCGCCCCGATCGCGAGCCCGAACACGGTCCCGAGAAGAACCCCGTTGGTGACGAGAACGAAGGCCGTGCCGAGCCCAGCCGCGATGCCTGCTGCGAAGCCGACGAACGAGACGCGGATGTTGTTGACGAAGATCTGACTCGAGAGCACGGTTTCCTCGTCGGCCGTAAGCCCGAGGTCCTGCCCTGCCTGCCTGGGTTGGGTCACCGATTGATAGGCGCCGGGTACGAGCCCGCTCGCAGCGGCTGGATCACCCAGTGCCCACCCCCCAGCCAGCACGGCAGGACCGAGAAGCAGCGCCCACGCAAGAGCAAGCAGGACGGGTCGCTCCCTCACCAGGCGCCAGTAATCGCGCGCGAAGAAGCCCGGCACCGAGCCGCGGCGGGACTCGGCGTCGTAGACGAGATGCCTGGCTCTGCCGACGAGGGCCTCGAGGCGGCCGACGACTGGGTCTGCCGCATATCTCCTGCGGGCAAGCGCAAGGTCGGCGGCCGCCCCCCTGTAGAGCGTGCCGAGGCGGCGCACCCCGTCCGCGCCGAGGCGCTCGGGCCGGCCCCGTGCCGCCGCAATAAGCCCGCCGAGCTCGACCCAATCCGGCCCTCGTTCGGCAAGAAAGCGATCGAGTTTCAGAGCGATCCGTTCATGGTGACCAAGCCCCGGCGCGAGTGATCCGTACTGCCTCAGCTCGCATCCTACGGGTGGAGAGCGGAAACTTTGCGTGGGCCGGCTTTAGGCTTTGTCGCGATGACCGAGCGCCGTGACGATCCGTGGGCCGACACGATTGTGCTCCCCACCCCCGAGGGCGTCGAGCTCGAGCTGACGCTTGCTGGACTTGGGTCCCGGGTTGCGGCCGGGATCATCGACCTTCTCATTCAGGCATTCGGCTATCTCGCGCTGACCGTGGTTGTCTTTGCGGCCCTCGACGACCCGCCCGGCGTCGTCGTCGCCGGCTACACGGTGGCCAGCTTCTTGATCCTTTTCGGCTACAACATCCTGTTCGAGACGGTGGGGTCGGGCCGGTCGCCGGGCAAACGTCTGATCGGGCTGCGGGTGATCCGCAGCGAAGGCCTCTCGGTTGGCTTCGTGGCGAGCGCAGTGCGCAACCTCGTGAGGATCGTCGATTTCCTTCCGGCTTTCTACACGGTGGGAACCATCTTCATCCTCTTCAACGGGCGTCATCAGCGTCTCGGTGACCTCGCGGCAGGAACGCTCGTCGTGCGCGAGCGATCCGGAGACCGCAAAGCGGCGCCGGGCGTCACAACCACCACCGGACCCGCCACGCAAGGCTGGGATGTCAGCGGGATCACGACCGAAGACCTGACCACCGTGAGGCGCTTCCTCGATCGAAGGGAGACGCTTACGTCCGAGGCGAGGGACAAGCTCGCCTTGCGGCTCGCAGAAAAGCTGCGGCCCAGGGTGGCGGGAGCACCCCCCGACCTCCGATCAGAGGCCTTCCTCGAGGCCCTGGCGGCCGCCAAATCGGCCAGGATCTAGCGCAGCGGGGACCCCGAGGACTTAACCGGGGCGCGACTGCTCGAGTAGGCAAGGGCCATACACACCGCCGCCACCGAGCTTGCGCCGATCGAGACAAAGAGCAGCGCCTGATCCGTGGACGTCCAGCCAAGAACCAGCGCGAGCGCGGCACCAATGATCGCGACCAGGGAGCCGCCCATGAGTCCGGTCATGCGTCTGTGTCCGGATGGTTGCCTGGAGCCGGCTTGCGTGCCTGGGGCTGCCGCGGCCCCTCATCGGGCTGGGTGTCGCCGGCGGGCGAGCCCGCCTGGGAATGGCCGGTGGGTGCGCCTGCGCCCCCCGGTGGGCCAGAAGTCTCAGGGTTCCCGGGCCCCGCTGCGGGGTGATCATCCCCGCTGCCGGCGGGCCCGCTAAATGCCTCCGCCCCCGTCTGGGACTCGTCGTTGGCGCGGCCCTCTTCGCGGCTGAAAAGCCCAAAGATGCTTCGCCGCCCCGCTTGATGAGTGCTTTCTGGTCCCGATCCCTTGGGCTTTGTCGAGGCTGATCTCGGCTCGGCCTCGGGGAGCGTGATCGAGCGCTCGGGGCCCTTGGCGCCCTGCTGCCCACCGGCCCCCCCTTGTGCTTCGACTTGCCTATTCGCCCCGCTGCCCTTGTGGCTCGCCGGTTCCTCCCCGCCCGAGCGCCCATTGCCGCCCGTGGCCTCGCCCGCCCTGGCCCCCACTGCCTGGGGGGAGCGGGTCTGGGCGGCCTTGAGCTCAGCGCCGGCCGGATGCGGCCTGCGCGCGTCGCCCTGATCGCGTTCCGACAACGAATCGATCGTCTTGAGCTGTTGCTCGAGGAAGGTCTTGAGCCTCAGTCTCAGCTCGTTCTCGTGCGCCGTCAGGGCCTCGATGGCGGCTTCGAGCTCGCGCTTGCGGAGGGTTTGGGCGCGATCGGCCTCGAGCAGCTTTCGCCTCACTTCGGCGTCGGCGGCAACGCTGCGCTCCTTGGCCTCCTTTTCCCTGCGCGCGGCGTGCTGCTCGGCGTCACCGACGATGCGCTCCGCCTTCGCCTTGGCGCTTGCGATCGCCTCCTCGGCGGCGCGCTGGGCGGTGACCAGAGTCTTTTTCAGCATCTCCTCTGTGTCTCGAGCAGTCGAGACCGCCTGCTCGAACTCGTGGGCGCGCTCCCTGAGCGCCGCGTTCTCGCGCTGGTAGTAATCGACCGCCTCGGAGACCTGATCCAGGAAGTCGTCGACCTCCTCCTGCCTGTAACCCCTCCAGGCATCGTGGAACTGCTTCTCCTGAATGTCGCGCGCGCTCAACTCCATAGGCGGAGTATCGCAAAAGATCCTGGGATTAAGCGGTTTTCAGCCGAGGCAAAGTGCCCGCTGCAGGATGTTCAACCCGATGAAGATAAAGATGGGCGAGAGGTCGAAGCCACCCATGGGCGGGACGTAGCGCCGGATGAACCCGAGCACAGGCTCGGTGAGGTCGTAGACGACCCTGATGGCGGGAGCCAGCGCCATGGGAGGCGACCACGCGAACATCTGCGCAAAGGACAGGATGATCCTGACGATGAGTATGGCCCAGTAGACCTGCAGCGCGATGCAGATGATCCTCACGGGCGCACCTCAGGCCTGATTGTAGAAGCCGCGCTCTTCGAGGAAGCGGCGGCGCTCCTCGGCCGACACTTCCACGCCTGCGGGCGTGATGAGAAAGACGCGGTCGGCAACCGGTTGCATCGAGCCGGCAAGCCCGTAAGCGAGCCCGCTAGCGAAGTCGACGAGGCGACGTGCGAGCTCGACGTCGGCGGCCTGGAGGTTCATGATGACCGAGAAGCCATCGCGGAACTTGTCGCCGACCTCCTGTGCATCATTGAAGGCGCCGGGGTTCACGAGATGGAACTTGGCCGAGGGGATCTGCGGCATGGCGCGCACGACGGCCGGCCGCGGGGACTGAAGGCCGCCCGTGACGGTCGCCGGCTCGGGAATCCGCCGCACTGCGGCAGGCCGGCTTGCCGTCTGCCGATCGGCCTGAGGCTCATCCACGGCCTCCTCGGCGTACTCATCGATGTCCTCGTCGTCCTCGGCGAGGCCGAGATAGACGAGGGTCTTGTTCCACAGTCCGGGCATAGGCACAGAATATAGACCTCGGGACGGGTGAGCGCGGTTATCAGGCCCTTCTCGGTGTTGCTCAGCGGTCCGGCCGAGCCCGCGCGGCCGAGCGGGGGCCGAAGACGGCCTCGCCGAGACGGATCATGGTGGCGCCCTCCTCAATCGCAACCTCGAAGTCGCCCGTCATGCCCATCGACAGCTCGGAGGCCCCCGCCACACGTCCCTTGAGCTCGGCCCCGAGACGAGCGAGCTCCCTGAAGTGCGGCCTCGAGGCTTCGGGGTCGGCGGCTAACGGGGGGATCGTCATGAGTCCCCTGACGGTGACTCCTTCGAGCCTGCCGACCTCCTGAGCAAATCCAAGCGCCGCAGATGTCTCGACACCATTCTTCGATTCTTCTCCGGAGACATTGACCTCGATGAGGACCTCCTGGCTGATACCGGCCGAGCGTGCGCGCTCGGCGATCGCATCGGCGAGCTCAATGCGATCGACTGAATGCACAAGCACAGCCGTGCCCACGACGGCGCGCACCTTGTTGGTCTGCAAGGCACCAACGAAGTGCCACCTCACGCGATCGCCGAGCAGCGCTGATTTCTGGCTCAGCTCCTGCGCCCGGTTCTCACCGATGTCGGTGACGCCTGAGCGCACCGCCTCGGCCACGGCATCTGCGGGCCAGGTTTTAGCCACGGCGATGAGCAGCACACCGGCCGGATCGCGCCCTGCGACGAGCGCGGCTCGCCGGATGCGTGCATGCACATCATCTAGCCGGGCTCGCATGCCGGGCGAGGGACCGGTCACAGGCGCGCGATGAACGCACCCTGCCGGCCGGTGACGCCGTCGCGCCGGTAGGAGAAGTAGCGTTCGCTGCAAGCGGTGCACGCGGACACCATGGCCACTTGCTCGACACCTTCGTTGCGCAGCGCGGCCGACGCGCCATGCGCGATGTCGATGTGCGATGCATCGGCGACGGGCAGGCGCGCGGACTCAAACGCCGCTATCACCTCGGGGCCCACCTCGTAGCAGCAAGCCCGAATAGAAGGTCCAACCCATGCGCGAAGCACCGGAGCGACAGCGCGCACTCCGCGCGCCACTATCCCGCCCGCAAGCCCGCGCCACCCAGCATGCACGAGCGCGATTCCCGCAGCGCCGAGAAGCGCTATGGCGGCGCAGTCGGCGCTCAACATACCGAGCACAGGCGATGGCGCAGCGCCGAGGGCCACCATGCCGTCGGCGTCCCCAACAACACCTGAGTCATCGCCCCCGGCGTGGAGCATCTCGATGCCGTGGAGCTGGCGAGTGAGCACCACGGCAGCGGGGTCGAAGCCGCCCGCGCTCGCCACCCGCCGGCGGTTCTCAAGCACGGACGTGGGGTCGTCGCCCCCCCTGTAAGCAAGGTTGAGCGAATGGTAGGGCGGGGCGCTCACGCCGCCGTCTCGATCGCTGAAGGCGACAAGCACGCCGGCGCTCAGGGCGCGCTCGTCGCGCAACACGTTGATCCCGTCGGATACGGCCGGCGTCAGGAAAGGAGCCAACACGGCGCCCCACTAGTCGCTCCGCTCACCCCCGGCGCAAGAACTCGGGCACCTCCAGATCATCCTCCGCATCGAAGACAAGGGGCGGCGGCTCGGGCCCCTCGACGAGCTCGGGACCTGACTGCTCTGCTGCCCGGCCGAGGCCGGCCGGGTCTTGGTCTGCGACCTCGGCCGCCGGCTCCTCTACATCCCCGAAAGGCACCGCCGCTTCGATCGGCCGGGCGCCGTCGAACCCGGCCGCTATGACGGTCACGCGCACCTCGTCGCCGAGGGTGTCGTCGACGACCGCTCCGAAGATGATGTTTGCCTCAGGATCCGCAGCCTCGGAGATTGCGTTGGCCGCCTCGTTGACCTCGAACAAGCCGAGATCGGAGCCGCCTGCGATGTTTATCAAGACACCGCGCGCGCCCTCGATCGACGCCTCCAACAGTGGGGACGAGATTGCCGAGCGCGCGGCCTCGAGGGCGCGCTTCTCGCCGCGCGCCTGGCCGATGCCCATGAGCGACGAGCCCGCGTCCGTCATCACCGCCTTGACGTCGGCGAAGTCGAGGTTTATGAGCCCGGGCACGGTGATGAGCTCGGTGATTCCCTGGACCCCCTGCAAAAGGACTTCATCCGCCATCCTGAAGGCTTCGAGGACGGACGTGCTCGGGTCCCCGACATCGAGGAGCCGGTCATTCGGAATGACAATGAGCGTGTCGACCTTCTCCTTGAGGCTGGTGATGCCCCTGGAGGCCTTTCCTGCGCGCTGCCGGCCCTCGAAGGAAAACGGGCGCGTCACAACTCCGATCGTGAGCGCACCCAATGCCTTGGCCACCTCGGCCACGATGGGGGCGCCGCCCGTGCCGGTGCCGCCCCCTTTGCCCGCCGTGATGAACACCATGTCGGCGCCCTTGAGCACCTCCTGGATCTCGTCCTTGTGCTCTTCTGCAGCCTGACGGCCAACCTCGGGGTCGGCCCCCGCCCCAAGGCCCCTCGTGAGGTCCCTGCCGATATCGAGCTTGATGTCGGCATCCGACATCAAGAGCGCCTGCGAGTCGGTGTTGACGGCCACGAACTCGACCCCATTGAGGCCGACCTCGATCATGCGGTTGACGGCATTGACACCCCCGCCCCCTATGCCCACCACCTTGATCACTGCGAGATAATTCTGTGGTCCCGGCACTTCGCCGCCTCCTCCCTCTCGGAAATACCCGTCGCCGAGCGACCGCCGATCCTTCAATGCTGGCTTCAGAGTTACAGATAGCCGACTCAGTTACCAGCGCGCGCCGACCCTTGAGTCGGGGAAGAATTGGTTGGGTCGGCGCCGGCCTTCGTCCCATGCGCTCCGCACCTGAGGGTCCGCTCGTGGCGGATCCTCCACCAGCCTCAACTCTGAGTCGAGACTTAATGTTTCTGGCCTAGAGCCACACCTTAGGAATATATCTGGGCCCTCTCGGGGCGTCAAGGATGCAGCCGCTTTCCGGACCCCCAACTGGGGGCGACTCAAGAAGACTCTCCGGCACCCCGATAACCGAATGGTGCTTCCTTGCACGGAGAGCCATCCGCCGGCGAGGCAGGGGATGCCTGCCTTGTCACGACCCGGCCTTAGCCTAAGGAGAACCCCTTGCCAGTGGGCGGCGATGTCAAGAAAGAGCGGCGCGGGTCCAACGGCTCGCGCACCCGGAGCAAGGCGCCCGCCCCTGAGGGCAACGGCGCGCTCACAGGCGACCAGGTAGAGAGCCTCCTTAGGGGGCTCAAAGCCGTGGCGAGCGGCGATTTCAGCGGCCGCCTCCAAGGGCCGGACCACGGCACGATGGCCGAGTTGGCCGGTGCTTTCAACAAGATCGTGGCCGAGTGTGACGCCAGGACCAAGGAGTTCGTGCGTGTCCGCAAGGTCATCGGGCAGCAGGGGAAGCTGTCCGAGCGCGCCTCCGCCGGGGACGCTAAGGGATCCTGGTCGGTCAGCATCGACGCCGTCAACATGATCATCGACGACCTCGTGCGACCGACCACGGAGGTGGGCCGGGTCATCGAGGCCGTCGCGGAAGGCGACCTCTCGCAAAAGATGGCGATGGAGATCGAGGGCCAGCCCGTGAAGGGCGACTTCCTGCGCATGGGCAAGACCGTCAACTCGATGCTCGACCAGCTCCGCTCCTTCGCCGACGAGGTCACCCGCGTGGCTCGGGAGGTCGGCACCGACGGCAAGCTCGGCGGCCAGGCCGACGTCAAGGGCGTGTCGGGAACGTGGTGGGACCTGACCGAGAACGTCAACTTCATGGCGTCCAACCTCACCAATCAAGTCAGAAATATCGCACTCGTCACCACAGCGGTCGCCAAGGGCGATCTGTCGCAAAAGATCACCGTCGATGCGAAGGGCGAGATCCTCGCGCTCAAGAACACGATCAATACGATGGTCGATCAGCTCAGCTCATTCGCCGCCGAGGTCACGCGCGTTGCAAGGGAGGTCGGCACCGAGGGCAAGCTCGGCGGCCAGGCCGAGGTCAAGGGCGTGTCGGGCACGTGGAGGGACCTCACAGAAAACGTCAACTACATGGCCGGCAATCTGACCGACCAGGTGCGAAACATCGCCCAGGTGGCGACCGCCATCAGCAAGGGTGACCTCTCCAAGAAGATCACAGTCGACGCCAAAGGTGAGGTCGCCGCCCTTACGGACACGATCAACAGCATGACCGACACGCTTCGCATCTTCGCCGAGCAGGTCACCGGCGTCGCCCGCGAGGTCGGCACCGACGGCAAGCTCGGTGGCCAGGCCGACGTCCCCGGGGTCGCAGGAACGTGGAAGGACCTCACCGACAACGTCAACTTCATGGCGTCCAACCTCACCGACCAGGTCCGAAGCATCGCCCTCGTCACCACCGCGGTGGCCGAGGGGGACCTCTCACAGAAGATCACCGTCGACGCCAAGGGCGAGATCCTCGCGCTAAAGAGCACGATCAACACCATGGTCGACCAGCTCAGCTCGTTCGCCGACGAGGTCACGCGCGTCGCACAAGAGGTTGGCACGGAGGGCAAGCTCGGCGGGCAGGCCGAAGTCAAGGGCGTATCGGGGACGTGGCGGGGTCTCACCGAGAACGTCAACCAGATGGCGTCCAACCTGACGACTCAGGTCCGCAACATCGCGCAGGTCACGACCGCCGTGGCGCGCGGCGACCTGTCGCAGAAGATCACCGTCGACGCCAAGGGCGAGGTCGCCACGCTCGCCGACACGATCAACAGCATGACCGACACGCTTCGGATCTTCGCCGAGCAGGTCACGGGCGTGGCGCGCGAGGTCGGGACCGAGGGCAAGCTCGGTGGCCAGGCCGACGTCCCCGGCGTCGCGGGCACGTGGAAGGATCTCACCGACAACGTCAACTTCATGGCGTCTAACCTCACCACCCAGGTGCGCAACATCGCTCAGGTTGCGACCGCCATCTCGAATGGGGACCTCTCCAAGAAGATCACCGTGGACGCCAAGGGCGAGGTCGCCACGCTCGCCGACACGATCAACAGCATGACCGACACGCTGCGGATCTTCGCCGAGCAGGTCACAGGCGTCGCCCGCGAGGTCGGGACCGACGGCAAGCTCGGCGGCCAGGCCGACGTCCCCGGGGTCGCAGGGACGTGGAAGGACCTCACCGAGAGCGTCAACTACATGGCGTCGAACCTCACCGCCCAAGTACGCGAGATCTTGACGGTCACGACGGCGGTCGCCAACGGTGACCTTTCCCAAACGATCACCGTCGACGTCAAGGGCGAGGTCCTCGAGCTCAAGAACACCATCAATACGATGGTGGACCAGCTCAGCTCCTTCGCCGATGAGGTCACCCGAGTCGCCCAAGAAGTGGGGACCGAGGGGAAACTCGGTGGCCAGGCCGATGTCAAGGGCGTTTCGGGAACCTGGCGCGGCCTCACCGACAGCGTCAACTTCATGGCCTCCAACCTCACAACGCAGGTGCGAAACATCGCTCAGGTCGCGACCGCTGTCGCCAAGGGAGATCTCTCCCAGAAGATCACGGTAGAGACGCAGGGAGAGGTTGCCGCGCTGACGACGACCATCAACACGATGGTGGACCAGCTCAGCTCCTTCGCCGACGAGGTCACGAGAGTTGCGCGCGAGGTTGGGACCGAGGGCAAGCTCGCAGGACAGGCCGAGGTCAAAGGCGTATCGGGAACGTGGCGGGGACTCACCGAGAACGTCAACTTCATGGCGACTAACCTCACCGATCAGGTTCGGAACATCGCCCAGGTGACCACTGCCGTCGCGAACGGCGACCTCTCAAAGAAAATCACCGTCGACGCGCGCGGTGAGATCCTCGAGCTCAAAGAGACGATCAACGTCATGGTCGACCAGCTCAGCTCCTTCGCCGACGAGGTGACGCGCGTAACCAGGGAAGTTGGAACCGAGGGAAAGCTTGGCGTTCAGGCGGAGGTCAAGGGCGTCTCGGGCGCGTGGCGAGGCCTTACGGACAACGTCAACGTCATGGCGTCCAACCTGACCGACCAGGTGAGAAACACCGCTCAGGTCGCCACCGCCGTGGCGAAGGGAGACCTGTCCCAGAAAATCACCGTCGAAGCGCAGGGAGAGGTTGCCGCACTGACGACGACCATCAACACGATGGTGGACCAGCTCAGCTCATTTGCAGACGAGGTCACCCGCGTCACGAAACAGGTCGGAACCGAGGGCAAGCTCGGTGTTCAAGCGGAGGTCAAGGGGGTCTCGGGCGCGTGGCGGGGACTGACCGACAACGTCAACCTCATGGCCTCCAACCTCACCGATCAGGTTCGCAGCATCGCGCAGGTGACCACGGCCGTGGCCAACGGCGACCTGTCGAAGAAGATAACCGTCGACGCCAAGGGCGAGATCATGCAGCTCAAGGAAACCGTCAACACGATGGTCGACCAGCTGAGCTCATTTGCCGCTGAAGTGACTCGCGTTGCCAAGGAGGTCGGGACAGAAGGCAAGCTGGGGGGCCAGGCGGAAGTCATCGGTGTCTCAGGGACATGGAAGGGACTCACCGACAACGTCAACCAGCTTGCAGGAAACCTCACCACCCAGGTGAGGGCCATCGCCGAGGTATCAACTGCTGTAACGCAGGGAGACTTGACTCGCTCAATCACGGTCGAAGCCCAGGGCGAGGTCTCAGACCTAAAGGACAACCTCAACCAGATGATCTCCAACCTCCGGGCAACGACCAAAAAGAGCGGCGAGCAGGACTGGCTCAAGTCCAACCTCGCCCGGATCTCCGGCCTCATGCAGGGGCAGCGCGACCTCGCCGCGGTCACGAATCTCATAATGTCCGAGCTCACGCCGGTGGTAAGCGCCCAACATGGGGCGTTCTTCCTCGCGGAGGTGGGCGAGGCCGAGGCCTCTACCTTCAAGTTGCTTGCGAGCTACGGCTACAAGAAGCGCAAGAACCTCTCCAACACTTTCACCGAAGGCGAAGGGCTTGTCGGGCAAAGCGTCCTCGAAAAGAAGCCGATCCTCATCACTCAGGCCCCTGATGACTACATTAAGATCTCCTCCGGCCTTGGCGAGGCGTCGCCGCAAAACATCATTGTTCTCCCCGTGGTATTCGAGGACAGAGTTCTTGCCGTCATCGAGCTCGCCTCATTCCGGCCCTTCAGCGAAGTCAACCAGACCTTCCTCGAGCAGTTGACCGAAACAATCGGAGTAACGCTCAACTCCATAATCGCGAGCATGCGGACCGAGGAGCTGCTCGAGCAGTCACAGTCCCTGGCACAGGAGCTGCAAAGCCAGTCCGAGGAGCTGCAGACCCAGCAGGATGACCTCAAGAACTCCAACTCGGAGCTCGAGCAGCAGGCGAGGTCGCTCAAGAACTCCGAGGAGCTCCTGCAATCACAGCAGGAAGAGCTCCAGCAAACCAACGAAGAGCTCGAGGAGAAAGCACGACTGCTCGCCGAGCAAAACCGCAACATCGAGACCAAGAACGAGGAGATCGAGACGGCCAAGCTGGTTCTCGAGGAGCGCGCGCAACAACTTGCACTGAGCTCGAGATACAAGTCCGAGTTCCTCGCCAATATGTCGCATGAGCTGCGAACTCCGCTGAACAGCCTGTTGATACTGGCGAAGCTCCTGACCGACAATCCGGATCGCAACCTCACCGATAAGCAGGTCGAGTTCGCAAGCACGATCCACGGCGCCGGCAGCGATCTCTTGAGGCTCATCAACGACATCCTCGATCTCTCCAAGGTCGAAGCCGGCAAGATGGACCTCACCGCCGGCCCGGTTGAGTTCACGGCCGTGCAAAACTTCCTCAGGAGGTCCTTCACGGGGACAGCGGAGCAGAAGGGCCTGAACTTCGAAGTCGCGGTCGGCGAATCGCTTCCTCCATCGTTCGTCACCGACGAGCAGCGTCTTCTACAAGTTCTCAAGAACCTGTTGTCGAACGCGTTCAAGTTCACAGAAACGGGAGGCGTGTCGGTTCGAATGGACTACGCCTCGGCCGGAATGAGCTTCAAAGAAGACTTTCTCAATCGAGCGACGAGTGTGTACGCCCTCTCGGTGTCCGACACAGGGATCGGGATGGCGCCCGACAAGCTTCGCCTGATCTTCGAGGCCTTTCAACAGGCAGACGGAACCACGAGCCGCAGGTACGGTGGGACGGGCTTGGGCTTGTCGATTAGCCGCGAGATCGCCAGGCTGTTGAGCGGGGAGGTCAGCGTCGCAAGCGTCGAGGGCGAGGGCTCGACCTTCACCCTGTACCTGCCGGCTGCCCTCCCCCAGGGGGAGCCGGGCGATGCCCAGCAGGAGCCGGACGGCTCGAGCTCCCGAGGGGGCCAGGACGCAAGCGCTCCGGTGGCCTCGCCGGGGACGATATCGCCTGGGACCACCTCCGCCACGACCATGTCGCCGCCCACTCCCGGAACGACTCGGGAGGCGGGACCGCAGAACAAACGCGGGGCCGGCTCGGCGGGACCGCAGAACAAACGGGCCGGCAACGACCCCGCCGGCGAGGATCTCCTACCGGGCGACCGTGTGCTGCTTGTCGTTGCGGCAGACAAAGAGCTGTCGGCGACTGCAGCCGAGGCCGCCGAGCAGCATGCGTTCAAGGTGGTGGTTGCCGAAAGAGGAGGCGAGGGCCTCGCGCTGGCACACCAGATCAACCCGGATGCGATCCTGCTCGACCTTCAACTCCCCCTTGTGGACGGAATGGTTCTCACAGATCACCTCAAGTCGTCACCGAACACAAGGCACATTCCGATCCATGCGACCTCTGCCCTGGACCAGCGCCAGGAGGCGTTCATGGGGGGGGCCGCTAGCTTCAGCGAGCAGCCCGTGACCGTGGAGGCCCTCGAAACGGCGCTCAAAGCCTCCATCGATCTCATAGAGCATCGCCCCAAGCAGCTGCTCCTTATCGAGGATGATGAGGCGACGAGGACGGCGATAACCGAGCTGCTCGGCATAACGCCCGATGTGGTCATCACCGCAGTGGGGTCGAGCGCGGAGGCGATCGAGCAACTGTCGGAGCATCACTTCAACTGCATGGTCCTGGACCTCAAGCTCGTCGACATGAACGGCCTCGACCTACTCGAAGAGCTAGACGGGGACTCGCGCTTCAGGAACCTGCCCGTCATCATCCACACAGGCAAGGATCTTACGCAGGAAGAGGAAACAAGCCTCAAGAAGTACGCCGAGGCAATCATCATCAAGACCGCCGCTTCGCCCGAACGCCTGTTGGCAGAGACAACGCTGTATCTCCACCTCAATGAGAACGCCCTCCCAAGCGATAAGCGCCAGATGCTTGAGGAGCTGCACGACAGCGACTCGTTGTTCCACGGCAAGAAGATCCTCGTGGTGGACGACGACGTGCGCAACCTCTTTGCCTTGGCAGCCACATTGGAGGCGCGAGGCATGGACGTCACCTACGCCGAGAACGGGAAGCAGGCGATCGCGACCCTCAAGCGCGACGACCACACCGATCTCGTCTTGATGGACATCATGATGCCGGAGATGGACGGTTACGAGGCGATGACTGCCATCCGCGCCATGCCCGAGTTCGCCGAGCTCCCTGTGATCGCGTTGACGGCTAAAGCAATGCAGGGTGACCGAGAGAAGACCATTGCGGCCGGAGCGTCCGACTACATCACCAAGCCCGTCGACACAGACCAGCTCCTCTCCCTGATGAGGGTCTGGCTGTATCGCTGAGCGATGCAGTCACGACAAGCCGGCACTTGTGTCCCCCCGCGTCTCGACCTGTGAGCAAAGATCGCGAGGATCTCGAGACGATCGAGCTGCAGCTCCTGCTGGAGGGAATTTTCAGGCATCATGGCTATGACTTTCGCAGCTATGCCCCCGGCTCACTCAAACGGCGCCTGTGGAGAAGAGTCGAGCTCGAGGGCCTGGCCACGCTTTCGGCACTTCAGGACCGCGTCCTCCACGACGCTCGGTGCCTGGAACGCTTGCTTGCGGACCTGTCCATCAATGTCACCGCCATGTTCAGGGATCCCGGCTTCTTCCTCTCTTTCCGCGAGAAGGTCATCCCGTTGATGCGCACCTACCCCTTTGTGAGGGTGTGGAACGCCGGTTGCTCCACGGGTGAGGAGGTCTTTTCCATGGCCATCCTTCTCGAAGAGGAGGGTCTCGGCGACAGGAGCCGCATCTACGCCACCGATATAAACGAACACGTTCTCAATAAGGCCCAGAGCGGTCTCTTTCCTCTGGACAAAATGCGGGACTACACCAGGAACTACATAAACTCTGGAGGAAAGAAGGCCTTCTCCGAATACTACACCGTTAAGCACGAAAGCGCCTCGTTCCACCGCTCTCTGGTTCGTCAGGTCGTCTTCTCGCAGCACAACCTCGTGATCGACCGGTCGTTCAACGAGTTCAACGTGATCCTGTGCCGCAACGTCCTCATCTACTTCGGTAAGGACCTCCAAGACCGGGTTCACGAGCTCTTCT
>JACCZU010000061.1 GCA_013695835.1 Candidatus Aridivita willemsiae
ATCGCGTACTTGTGCGGATGTGTGTAGGTCTGGAAGCTTGCCGTCCAGTTCGTCGATCTGGCCCCCGGGTTGTCGAGCTGGGCCTCGAAGGTCGTGTACGTCGTGACGAACGGCGCACCCTCAGGCGCAACGTCACCCTCGAAGCTGAGCCCGGCCTCGCTCACCGGGTCCTCGAGAAGCCAGGCGGCGCCCTTTTGGACATTCCTCGCCGACCCCACCTCCGGAAACCTCCCGGCAAGGCCCTCTAGAGCCCGCTTTTGCTCCATTGAGGGGTCGATGAACAGGTTGCCGTAGAAGACCGCGTCCTCGGGGACCAGGGCCAGGGCGGCGTCCTCGGCCGGGGCGCCGAGGAATCGCATCGCGGCGAAAGCGCCGCCGCCGGCCACGAGCACGACCGCCAGACCTGCCGCAATCAGCTTTGCTTTCATGCGCTTCCTCTCCGAACGCCGCATGTGCGCGTGACGGCTTGGTGCCTATCAGACAACTTCGACACGCTCCCAGGAGGGCTTGAGCCATGAGAGGGCCAAAGCGAATCACCGGCGACTGTGCAGTGGTCAGGCTCGCTTGCCGACCGCGGCGGCGACGCCGTCGAGGAGCCTGTCGACCATGGCGTGGGTCGCAGTCCGGCCCATCAGCCCGACCCTGATGACCTTGCCGGTGGTCGGCGTTAGACCACCGGAGATCATCACGCCGCAGGAGAGCAGATGTTCCTGAATGGAAGCGGGCTCGTCCGCCCAGGCAGCCACGACGAGGTTGGCCTCGGCGCCGGCCGCAGGCACGGGTGGGAGGCCGAGGTCTCTCAGGCCCTCGCGACACCGCTTGGCGAGATCGGCGCGCGCCGCCACCCACGACTCGATCCCGTAGGACGAGATCCGGTCGAGGCTTGACGCCAGCGCCACGACGATGTTGGTGGGCATCGTCACGGGATGCGGGTGCCACGCGCCCCAGTGGGCCCTGTACCAGTCCCATGTCTTGAGGTCGAGGTACCAGGACTCGGGGCGTTTGCTGCGTGCCTCGACCCGTTCAGGACCGCCCGGCCCGAGGGCGATGATCCCCACACCCGGCGGGGCCTCGAGGCCTTTCTGCGGGCCGGTCACGAGGGCCTGGATCCCTGTGGCATCGACCTCGACGATCTCGCCGCCGACGGACGAGATGCCGTCGACGACGTAGACGGCCCCGTTCTCTGCCGCCGCCCTTGCGATGTCCTCAATCGGATGCCTGACGCCGGTTGCGGTCTCGACGTGGACGGTAAGGACCCCGTCGGCGTTGGCCGCCGCATCGGCGACGCGATCGGGCGAGATGGGTTCACCGACCTCAACGGGCACCTCGATCACCTCGAGGTTGTGCGCCGCTGCCATCTCCATTAGGCGTATGCCGAAAAACCCGGTGTTGGCGACGACCACCCGCTGGCCGGCCTCGAAGAGGTTGAACAAGGCGGCGTCGAGGCACGTTGTCCCCGTGCCCGGCAGCAGATAGGGCCGCCGGGACGCCCCCATGAGGGCCCCGAGCGCCTCGAGCACACGGGTGTGGAGGGCGACCCAGTGGTCGCCGTAATGGGCGATGACCTGATGGGAGAATGCCTCGAGATCCTGCTCGTGGAGCTCGCCGGGGCCGGCGATCATGAGCTCGGGCAACTCCGGAGGCGTCTTCGCACCCGGGGAGGGCATCGCCCAAGCTTACTCCGACCTCTCGGACACGCCTGGGCTGCGCTCGGCGCCGCCGCCCTGGCAGGCACCGGCCCTTAGACTTTTCCGATGCGTCCCT
Organism: Candidatus Aridivita willemsiae; assembly: GCA_013695835.1. Classification (GTDB taxonomy): domain Bacteria; phylum Actinomycetota; class CADDZG01; order CADDZG01; family WHSQ01; genus JACCZU01. Next base: position 1,765 of record JACCZU010000061.1, read on the forward strand.
CAGATGCCGCGCGCCTTGTTCTGCTCGCGGCGATCTGGGGCTCGTCCTTTCTCATGATCAAGCTTGCGCTGAGGGCGCTCGGCCCCCTGCAGATCGTGGCCGGCAGGCTCGTCATCGGCGCCGCCGTGCTCGTGGTGCTGCTCTGCGTGACCGGCACCGCTCTGCCGAGAGGGGCAGGGGTCTGGGGTGCGCTCGTCTTCATGGCCGCGTTTTCCAACATCGTCCCGTTCGCGCTGATCACATGGGGCGAGGAACGCATATCTTCGGGTCTGACGTCGATTCTCAACTCCACCACCCCGTTGTTCACCGCAGCCCTGGCCGCTGCCTTCCTTCCCCAAGAGCGCCCGACGGCCGCGCGCTGGCTTGGGGTGGGGATCGGCTTCTCCGGGGTGGTCGTGATCGTCGGGGCCGAGCCCGAGGCGGCAAAGCTGGTCGGCGAGCTTGCGGTAGTGGTCGCTTCGCTGTCCTACGGCATCGGGTTCGTTTTCGCGCGAAGGTTTCTCTCCGGGGCGGCGATGAAACCCCTCGCGATGCCCGCCGGGCAGCTGCTCGTCGGCTCAGTCATCATGCTGCCCGTCGCCGGTTGGGAAGCGGCAGTGGCGCCACCCGATCTCTCTGCGATGGCGGTTGCCGCCATGGGGGTGCTCGGGGGCCTTGGGACAGGTCTCGCCTATGTGCTCTTTTACCGGCTCATCCAGGATGTCGGGGCCACGTCCACATCATTTGTGACCTATCTCATTCCAATCTTCGGAGTCGCCATCGGATGGTTGGTCCTCGGCGAGCGGCTCGGTCCCAACGCGATCGGGGGGACCGCGCTTGTCATCGCGGGCATAGCCCTTGCCGAACGCGCAGCCAGGCGCGCAGCGACCGAGAGCAGAGCTGCCGAGGTGAGCTATGCCGGTGAACGGGTAGATCCAACGCGATGACGGCGTCCCCCGAGATCGTGGAGCTTTCCCCAGGCGAGTTCGTAAATCACCGCGAAGAGGTCGTCGATGTCTATCGCGTCGCCTTTGCCGAGCAGCACTACCCGCATCCGCAGAACGAGGTCTCACGACTCGCGGACGTCGTCTCCCAGCACGCTCAAAGAGTTGGCTTCAAGTGTTGCGTCGTGCGAGAAGGCCCTCACGACCCCGTTAGGGGCGTCGGCTACGGTTACACAAGCGCGCCTGGTCAGTGGTGGCACGACGTGGTTGCCGCCGGCCTCGCGCCCGCAGATGCGCGCACCTGGCTAAGCGACTGCTTCGAGGTCGTCGAGCTTCACCTCAGCCCCGCACTGCAGGGCCGGGGGCTCGGCGGGGGGCTGCACGATGCGCTCCTTGACGGGCTTCCGCACAAGACTGCCGCGCTGTCCACTCTGGCACAGGAGACGCCGGCGCAGATCATGTACAAAAAGAGGGGATGGATCCTGCTGCTCGAGCATTTCTCTTTCCCTGGGGGCACGAAGCCCTTCTTCATCATGGGCCTCGACCTTGGCGCTCGCCGCACATCGTCGGCTTGAGTCGCCGCCTTTTCCTTAGGCAATCTTGCTCTGCGGTGCGGGGATGGCTCGCCCGGCGGTCAGTCCCCGGTGAGCGGCACCCTGTAGAGGGACTGGCGCGGCCTGTAGGAGAGGACCCGCCTGATCTTGTAGCGCAGCGCGCCCCTATCGATGGTGAGGCCGCTTGCCTCTGCGATCTCCTCCCATTCGGTGAGAAGCCTGTCGACCTCCTCCGGTTTGGGCGACCCCGCCCACGGCACCTCGATCCCGAACCACGCGCGCGCCCGTTCGACGAGCGCGTCGAACGGGCCTTGGTCGCGCCCCACGGCCATGGCCGCACGCAGCGTCCGCTTCCAGCGCGGCTGCCATCCGATGGTTCTTGGTTCGAAGCTGAGCTTGCGCGGCAGGCCGTCCCGCCCGAAGACCACAAGCGTCTTCTTTAGCGTGTCGCCCTCTTTCTCGAGCAGCTTGCCCGCATTGGCGGCGGTCATGCCGCCAAGGTTGATTCCCTGAACCGAAACGCCGTGGTGGATTAGTCCCGCGTTCACACCGAGCTCGATCAAGAGGATAAAAACGGCCACCCCGAGGACGAGCACTCCCACCAGGGCGATGCGCATAGCGCGCGAGATCCGCATGGTCACATGCTAATGGGGCTCCCGTCTTGCGGCGCGGTGGTGGGATTCCGGTCATGAGGCGCAGCCGGCTGCGGCCCACAGACCGGCGTCGTGCGAGCGGGCATGCCGCTGGAGCGCGCCGAACAGCGCCGAGTGGCGGACGTTGGGCGGGTACCTGTAGGCGTGGGCGTAGCCGTTCACCACGAGGCGGGCGTTGGCCATCTCGGCCCCCATGTAGACGTAGCGAAGGAGCCTGCCGAATGAGTCCTCCTCCTCGACGTCGACGACGAGAAGGACTTCCCTGCCTTCGAGCAGCGCCTCCGCAGCCTCCGACGCCTCGCGTCCGAAGCACTCGACCGGCTCGCCGGGCGCTACCGACTCGGGCGTGTCGATGCCGACGAGCCGCACGTCGTAGCTACCACCGATCCGTGCCCGCCCGAGACCCTCACCTGGGACGCGACCCGTGATCCGGACCTCGACGGTATCGCCGTCAATCACCCGCTCCACGACTGCTCGCTCGTAGCCGCCGGGCTCGCCGCCGAGCGTCGGCGGCGCCTGGCGGGTGAGGATCACAGCGGGGCGCCCACAGGAGCAGGCCACAAGGCAGGCGCACACAAACATTGCCCTGGACATCGTCCCCGAGCTTGGCGCTCGGGCGCTGCCTGCGCTGTGAGGAGCCTCACACAGCGCCCCGCTCCGGGCCCGCCCCGCCTTCGCGAGACATTAGGCTGACCGTGGCGGGGACCAAGCCTGGTCGCCGGGACCCCGACTGCCGCCGCCACGAGGAGCGCCACATGCCAGAAGCAGTGATCGTGTCCGCAGCACGCACGCCGGTCGGACGCGCCTCCAGGGGCGTGCTCGTCGACGTGCGGCCCGACGACCTCGCCGCCGCAGCCATCGCGGCGGCGATGGACAAGGTGCCCGAGGTGGATCGAGGAGAGGTCGCCGACGTCATGATCGGCTGTGGCTTCCCCGAGCAGAAGCAGGGCATGAACCTGGGGCGGCGGGCAGCGCTGCTTGCCGGACTCCCCGATCACGTCCCTGGAACGACGGTCAACCGCTTCTGCGCATCGAGCCTTCAGACGATTCGGATGGCGTTTCATGCAATCAAGGCCGGGGAGGGAGACGTCTACGTCGCCGGCGGCGTCGAATCACGTTCCCAGGTCGACGGCTATCCCAAGTCAGACGACGAGCTCCACCCCAAGCTGTCCGGCCAATCACCCGAGATAGCGAATGTCTACATCCCGATGGGCCTCACCGCGGAAAACGTCGCCGAGCGCTTGGACGTCTCGAGGGAGGACATGGACCGCTTCGCGCAGCGCTCGCAGGAACGAGCCGTCGCTGCCCAGCGCTCGGGCTTCTTTGGGCGCGAGATAACTCCATTCACCAAGACAGACGGAACCGTCGTAGCCGCCGACGACGGCCCGCGCGCGAGCTCGACCCTGGCCAAGCTCGCCGCCCTCGATCCGGCGTTCAAGCCCGGCGGGAGGGTCACGGCAGGCAACTCGTGCCCGCTCAACGATGGCGGCGCTGCGGTCGTCGTGATGAACGAAGAGCGCGCCCGCCAGCTCGGGGTCACTCCGCTCGCACGCATCGTCGCCTCTTCCGTGTCTGGTGTGGACCCCGAGATCATGGGCATCGGCCCCATCGAGGCGGTGCGCAAGGTCCTCAAGCAAGCGGACATGTCGCTCGGTGATGTCGACGTGGTCGAGCTCAATGAGGCCTTCGCCGCCCAGGTACTCGCGGTTTGCAGGGAGCTTGGCATCGAGCCGATGGGCGAAACGCTCAACCCTCATGGCGGCGCGATAGCCCTTGGTCATCCCTACGGAATGACCGGCGCCCGGATCATGTGCACCCTGCTCAACGATCTCCAGACCAGGAACGAAACGATAGGCCTCGAGACCATGTGCGTCGGCGGTGGCCAGGGTATGGCCATGGTGATCGAGCGCCTCCACTGAGGGCCTCGCAACTACCCAGGTGGTAAGGCCGGGCTGGTACGCCTGCGGGGCCGGTTCTGATTGAGGTATCGTTCACCCGTCCGTTAACACAGACGCGGGGCAAGGGAGGGGGGCCGTAAATGGCCGAAATCGAGTTCGAGAAGGTCACGAAGAGCTTCGGGGAGGGGGCCCTTGCCGTAGATCAGCTGGATCTCGGCATCAAGGACGGCGAGTTCATGGTGCTTGTGGGGCCGTCGGGGTGCGGGAAGTCGACGGCGCTGCGTATGGTAGCGGGCCTCGAAGCTATCTCAGACGGCGAGATCAAGATCGGCGGCCGCGTGGTCAACGAGGTGCCGCCCAAGGACCGCGACATCGCGATGGTCTTTCAGAACTACGCGCTCTACCCGCATATGACCGTCTACGACAACATGGCGTTCGCCCTGAAGCTTGCGAAAGTGGACAAGGGCGAGATGGACAAGCGGGTCAAGGAAGCGGCGCACGTGCTCGGACTCGACGAATTTCTCGGCCGCAAGCCGCGCGCCCTCTCGGGAGGGCAGCGCCAGAGGGTCGCCATGGGCCGCGCCATCGTGCGGGAGCCGCAGGCGTTTCTGATGGACGAGCCCCTTTCCAACTTGGACGCCAAGCTCCGCGTCCAGATGCGCAGCGAGATCGGACGCATTCAGGACGACCTCGAGGTCACCACCATCTACGTGACTCACGACCAGGTCGAGGCCATGACCATGGGAGACCGCGTGGCGGTCATGAGAAAGGGCGAGCTCCAGCAGGTCGGGACCCCCACCGAGCTGTTCCTCACTCCCGTCAACCTCTTCACAGCGGGTTTCATCGGCAGCCCCTCAATGAACTTCTTGTCCTCGAAGCTCGAGCGCTCGAACGGCAACTACCAGATTGACGTCGGCGGCCAGAAGGTCACGATCCACGAGAAGGTCACGAAGGACCGCCCCGAGCTCGAAAAGTACGACGGCAAGGAGATCATCATCGGTGTGCGCCCCCAGGACTTCGAGGACAAGTCCATCATGGGAGACGACGCTCCAGAAGGCTCGAGCGTCAAGGCCAAAGTCGACCTCGTCGAGGTCCTCGGCACCGAGACCCTGGTCCACTTCGAGCTCAATGCCCCCATGGTCATGACCGAGGACATGAAGGAGCTGCAGGCAGACGCAGGCGGTCAGGACCCGGCGACCGTCGAATCCCGGGCCGAGGAAGGAACCAATGAGTTCGTCGCTCAGCTCGACCCCAAGTCCCGCATCAAGCGAGGCGAAGAAGTCGAGCTGTTCATCGACACGAGGCAGCTTCACTTCTTCGACATAGACAACAGCCAGGGCATCTACGGGGGAGACGGGGACAGGGCAGCGGGCAACGGAAACAGATAAACCGGAAAACGAGAACCGAGGGGGGCCATCGTATGGGTAATGACAGTTCCACGACACGAAGGAGTGGAGGCGGCCGCGGCGCGATGCCGCGGCGCGATTTCTTGAAGGCAGCCGGAGCCGGTGTCGCCGGCACTGCGCTCCTTGGGTCGACCGCATGCGACGGCTTTACCCCAGCGGTCGAGGGAACTTCGAACAGCCTCGTGTTCTCGTTCGGTCCCGACGACTCGGGCGTGGTCCAGGCGGTCATCGACATGTTCAACAAGAAGATGGGCGGCAAGATCACCGTCGAGTATCGCGAGATGCCGGCCGACACCGGCCAGTACTTCGACAAGCTGCGCACCGAGTTCCAGTCGGGCGTGGTCGTCAACGACGTCATCGGGGCCGACGTCATCTGGCCCGCTCAGCTCGCGGCCAACGGCTGGCTTGAGCCGCTCGACGAGCTCTTCACCGAGGAGATGCAGTCGGACTACATCTCTGCCCCCCTCGATACCGGCCGCTACAACGACAAGATCTATTCGGTCCCGTGGTACGCGGACGCGGGGATGCTCTATTACCGCAAGGACCTTCTCGACAAGAACGGGATCAAGTCGCCGCCGAAGACGTGGGAGGAGCTCTACGACATCGGCGCCAAGGTTGCCGGCGCCGAGGGGCTCGGGTACGGATACGTCGGCCAGGGCGCCGAGTACGAGGGCGGTGTCTGCAACGGATGCGAGTTCGTGTGGAACGGGGGTGGTGAGATCCAGGACCCCAAGGACCTCGCCAAGATCGTGATCGACTCCCCTGAAGCGATGGCGGGCCTCGAGGCCGGCCAGAAGGTCGTGAGCAGCGGCGTAGCTCCGGTCGCTTTCGCAACCTTCAAGGAGCTCGAGTCCTTGACCGTGTTCCTCAACCAGGACGCCGTGTTCATGCGCAACTGGCCCTTCGCCTACGGGGGCCTGGCCGACCCTGCGCTGGGGACTACCTTCGATCCGAAGAAGGTCTACGAGCAGGTCCTAGTCACGACCCTGCCCGTCACCGAGGCAGGCCAGGAGAACTTCGCCTGTCTCGGCGGCTGGACCTTTGCGATCAACGCCCTGTCCTCCAAGAAGGAACAGGCGTGGGAGTTCATCAAGTTCATGATCACCCCCGAGATCAGGGAGACCTTCACGATCGACCGCGCCGCCATGCCGCCCGAGAGGAGCTTCTACGAGGACAAAAAGCTCATCAAGGAGCAGCCGCTCCTCGAAGTCGCTAAGGATGCGATCGCAAGCACGAAGCCGCGGCCGATCCACCCCTACTACTCCGACATGTCGCTACGAATGGCGGAGTCGTTCAACGAGAACATCAAGAGCGAGATCAGCCCCCAGCAGGCCATCTCCACTCTTCAGACCCAGATGCAGCGCATCGCAGACACAAACGTCCCAAACCCAAACATCTAATCGCAGGGTCAACCGGAGGGGGGCACAAGGATGGATGAGGTAAGCCGGAAGAAGGGGACGAGGACATGAGCGTGGCGTCGGACGCCCGGCCCGGAGAGCGGGGCTCAGGCGACGGATTCTTCGCGAGGCTGCGCGGCGACTTCGCAAACAGCGAGAGGCGAACCGGCTACACGATGGTATCGCCCTCCTTGTTGTTGATCCTCGTCATCGGCGCGTGGCCGGTCATCTATGCAATCTGGTTGAGCTTTCAGAGAGTTATTGCGCAAGAAACCAGCTTCGCCGGGCTGGACAACTACGCGACGATGTTCTCCGACCCGAGGTTCCACTCGGCGGTGATCAACACCTCGATCTTCACCGTGCTTAGCGTTGCCCTGGAGTTCGTTTTGGGCGTCGGCATAGCACTCGCAATCAACCGTGGTTTCCGAGGACAGGGCGCCACCAGGGCCATCGCGCTTATCCCTTGGGCGTTCCCGACGGTCGTGTCCGCCATCATGTGGCGCCTCATGTACCAGCAGACGGGCGGAATCATGCAGTACATAGCCGAGAAGATCCAACTGGTCTCGGGCCCGATCCTCGCGAGCGAGCAGGCGACGCTGTTCGCAGCGGTCTTCGTCGACGTGTGGAAGACGACCCCGTTCGTGGCGCTGCTGCTCCTTGCCGGTTTGCAGGTCATCCCCGGCGACGTCTATGAGGCCGCCAGGGTGGACGGGGCTAACGCCTTGCAGCAGTTCAAGAGCGTAACCTTGCCGCTCCTGAAGCCCGCCATCGTGGTTGCGCTGCTCTTTCGCACGCTCGACGCGTGGCGCGTCTTTGACCTCTTCTGGGCCATGAGCGATCGCACGGTCGAATCCCTGTCCACCTATGTATTCAAAGGCGTTCGCATCAGCCAGACGGAGTTCTCGCTTGGCGACGCTGCGGCTGTGTTCATCTTCGTGACTTCGCTCGTGATCGCTGCCTTTTTCATCAGAGGGCTGGGTTCTCAGTCCGCAGGGGAGGGATAGGCCATGTCGGGAAAAAGCTTCGAGAGTCCGTGGCAGCGGATCGCCTTCTTCACCCTCATCGCCCTGTTCATCGTCATGACGCTCTTCCCCATGCTCTACGTGCTCAAGATAAGCGTCGTCACGCCGGAGGAGCTTGGCCGCGCCATCCCCACCCTCTGGCCCCGGGATTTCGATACGACGAGGGCTCCGTACTTCTTCACGGCCTACGAGACCGTGTTCAGCGATCCCATCTTCAAGCAGGCGCTGGTCAACAGCGTCGTCGTGGCGGGGATCACCACCGTCATCTGCCTAATCGTTGGCTCTGTGGCCGCCTACGCGCTTGCACGCATCAACTTCGTCTTCCGGTCCTCGGTGCAGAGCTTGATCCTGGCGATCTCGTTCTTCCCGGCCGTAGCAATCATTGCTCCACTGTTCCTGCAGTTCCAGACGTTCGGGATCATAGGGACCTACTGGGCGATGATCATCCCCGACATCTTGTTCGCTCTGCCCTTGACAGTGTTTCTCCTGCTCGCCTACTTCAGGGAGCTTCCCGCCGGGTTGGAAGAAGCAGCAAAGGTGGACGGGGCCAACATCTGGCAGGCGTTCTACAAGATCACCATTCCATTGTCGGCGCCCGGAGTGGTAACGACCGGCATGCTGACCTTTATCTTTGCGTGGAACGAGTTCCTGTTCGCCAACACCTTCGCGCTCGACGAGACGACGCAGCCGGTCACGGTCGTGATCCCGCAGTTCGCCACGACCTACACAACGGACTTCGGCGCTCAGGCAGCGGCGGCCGTCGTCGTGACCGCGCCGTTGGTGGCCCTGGTCCTGATCTTCCAGCGCCGCATCGTCTCGGGCCTTACGGCAGGGGCCGCGAAGTAGCCCCGAGTTAGTCGGGAATGTCCGTTGGCCGCTATGGACCGCTCACCCTCCAACGGGTGAGCGGTCAAGGCGCCAGCTTCGCAGCTTGAACGGCGTGAAGCTGGTGTCTGGATCGACGGCCGCCGGCGCCTCGAGGAGGTTCAGCTCGGGGCCGAGGCTCCAGCCATGGGGTGGCCGAACAGCCGCTCGGCCGCTTGCGCCCTGGGGCTCGTAGACACGCAGGACGAGGCCATCCGAGTCCTCGCATCCCTTGAGGGCGCCGAGGCCGAGCGGCAGGCCCTCGATGGCAGCGGCCTGCCACGATCGTTCTGCGCCTGCGGTCACGGGTGACGTCAACAACGCCCGGTTGAGGTCCTCGGCCTCCATGAGCACCCCGCCCTCGAGCCATGTCCCGCGGTGCGGGTAAAGCGCGTAGGCGAACGTCTGGGTGCCCTCGTCGGCGTACGGATCCGGCCACACCGGGCTCCGGAGCAGGGTGATCCCGAGCTCGGCGCCTGCGGCATGGTGGCCGTACTTGCCGTCGTTTAGCAGCGCAACGCCGTAGCCGGCCTCCGAGAGGTCGACGAAGCGGTGCGCGGGCACCTCGAACATGGCGGCATCCCAGGAGGTGTTTCTGTGGGTGGAACGTTCCACGACCCCGAAGGCCGTTTCGAAAGTGGCGCGCTGCGATCGGATGGCGAGCGGCCACCGGGCCTTCAAGAGCCAGTGACGATCGTGCCAGTCGAGTGTCGTGACGAACTCGAGGCGCGCCGAGTTCGCCCACAGACGCAAGTCTTGGGTGATCGCGCTTGACTCGAACCGGCGTCCTATGCGGATGGCAGCGCGATGCGGCCCCGATTCCTGAACGGCGATGGAGGTGACGTTTGTGATCTCTCTGCCCGACTGCGCGTATCCGGCGTCGACCTCCCAAGCGTCGAAGCTGCGCGGCTTGTCGACGTAGGCCCACAGCTGGTTGCCGCGCCCGGCGAGGACCTCCCTCTGGGCAACCTTGTCGTACACGGACTCGAGCGTTCCGTCCCCGTCGAGCGTTACGCGCAGGAACGAGTTCTCGAGGTGGCCTGGCGCCACCTCGAGGGCACCCTGCGGAGCGGCCTCGAGGACGACCCTTGCCCCAAGCCCGGGAATCGTCTGGGTACCGCTGAGCACATAGCCACCGTCGACGGCTTGGCCACCCGGTAGCTCATGGGGGGCCTCGACCCTGAGAGGCCTAGCGGAGACATCGGGGTTAACCACCATGAGCCCGCTGCGGTCGCCGGGCTCGGCAAGGCGGCGGCTCAGCTCGGACAAGGCCGCCTCCATGGCCGAGCCCGCCACGCCGACGACCTCGGCCAGCTCCTCCTCGGCGGTCTGATAGACCTCTCGGATGCTCGAACCGGGGAGGATGTCGTGGAACTGGTTGCGAAGCAAGACGCGCCACGCAGGCTCGAGCGAAGAGGGGCTCGCGCCGCCTGCGAGCGCAACCATGCTTGCGAGCGCCTCGGCGGCTACGAGATCGCGTTCGGCGCGCCTGTGCAGGTGCTTGGTCCTGCCCTGGGTGGTGTAGGTGCCGCGATGATACTCGAGATAGAGCTCGCCGACCCAGGTCGGCAGGTCGGCGGCCGGAACCGTGGCGCGCATCTCGTCGAAGAAGTCTGCGACCTTTGTGAAACGGAGGCGAGGCACCGCTGGGAAGCGCGCCAGTGCACGTGCCTTCTCGAGCATCTCCTCGGTCGTCCCGCCGCCCCCGTCGCCGTATCCGACCGCCAGAAGCGTCTCGGGCCACACCGTTTTTCCCCGGTAGTTGCGCCACGTCGGCACGGTGTTCCCCGGGCCCGGATCGCCGTTGTAACCGCGTCCCGGGTTGTTGAAGCAGTGCGCCAGGACCCTGCTGCCGTCGAGTCCCTCCCACCAGAAGAGGTCGTGGGGGAAGCGGTTGGTTTCCGACCAGTTCATTTTGTGAGTGAAGAAGTAGTCGACACCGGCTCCCTTGAGGATCTGCGGAAGCCCGGCCGAAAATCCAAAGCAGTCGGGGAGCCAGCAAACGGTGTGGGTTGCGCCGAAGAGCTCGTCGAAAAGACGCTGGCCGTAGAGCAGCTGGCGGACAAAGGATTCGCCGCTCGGCAGATTTGCGTCCGGCTCGACCCACATCGCACCGAGCGGTTCCCACTGCCCGGAGGCCGCTTTCTGCTTGACGCGCTCGAGGAGCTGCGGGTCATCCTCCTGGAGATATGCATATGCCTGAGCGGTGGACTGGGTGAAGATGAACTCTGGATAGCGTTCCATGAGCCCGACGGCAGTTGAATAGGTGCGCCTGATCTTGCGCTTCGTTTCATCAAGCGGCCACAGCCAAGCAAGGTCGAGGTGCGCATGCCCGGTCAGAGCGACGGCCCCGGTCTGCGGGTAGTCCCTCCTTAT
>JACCZU010000063.1 GCA_013695835.1 Candidatus Aridivita willemsiae
CGAAGACATCGAGCCCCACGGCATCGCCGGTGGAGTAACGGCGGCGCCCCGGAACGGCGAAGACGACGTCCGGAGCGTTCACCTGATTGAGGCGATGGTGATAGCTCTTCGGATTGCGCGCCATGTCGAGCAGGCCGTTGCACTCCCAGTTGACATCGGTGAACTCGGTGATTACATAGCCTGTGATCTCGGGATGTCTGCGCATGTCCTCGATCTCGAACCTCATCGCTTCGAACTGATGCTCCTGGCTGTGGCGTACGAGCTCCCGCCATGACCCGAATACCGCGTCCAAGCCCCAGTCGGTGAACCGTTCCTTGACGCCGCGTGGTTCAACGATGCCACCGGCGCGCTCACCACCGGTGGCGAACCACCACGGGTCGCGCCCGTCGTTGTCGAGCAGGTTGTTGATGTCGGGCAGGCCCCAGTTCCCAAACTCCGAAACGAGCTGTGTTTCGCGCCCCGTGCGTTCGGCATCCCCATGGGGGCTGTAGAAACGTCCGGGGTGAGCAGCAAAGTCCTTCGTGAGGACCACCCACTCAGCGGCGTGATCGGGGATGGCTTTGTAGAAGTGGAAGTCGTTGAGATCCGACTTTAAGTGGAAGCTCGGAGGACAGGCCGAGTTGTCGACGAAGAGCCGGGTGGGATCGAGGGGCTTGGCCCAGTCGAAGGTCTCGGCGAGCCACCGCCTTTGCGAGGAATCGCCGGCCAGGTCGATCCCCCAGCTTTCGTTGATTATCGTCCAGATCACGACCGAGGGGTGGTTGAAGTCCCTTTCGATGAGCCCCGCAAGCGTGTCACGGCCGCGCCGCTTGGAATCCTCGGTAAGGGTGTTCCAGTTGGGCAACTCTGCCCACACGAGGATGCCAAGCCGGTCCGCCCAGTACAGGTAGCGAGGATCGGGCACCTTGATGTGACAGCGCAAGAGGTTGAGCCCGAGCTCCTTTGCCCGCAGCACCTGGGTGCGCAGGAGGTCGTCGGAGGGCGGCGTGTACCCGGTGGGGTGGTAGTAGTCCTGATCGAGCGCGCCGAGGACGTAGAGCGGACGCCCGTTTAGCAGCAAGGCGCCATCGTCCGCCGCGATGCTCCTGAAACCGAAGCCGTCCGACCACTCGTCGGCGGCGCGTCCCTCGTGCAGGAGCGACACGGCCAGGCTGTAGAGATTGGGGCTTGCCGGGTCCCATAGCTCCGGCGAGGCGAGGGGTATCGCAATCTCCTCGTGAGTGGCGCCGGCGTCGAGCGGCGCGCCGTGGACCGAGGACACGCTGTGGCCGCCGGGTGATGTGATCCTGTAGACGAGCTGCTCGCCGCCGGCCGCCGGCGCGCCGAGCCGAGCTCTCACCGCCGCAATGCATGCCTGGGGGTCGGCGTGAATCAAGGCTTTGTGTACGAATATTGGCGAGCTTGCTTCGAGCTTCACGCCTTGCCACAACCCGCCGACCGGTCCGTACCAGCTTTGCTTGCCGTGGGGGATCTCGTCGAAGGAGAAGGGGTCGTTGTCGCCCGGTCCGGCATCGATGACCTCGACGATGACGCTGTTGGGCGCGCCGTGGCGAATGGCATCAGAAGCATCGAGCTCGAAAGGGAGGTAGCCGCCCTCATGGCGTCCAAGGAGGGCGCCGTTGAGCCACACCGCGCAGTGATAGTCGACCGCCCCGAAGCAGAGCCGCACGCGTCTCCCGGCCCACGCCCCCAGCACTTTGAAGGTGCGTTCGTAGTAGGCGCGCCCGGCCCAGCTACGAAGGTCCTCGAACTGCGCCTGCCACGCGCCGGGGACGGCGATGGCCCTCGGTGAGCCGAGGGCCGAGGTCAGCTCGGCCTCCGTGGGTGAGGTGTCCTCGTCTGCGGTCCCGCCGAGCAGGCCGCGCGGCGCGAGCTTGCTATGGAGGTCGGGCCAGAACTGCCAGTGACCATCCAGGCTCATGCGTTCGCGCGTGGCCGGGTTCATCCGGGGCACTCTAAGGCGCACTTATCCTGCCGCCGGCGCGGGCGACAGGAGAAAGGCGGCTACCCGGCGACCTCCACCGGTTTGGCGCCGTTGTGCGGCGCCGGCTGCGGTCCCCGAACGGCGCCGGCGTCACCGGCCGGGAATGCGATTGTGAAGGTGGAGCCTTGCTCCCGCCGGCTCATCACAGAAAGCCGGCCCCCTTGCCCTTCGACCATCGCCTTGGCAATGGCTAACCCAAGCCCGGTCCCGGGAAGCGCCATCTTTTGGCTCGAGCTCGAGCGAAAGAACCGGTCGAAGATCTTCGGAAGCTCTTCGGGGGGCGATGCCCATGCCCGTGTCTGCGACCCGCAGCTCAACGTTGCCGTCAACTGCCACGGCACTGATGCGGACCTGTCCTCCGGGCGGAGTGAACTTCACGGCATTGCCCACGAGGTTGCCGAGAACCTGGTGCATGCGGAAACGATCAACCATAACGATCGGTATCTCGCCCGCCTCGTCTACCACAAGCTCGAGTGTCTTTTCCTCACACACGGGGCGATATGCTTCCGCCACGGTCTCGAGGAGGTCCGAAGGTCTGGTCGCTTGCAGCTCCAGGGACAAACTTCCCGATTCGATCTTGTTCACGGTCAGGAGGTCGGCCACCAACGACAGCAGACGCTGACTGTTGCGATAGACGATGTCGAGATCGCGGCGCTGGCTCGCACCAAGCCCATCCTCCTCCGATTCCAGCACGACCTCGAGATAGCCCATGATCGAGGTCAAGGGTGTGCGCAGCTCGTGCGAAGCCGCAGCGACGAAGTCGCGCACGAACTTGGAGTACTCCTCGACTTCGCGATTCCTAATCTCAAGCCGGTGGTTGGCGTGGGCCAGCTCGGACGCCGCAGTGGCTCTGGCTTGCTCGGCGTGAGTGCGTTCGCTTATGTCTCGGAGAAATGAGTTGAAGCTCCAACCCATCTCGATCTTCAGAGCCCATATCGTGGCCTCGACCGGGAAGCTGTGTCCGTCGCGGTGCAGCGCCTTGAGCTCGACCGTCTTGTTGAGTACCGGCCCTTCCCCCGTCGCAAAACGCGGTGATCCCATCGTGATGAGCGCGGCGGAGCTCGGGCGGGATGATGATGGAGGCGAGATTTTGCCCCCAAGGCCTGAGTGCGCGACCAGCCGAACAACATCTCTGCAGCCGAGTTCCAGTCCACGATCAAGCCTTCAGAGCTCATCGAGATGAAAGCGTCCCGAGCGGTTTCGATCGTTCGGCGGTTGGTCTCCTCGATTTTTTTGCGCTCGAGTTCGGCGTGCTCATAGCTGCTTGCAAAGCGCCACATGAGGGTCGTGATCAGGACCACGGTCACAATGGCGAACATCCACACTCCGACGTAGGTGTCATACAAGCCCTGCATCTGACCAAGGAGCCTCAAGGCGGCCACGACCAGCGCTATACCTACGGCCGCCGGAAGAAGGTGACGAGCAAGCTCTCCGCCTGCGCCGTTGCTCGACACAAGCCGCATTGGCCCGCGCTCCGGCCGGGCCAGTACGATTGCCAAGCTCACCAGCAGGAAGGCGAGGGCCGTCGGCATCGCCATCTGGGCATACTCGCTCACCTCGAACAAAGAGATGATTCCGCTGGCATAGGCGGTCAGCACAAGGAGGCTGAGTGAACCGGTCACCCCTGCAAGCACCGGGGAAGGCCATAAGCGGCCGCCGAGCGAGATGTCGAGGAGGAGCAAGCCGAGCCCTACGAGCATAAGGGCGACGGCGGTATTGGCGGCCATTCGGCCCGGATAGAGCAGATCAACTGCCCCCCCGGTGTCTTGGAACAACAGCTGATCGATTCCGAGATCGACGCCAAAGACGTATTGGCTCAGCTCATGAGGCCGGCCACGGCGACGATGCTTGCCGACACCTTTGCAAGCCGGTGCGTCACCCTGCCGTAAGAAGGCTTGCACGAGATCCACAGGGAAGCCCCGCCCACGATGAAGCACACGGCGGTGTTGGCCTTCATCGTTGCCTGCCCGAGGACCACACTCTTCAGGATGTCCACGTCAAGCACCCATCCGAGGAGGCTTACGGCACCGATGGTCCCGGCGAGCCCTCCGAGGATGCGCTCAGAGCGGTTGAACCTCTTGACGAGCACGGGTCCGGCACGAGCTGCTCCTGCATGCGCACGGTCGCCCGCGCTTGTCTTCTTGAAAGAAAACCCATTCCTCAAACCATCGGCACGAGTCCTCAGGAGTATGAGGCAGCGTTCCGAGCACCGCTGAGGCCGGGTGCCTGCTCAGGGAGCCTTCAGCCGAGGGTGGCGCGTTTCCTTGTCCTGCGCGCATGAAGCACATCGTCAAGCCGGTCGGGCAGGTCCGTAAACACCCCGTCGATCCCGAAACCCACGAGCCGCTTCATTGCGCGCTGATCGTTGACGGTGTAAGCGTGAATACAGAGGTCGCACGCATGAGCGGCCGCTACAAGGCCGTGGTCCACGCTTGTCTTGAAGACACCGATGCCCGAGGCGTAGCTGCGTACTTCGGCAAGGTTCGCCTGCACGCTCGCGCTGTCCTGCACGGAAAAGAGCTGGATCAACGGCAGGGCGGGGGCCAGCTCGTGGACTCTCCGCAGGCTCACGGGGCTGAAGGACTGAACCACGACCCCCCAGGGTGTTGCTTCCGGCCGGCCGGCGAGCCCGTGGCCGGTGATGAGCCGAACCAGCTCTTCCTCGATCCCTGGATATGACTCGGGATGCTTGGTCTCGATGTAGTAGTTGGCCGTCCTTCCGTAGCGGGTAAAGACCTCGTCCAGTGAGGGGACGGTCATGAGTGGGTACTCCGGCCTGGCGAAGTGGGGGAACTCCTGGTTGAACCAACTCCCCACATCACAGCGCCTCAGCTCATCGAGGGTCTTATGCGCCACCGGCCCTGTGGCGCTGCCGTCGCGCCCGAGAGCGGTGCGGTCGAGCGTGGCGTCGTGCATGACCACCAGGGCGCCGTCGGCCGTCATGTGGACGTCCTGCTCGATGTAGTCGGCTCCTAGCTGGAGCGCAAGGTCGTAGGACGCCATCGTGTGCTCGGGGGCGTAGCGGGAGGCGCCTCGGTGAGCGACGTTGACGACTTCGCGCGCCCCGAGTGCCGCTTGGCGATGTCCTGCCCATGTCGCTGCCACTTCCTTAGACGATAGGGAGGCGATGTGGCGGCAGGCTCACAGGGAGGTGGCGACGAGATGAACTTTTCGCGCTCTGGCTCAAGAGCCAGGGCCGTCGCTTCGCAAGCCGTCACCGGCTAAGCCGGCTGGGCCCCCAGTGGCCCGGGCCGCCCGCGAATCAGCCCCAGACCCGCGCTGCGGTCTCGGAGATTGTTTTCAGCTTGCCTTTCTCGTCGTCGAGGCTGATCGAGTTGCCGACTATCGAGGTTGCGAAGCCGCACTGCGTGGACAGCGCCAGGCGTTCGAGCTCGAGGTAGCGCGCTGCTTCTTTGATGCGCGCGGCAAGCTCGTCCACGGTCTCGTGGCGGGGGGTCTTGGTGGTCACGAGGCCGAGCACGACCATCTTGTCGTCGGGCACCGCCCTCAGGGGCTCGAAGGTGCCCGAGCGCTCGTCGTCGTACTCGAGCATTAGCCTGTCCGCTTTGACGCGCGGGAAGAGGCGTTCGGCAAGCCAGTCATATCCGCCCTCCACGAGCCAGCGGCTGGCCTGGTTGCCGCGGCAGAGATGAAAGGAGAAGGTCACGCCGGGGTGGTTGCCGATAACGATGTTGTCGAGCTCGACGCCGAGCTCGAGCCAGCGCTCGGCCGGCCAGCCCCGGCTCGCGTAGAAATCCCTATAGGTCGGATCGACGAGCAGCGGGTACTGAGGAGCGTCGATCTGTATGTAAGTTGCCCCCAGACGGACGAGCTCGTCGACCTCACTGCGCAGGATTCTGGCGACGTCTCCGAGGAAGTCCTGAGCGCTTGGATAGGCGCGCGCCGAGCGCTCTTCGTCCCAGAAGTTGGCGAACAGGCTCGGGCTTGGAAGCGTGACCTTGATGATCCTGTCGGTGCGGTTGCGGGCATAGGTGAACTCCTCGCCCGACAGAAAGTGCTTGCGTGACAGGGTGTCGACGACGGCGATGGGGGGCCGCTCGACGTTCATCTCGCCGAGGTCGTCGTGATGCCACTCGCCCCACATGAAGGCGTCGAGGTCCCACTCGCCGAAACCCTCGACTGCGGAGGTCATCTGGCTCTGGAACGACAGGCGTCTCATCTCGCCGTCTGTGACGACGTCGAGGCCGGCTTCTTCCTGAAGCCTGAGGGCGCCGTCCACTGCCTCGTCCTCGATCCGCTTGAACTCTGCAATGGGGAGCCGCCCGGCGGCGAGCTGCTCTTGCGCGTCGAGAAGCTCCTGCGGTCTGAGCAGACTGCCTACGACGTCGGAATGGGCTTCGATCACGCAGTCACCTCGAGTCGCCGTTTACGTTTTGCAGGAGCGCCGAGCCGCTCCCAAGGGTAACCTGGCGCCGCCAACCCAACCATGCTAAAGCACACGACGGAATCGAATCCAAAGTGACTGTCCGCGTGATGGATGGAAGCGGCGTCGGCAGGGCCGTGACCTTCGGCGAGGCCCTCATCGACGTCTACCCCGACCATCGCGTTGTGGCCGGCGCTGCCCTTCACGTCGCGGCTCACCTTGCCGCGCTCGGCAGGGAAACGTCGTTGATTACCCGCCTCGGGGACGACAGCGACGGCGCGCTCATACGGTCGACGCTCGAGGACCAAGGCGTCGAAACTTCTCTGGTCGAGACAGATCCCGAGCTTCCCACCGGCGAGGTGACGATCACATTCGAAGGCAAGGTGCACAGCTTCACGATTCACGGCCCGGTGGCGTGGGACGCCATCGCAGGCCCGGACGAGCTTCCGGCTCACGACATCTTCTGCTACGGGACCCTCGCAGCGCGGGACTCGAGGTCGCGCTCAGCTCTTGAGCGGCTGCTTGTTGCTTCGCGCGCTCCGATCCGAGCCTTCGATGTCAACCTTCGCCCCCCGGATGTCTTCGCCGACGTCGTGCGCATGGGGTTGTCGTCGGCAACGGTCGTCAAGGTCAGTGAGGATGAGCTCGGTGACGTCGCCGCGCTCCTTGACTTCGAGGCTGCCCCAGCGGCCTACTTTGCCGGTGGTCACGCCATCAGGTGGTTGTGTGTCACGAAGGGGGAGCGCGGCGCCGAGCTCCACTCCCGCACTGGGGAGATGTTCTCGATCGAGGGACCGCAGGTCGAGGTCGTCGACACCATCGGCGCAGGCGATGCGTTCATCGCGGGGCTCGTCGACGGGCTCGCACGCGGCAGGGACGAAGCGAGCGCCCTCGAAGCCGCTGGGGCAGCCGCCGCCTCCACCCTCGCCACGAGCGGCGGCCTGCCTCCCGCTCCCGAGCGCGCCTGAGGCACCACTCCGGGGGCTGCTAGGCTCGATCCTGTTGCAGCCAACTGATGGGCGCCTAAATGGATCAGATCTTCTGTCCGAGCTGCCGGCTTCAACAGCCGGTCGAGCACCGTTTTTGCGTGGGCTGCGGAAGTTCGCTCCCCAGGGAGCTTCTAGCCAACCGTCCTGCGAAGAGCGTCCGGTTCTTCGCCGGCATCAAGGTCGACGACAGGGATCCCGAGGGCGGCTTCCTGCGCGTCTCGTGCTATCTGAAGGAGCAGATCTTCTCCATGCCCGAGGGCACGGTCAGGATTCCCGGCCATCACGTGCGCTTCAGCGTGTGGGTCGGCGAGGAGGCGCAGTCGGTGCTTTCGATTCCCGAGTCCGAGGCGCGCGAGCTGGCCAGGTTCATCACCGACGAGCTCGAGCGGCTCGACGACGCCGAGGCGGCCACCGAAGGCTCGAAACCGCCGTCTCCCTAACCCTTCCCTGCACCGGGTCCAGGTGTACACTTTCCAGAGATCAAGGACGCCACAAGCAGATGTAGGGAGGTGCACCGGATGACGCACGCGGGGCGGTGGTTGAGGTCGGCATCCGAGATCTCCGCGATCACTTGAGCCGTTACATCAAGAAAGCCCAAGTGGGTGGGGATGTGGTCATCACCGATCACGGTCATCCGGTTGCCCGCCTCACCGGTGTCGACAAACAAGGGGCGCTCGAGCGCCTCATCGCCGCCGGCGCAGTTACTCTCCCGAGCAAGGAAAGAACGCCTTCTCGCCTCCATCGCCACGTCA
>JACCZU010000096.1 GCA_013695835.1 Candidatus Aridivita willemsiae
CTCGTCTACACCTTGATCGGCTACACCGTGGGAGTGATACGGCAGTACTCGATCAAGGAGTCGGTGTGGACTCCAGTGGCCGCGGTCGCGGCCGCTTCGGCGATCGCGGAGATCGGCTATGCGGCGCTCGCGATCCTCCTCGGCGAGCGATGGGTGAGCCTCATCTACACGCTGAAGGTCACCGGGCTTGTGGTTGTCTACAACACTTTGTTGACACCGTTCGTGTTCCCGCTGGTCCGCAGGGTCGCCGACCGCTTCCGCCCCGAAAGGGTCTACCGGTGGTGAGGAGTGGCCGGCCGGGAGGGGACAGAGAGAGGAGACGGGTCAACAATGACTCGGGCGAGGTGCGCGCCGGGATCGACCGTACCAAGGTGAGGCTCTCCGTCCTCGGGATCGTGATCCTCGTGGCCTTCGGAGCGCTGTTCTCGCGGTTGTGGTTCCTGCAGGTGCTCGCCTCCGAGCAGTATTCGAGAGACGCAAGGGAGAACCGAGTTAGGAAGGTGCGATCAGAGCCCCCCCGCGGGCGCATTCTCGACATCAACGGCAAGCCACTCGTGACGAACAGGTGGTCCCTCTCAGTCACGATCGACCGCCAGGTCGTGGCGGGGCCGCGCCGCCAGCGCCGCATCATCGAGAAGCTGGCTGTGCTGCTTGATGAGCCGCGCTCCGAGCTGCGCGAGCGCTTGGCCGACACCGCCGTGTCGCCGTACAAGCCTGTTCCCGTTGCGAACGATGTGTCGCGGCAGGATGTCACCTACATCCAGGAGAACCCCGAGGACTTCCGGGGCGTGGATTTCGACCTGTTGCCGATTCGCAAGTACCCGAATGGGAATACGGCGGCTCACCTGCTCGGCTACGTTGGCTCGATCTCGGAGGGGCTGCTCGAGGAGCCCTACTTCAAGGACGCCTCGCCCCGCTACCGCCCGGGAGACATAGTCGGACAGGCCGGGGTCGAGCGCACCTATGACCGCTGGCTGCGCGGTACGCCCGAGGTGAAGAAGGTCATCGTCAACTCGACCGGAGAAGTGATCCATCAAGAGGTGATCCGTGAGGAGAGGCCGGGCAACGACCTCGTGCTTGCGCTCGACCTCTCGCTGCAAAAGCTCACCGAGGACGCGTTGCTCGACGGCATCCTCGCGGCACGCGGCGAGTATCAGGCGCCGGCGGGTGCTGTGACCGTGATGGACCCGGACACAGGCCGGGTCGTCGCCATGGCGAGCTATCCGACCTATCGCCCGGCGATGCTCGCCGACGGCATCACCTTCAAGGAGTGGGACTCGCTCGGCTTCCCCACCAAAGACAATCCCGACGACGACCGCATCCTGAACCGCGCCATCGCAGGCCAGCGCCCCCCTGGTTCGACCTACAAGGTCGTCACCGCAGGTGCGGCGATGGCGAGCGGGGTCGCCTCGACCTCGACCTACCTCAGCTGTCCCGGCACTTACCAGTACAGGGACGTCACGCTAAGCAACTGGACCAGCGCAGACTCGGGCGTGATGGGCTTCGCCCAGTCCCTCGAGCAATCGTGCGACACCTTCTACTACGAGCTCGGGGCGCGCATGGAGGACACCTTCGGCGCGCAGGAGGTCTTTCAGAAGTACGCGCGCAAGGCCGGCTTTGACAACCCAACCGGAATCGACGTTCTTGGTGAGGCGTCGGGCCGCGTTCCCGATCGCGACTGGTGCGACGAGATCAACGACACCACCGACATCTGCAAGTACGGGTGGCTTCCCGGCTACACGGTGAACATGTCGATCGGGCAGGGCGACCTCATCGTCACCCCGCTTCAGATGGCGACGACGTATGCAGCCATCGGCAACGGCGGGCGGGTATGGGAGCCTCAGGTCGCCTCGCACATGCAGAACACTGACACCGAGGGTAAGGATCGAACGATTCGCACGTTCAGGAACGAGGTTGCCAACCGCCTTCCCCTCGATGCCGCCGAGATTGGGGTCTTGCAGACCGGGCTAAGGGCGGTCATCTCGGGAGCTCAGGGAACGGCGGCCTCTGCCTTTGCCGGCTTCCCTCTCGGCCGAGCTCCTCTTGCAGGCAAGACGGGCACAGCGCAGCTCGCAAGCGGCGAGACGGAGCTCAACGATGCGTGGTTCGTCTCCTACGGTCCCTCGTCCTACGACCCGGACTACGTCATCTCGGTCTACGTTGAAAAGGCGGGGCACGGCGGCGAGAGCGCGGCTCCCATCGCGCGGCAGATCTGGGAGGGCATCGCCGGGGTCGACAAGAAGACCGATGAGGTAACCCTCGCCACGGACTCGTCCGGCTGATGGCGACCAAGCTCATCGACGAGACCGTCGACCGCATCGGCAACGAGCCGATATCGGCGCGCATGGCGCGCAAGGCGCCGGTAAGGCACATGGACCCGAGCCTCGTTGTCACAACGCTTCTCCTGTGTGCCTACGGGGCTGTGATGATCTACTCGGCCACGCAAAGCAAACAGTCGGCGGCCGGTCTCGACCCCGGCGGATACCTCAAGCGGCAGGTCGCCTATGCAGTCATAGCGTTTGGCGTGCTCGTTGTGACCAGCGTCTTCGACTATAGATACCTGCGGGCCTTCGCTCCCTTCATCTACGTCGCAGCCGTGGTCGGGCTCGTGCTCGTTCTTACCCCGTTGGGCGTGACGACTCAGGGCGCGACCCGGTGGTTCGCCCTCGGTTCCTTCCGAGCGCAGCCGTCGGAGATCGCCAAGCTCGGCGTGATCGTTGCGCTTGCCGCCTATCTCGCAGAGCGAAA
>JACCZU010000122.1 GCA_013695835.1 Candidatus Aridivita willemsiae
GGAAGCCGTGCTCAGGCTCGCACTATGCGCAGGAAGTCGGTTCCCCCGACGCGACCCGGGCTGCCGGAGACGACCGCGGCAAGCGCGCCCTTCGCGATCAGTCCGGCCCCGACAACTTGTCCGACGGCGTGGTCTATGACTTCCTGGGCGTCTCTGGCGTCGGCCTTGCCCGAGACGAGCAGAGGAGTCACCCCCCAGACGAGGGCAAGCATGCCGGAGGTCCGCTCGTCCCAGGTGACGGCGATCAGCGGCATGGTTGGCCTGAAGGCTGCAACCTTCCTTGCGGTCGTCCCGATACGGGTGGGAGTGATGATCGCGGCGACGCCGAGGTCCTCTGCTGCCGCCACTGCTGCGCGCGCAACGGCCCACGCGACCGGCTGATCGGACGCGTCCCTCCTGCCGGGATGGACGTGCTCGTGGGCCGATGCCTCGGCGGCGCGCGCAATGGCATTCATCGTCGTGACGGCGGCGACGGGGTGGTCGCCGACTGCGGTCTCCTCCGAGAGCATGACGGCGTCGGTACCGTCGAGCACGGCGTTGGCGACGTCGTTGGCCTCGGCGCGCGTCGGGAGGGGAGCGTGCGTCATCGACTCGAGCATGTGCGTCGCCGTGATGGCGGGCTTGCCTGCGAGGTTGCAGGCCCGGATTATCTCCTTTTGGAGAATGGGCACGTCCTCGAGGGGCAACTGGATGCCGAGGTCGCCGCGCGCCACCATTACCGCATCCGCCTCGTAGATGATCGAGTCCAGATCCTCGAGTGCTGCGCGCGTCTCGATCTTGGCGACCAGCATCGGTGCGCCCCGGCCCTCGGGAAGGGACTTGCGGGCGCGCGCGATATCGCCTGCGTCCCGCACGAACGACAAACCGATGAGATCGGCCCCGGCATCGAGGGCGTGGGCGAGGGCGCGCTCGTCTTCCTCGGTGAACGCCTGCAGCTTTCGCTCGGCCCCGGGGATGTGCATGCCTTTGCGCGAGCGCAGAACCCCGCCCCTTATGACCTCCGTGGTTACGGTGGAGTCGTCGCTCGAGCGGACCTCGAGCACGATGGCCCCGTCGGCGAGGTAGATCCGGTCCCCGGCATCGACGATGCTGGGTAGGTCACCGACGGTGGTCGACACCGACCCGGGCCCGCCGAGCTCGCGTTTCGAGGACAACACGAACGGCCTGCCTGCCTCGACGTAGACCTCCTCCTCGGCGAGCTCCCCCGAGCGCATCTTTGGCCCGGGGAGGTCGGCAAGCACTCCGACGGCTCGCCCCGCGCCCCGCCCCACCGTCTTGACCGTTGCCACGGTGGCCGCGTGTTCAGTGGAATCACCGTGCGCATAGTTGATGCGTGCGACATCAACGCCGGCCTCGACGAGCTCGCCGACCACCCCGGGAGAGCGGCTCGCCGGGCCCAGCGTGGCGACGATCTTGGTTCGGTTGCCCGTGGAGCTAGTGCCCCGCCGCACAAATTACCGGTGCGCTCTCGGTGCGGGCGTTACTTGCACGACGGAGCACTAGTCCTTCAGTACGCGCCGTGCGGCGTCAATTATCGCGTCCGGGGTAAGCCCGTACTTTTCAAGGAGCTGATCCGGCTTGCCCGAGGTCGCATAGGTGTCGCCGATGTTCACGAACGACATCCTGGTTGGGTGGTGCTCACCGACGACCATCGCAACCGCCGCACCAAGGGCGCCCCATGCGAGGTGCTCTTCGGCCACCACGATGCCGCGCGTCTCTGCGGCGGCCTGTTCGATGGCGGCGGTGTCGATCGGCTTCACCGTGTGCATGTCGAGCACCCGGGCCTCCACGCCTTCCGTTGCAAGGCCCTCAGCGGCGTCGAGGGCCATTGCGACCATGATGCCGTTGGCGATGATGGTGACGTCGTCTCCGTCGCGCACCTTATTGGCCTTGCCGACCTCGAAGCTGTCGCCGTTGTCGTAAACCACGGGTACCTTGGGGCGCCCACAACGCAAGAAGGTCGGGCCGTCACGCTCGATCATGGCGTGCGTCGCCGCCGTGGTGCTCGCCGCGTCGGCAGGAACGATCACGGTAAAGCCGGGAAGCGAGCACGCAAGTGCGACGTCCTCGATACCCATCTGTGAGGGGCCGTCGTCGCCGATGGAGATGCCGGCGTGGGTGCCGACGAGCTTGACGTTCTGGTTGGGAAAGGCCACCGACATCCTGATCTGGTCGTAAGCGTTGGCCAGGAGAAAGACCGAGAACGAAGCGGCTACGGGGATCTTGCCGCAAGCCGCGAGGCCGCCTGCCACGCCGACGAGGTTGGATTCGGCAATGCCCACATTGAAGAAGCGCTCCGGATACTTGTCCTTGAAGTCCATCGTGTAGGTGGAGTTGTTGACGTCGCCGTCCAGGACGACGATCCGCTCGTCCGATCCCGCCTCTGCGAGTGCGTCTCCAAACGCTCTCCGCGTCGGGTCGCCTTCGTCGAGCGTGATGCGGCTCATCCCAAAGGTCATGCCTACGCTCCGATCTCTTCGAGGGCCTTGGCTTCTTCCTCAGGCGGAATCGGCTTGCCGTGCCACTTTCCCGGCTCGGAATCGAGCAGCGACACACCCTTGCCCTTGACGGTGTTGGCGACGATCGCCTGCGGCGCGCCCTTGATCCCCACCGCCCAGTCGAATGCCTTCTCGACCTCATCGAAGGAGTGCCCGTCAATCGAGGTCGTTTCCCACTTGAACTGCTTGATCTTGTCGTCGAGCGGATCAAGCGGCTGAATCTCGTCGACAGCGGCCGTCTGCTGGTACTTGTTGTGGTCGACGATGAGTGTCAGGTTGTCGATCCCGTGGTTCCCGGCGTACATGATCGCTTCCCACACCTGGCCCTCTTCCATCTCGCCGTCGCCGGTCATGACGTAGACGCGGTAATCGAGCCCATCGAGCCTGGCCCCAAGCGCGTGCCCGATCCCCATAGAGAGGCCCTGGCCGAGCGAGCCCGTCGACGCCTCGACGCCGGGAAGCCTGGCCATGTTGGGATGACCCTCGAGAGGGGACCCGAGCTTGCGCAGAGTCGCCAGGTCCTCGACCGGGAAGAAGCCTGCTTCAGCAAGGACAGCGTAGAGGCCCGGCGCCCCGTGACCCTTGGACAACACGAAGCGGTCGCGCTCGCGATTGTGGGGATCTTTGACGTCGTAGCGCATCACGCCACCAAAGAAAAGTTGAGTTATTACCTCCACCATCGACAGCGAGGTCGAAGGATGCCCCGAACCGGCCGCCGTTGTGGATGTCACGATGTTCCTGCGGATTTGGCGAGCGATCTGCTCCTTCGCCGATCGCTCCTCCGTGCGTGCTTGGGGCATCGGACCCCCCCTGGGTCTAGAGTGAGGTGCCTTTGTCCTATCCAACCACACTCGCTCGGCGAAGCATGAAGCGCTCAACCGGGGGCAACCTGGGCTGCCCCTAAGATGTGGCGATGGACGACAAGGACAGGGGCGCGCCGCCGGATCTGGCACCGCCCAAGGGTACAACCGACCTCTTGCCGCCGGAGTCGTGGAGGGTGAGCCGTCTGGCTCGCCTCGCCATGGACACCTTTGCAGGCGCCGGCTACGGGCCCGTGGACACTCCGATCTTCGAGCACACCGAGATCTTCGAGCGCGGCGTCGGCGCCACGAGCGAGGTCGTCGGCAAGCAGATGTACACCTTCACCGATCGCGGCGGGCGCTCTCTGACCCTGCGCCCCGAGCTCACTGCGCCGGTGGTGAGGGCGGTGCTCGCGGCCAACCTGCAGCGCGGCCCCCTTCCCGTGAAGCTGGCCTATGCGGGGCCGATGTTTCGTCAGGAGCGCCCCCAGAAGGGGCGCTACCGCCAGTTCTATCAGGTGGGCATCGAGGCGATGGGTTCTGCCCTGCCTGCGGTCGACGCCGAGGTCATCGAGATCGGGAGCCGATTCCTTGCCTCGGCCGGTGTCGAGACGACCTTGCTGTTGAACTCCATAGGCCACGTCGACTCATCGTGCCGCACCGGCTATCTCAAGCTCCTTGTCGAGTATCTGGAGGAGCAGAGGGACCGCCTCGCGCCCGTCGACGCCGAGCGCGTCCACACCAACCCGTTGCGGGTCTTCGACTCCAAGGAAGAGGCAACGCGTGCGGCCCTCGAGGGAGCGCCCTACATCACCGACCACCTCTGCGACGACTGCGCCAAGCACTTCGAGTCCGTCAGGGCACTGCTCGAGGACCTCGGAGTTGGGTACGAGCTCGAGCCGCGCCTCGTACGGGGCCTCGACTACTACACCCGCACGGCCTTTGAGTTCGTAGACGCGGGTGGACAACAGGGGAAAGCCGCCCGCCTCGGGTCGCAGAACGCTTTCGGCGGCGGAGGTCGGTACGACGGACTCGCCGAGTCGCTCGGTGGCGATGCGCTTCCAGGCATCGGCTTCGCGCTCGGCCTCGACCGCATCCTCATCGGGGCGGGCGGCGGTCCCGACGATGATGTGGCGGGGGGCCCGGTCAACGCCTACGTCGTCGCGATTGGGGCCGCTGCGGCGCGCCCCGCGCTGAGCCTGGCGACCCGTTTGAGGGCGTCGGGACTCGGCGTTGATCTCGACCTCATGGGCAGAAGCGTCAAGGGTCAGATGAAAGACGCGGCGCGCTCGGGAGCGCGCTGGGCGGTGATCTTGGGAGACGCCGAGATTGCCTCCGGCGAGTCCACCCTCCGGGACCTCACGAGCGGCGCCGAGAGCCGCGTTGCGCTCGAAGATCTCGCCGGGCTCCTCGCACCGTGATGCGAACCCATCGCTGCGGCGAGCTCACCGCAGCCGACGCAGGATCCTCCGTGACGCTGTGCGGGTGGGTCCATACCCGCCGGGATCACGGTGGGGTGACGTTCATCGACCTGCGCGACAGGTCGGGTCTCGTGCAGGTCGTGTTCAGCCCCGAGATCTCGTTGGCCGCGCACGCTGCCGCAGAGGAGCTTCGCGGTGAGTTCTGCGTCCAGGTCCAAGGGAGTGTCGCGGCGCGTCGCTCGGGAACCGTCAATCCGCGGCTTGCGACGGGAGAGGTCGAGGTCGCGGCCCACGAGCTGACGGTGTTCTCGCGGGCCGAGACGCCGCCGTTCCAGGTCGACGGCCACGGGGAAATCGAAGAGACGCTCAGGCTGCGCTACCGATATCTCGATTTGAGGCGCGAGCACATGCGCGACAACATGCTCCTTCGCCACAAGATCATCTCCGCGATCAGGCGCTTCTTCGACGCCGAGGGTTTCGTAGAGATAGAGACGCCGATGCTTACCCGGTCGACGCCGGAGGGGGCACGCGACTACCTCGTTCCCTCGCGGGTTCATCCCGGCGACTTCTACGCGCTTCCGCAGTCGCCGCAGCTCTTCAAGCAGCTCTTCATGGTGTCGGGGCTCGACCGCTACTACCAAATCGTCAAGTGCTTCAGGGACGAGGACCTGCGCGCCGACCGGCAGCCCGAGTTCACGCAGCTCGACATGGAGATGTCCTTCGTTGACATCGCGGATGTCTTGGACGTCACCGAGCGTATGTTCAAGTTCGTGTGGCGGGAAGCGCTAGGGGTGGCGCTCGATGACTTCGTGCGCATGACCTACGGGGAGTCGATGGAACGCTTCGGCGTCGACAAGCCGGACACGCGCTTCGGGATGGAGCTCACCGATCTCGGCGATGTCTTTGCCGGCACGGAGGCGAGGGTGTTCCGGGCCGCTCTCGACGATGGGGGAGCGGTCAAGTGCGTGACGCTTGCAGGGCGCGCGGACATGGGCAGGAAGGACCTCGACGCGCTCGTTGATGAGGCCAAATCGCTCGGCGCCGGTGGCCTCGTGTGGGCGGGCGTGACGGCGGAGGGCATCAGGTCCCCGGTCGACAAATTCTTCTCGGACGACGAGCGCGCCGGGCTTGTCAAGGTTGCCGGTGCCGAGGAGGGCGATCTCATCCTCATCGTCGCCGACGGGGATCCCGGCGTCGTGTACAAGGTGCTCGGCGCCCTCCGTAACCGACTTGCGGATCGTCACGGGCTGATCCCAGAGCGGGCCAAGAGCGATCCAGAAGCGTGGAAGTTCGTGTGGATCACCGACTTCCCGTGGTTCGAGTACAACGAGGCCGAGGGCCGCTGGGATCCGATTCACCATCCCTTCACGGGAGTGGTTGAAGCCACCAAGGACTACCTCGAGACCGACCCAGGCCGGGTCGTTTCGAAGGCATACGACATCACGCTCAACGGCTGGGAGCTCGCGAGCGGAAGCATCCGGATTCACGATCGGGTCATGCAAGAGCGTGTGTTGTCGGCGCTCGGCATCTCGGACGAAGAGGCGCAGGCAAGGTTCGGCTTCTTGCTCAACGCGTTCCGCTACGGCGCGCCTCCGCATGGTGGCATCGCGCCGGGCATCGACCGCATCGTTGCGCTTGCGGCCGGTGAGTCCAACATACGCGAGGTCATCGCTTTTCCCAAGACCCAAAGCGCCACCGATCCGCTGACCGGTGCGCCCGCCCCGGTCGACGACGCCCAGCTCAAGCTCCTGCACCTGCGCTCCACAGCGCCGGCCCCTCCAGAGAACTAGACAGGTCCACTCGATATCTATGTCGACGAGAGAAATGTTCCCGAGCCCGATGTCGTCTTCGTGGGCCCGGACAAGGTCGACGGCTCCGAGCGGCGCTACCTCAAAGCGGTCGATCTCGTGGTTGAAGTCTCTTCGCCGCCGACCAGACGGCTTGACCTCCTCCGCAAGCGCGCCCTCTACGAACGTTTCGGGGTCCCCGAGTATCGTCGACCTCGATGCCGATCGTGTCGCCATCTACAGGCACGACGGGAGGTCGTACGGCGACCCCTCGGTCGTGTACCGGGGGGACGTGCTCGAGTCTCCCCATCTCCCCGGCTTGGCCGTCGCGGTCGAGTTCGTGCTTGGGCCGCCCTCCGGCCGCTAGCAGGGCACAGACCGCTCGCACCCGCCGTGGCAGGATGAGCGCAGTGGACCTGTTCGACAACGCCCTCGAGGAGCGCTTCTCGGACTACGCGCCCCTGGCAGCACGCATGCGGCCCGCAACCGTGGACGAGGTGGTGGGGCAGCGCCACATCCTCGGCCCGGGCCGTGCGCTCAGGAAGCTGATCGAGGCGGGCGACATGTCGTCCATCGTGCTGTGGGGACCAGCAGGCACGGGTAAGACGACGCTCGCCAACGTCATTGCGCGTGCAACGGATGCTCACTTCGAACCGATGTCTGCGGTGGCTTCCGGCGTCGCCGACGTGCGCAAGGTCATCGAGGCGGCGCGGGGTCGCCTCGGTGAGCACGGTGAGCGCACCTTGCTGTTCCTCGACGAGATCCACCGTTTCAACAAAGCGCAGCAAGACGCGCTGCTGCCTGCGGTCGAGAACGGATGGATAACTCTCGTCGGCGCAACCACGGAGAACCCGTCGTTCGAGGTCAATTCGCCGCTGATGTCGAGAAGCCGTCTCTTTCGCCTCGAGCCCCTGTCGGAGGACGACCTCCTTACGCTCATGCACCGGGCGCTCGAGGATCGCGAGCGAGGACTCGGCGGGATGGAGATCTCCGCCGATCCCGACGCGCTCGGGCACATCGCAACCGGCGCCGGGGGAGACGCGCGCGCGGCCCTGAACGCCCTCGAGGCAGCTGCCCTCATTGCCGTAGCAGGTGGCCGCATCGACGTGACCGCAGCTGAGGAGGCGCTGCAGCGCCGAGCCCTTCCCTACGACAAGGCCGGCGACTGGCACTACGACGTGATCTCGGCGTTCATCAAATCGATGCGCGGCTCGGACCCCAACGCGGCCGTGTATTGGATGGCGCGCATGCTCGATGCCGGCGAGGACGCCCGTTTCATCGCGAGGCGCATGGTGATCTTCGCCTCGGAAGACGTCGGCAACGCCGACCCGACCGCTTTGCAGGTCGCCGTAGCGGCCCATCACGCGCTCGAGTTCGTCGGGCTCCCCGAGGCGAAGCTCAACCTGGGACAGGCGGCCGCATACCTTGCGCTCGCCCCGAAGTCCAACGCAAGCGCGGTCGCCGTGTGGCGCGCCGACGATGACGTGCGCGCCAGGGGCCCGCTCGCCGTGCCCGCCCACCTGAGGGACGCGCACGCGCAGGCGTCCCGGGCGACGGGCTCAGGCCGCGGCTACCGCTATCCCCACGACCACGGTGGGTGGGTCGCCCAGGACTACCTTCCCGAGGAGCTGAGACGCAGGCGCTACTTCGAAGCAATCAGGGGCAGGGAGCGCGTCCTCGCCGACGCCCTCGAGGACATGGCAAGGGCCGCCGGCGCCGGGGAGGGGGAACGAGAAGAAGACCGCGGGCCCGGCTCGGCGGGACCGCAGGACAAAGAGGGGACCGCCTCGGCGGGACCGCAGGAGAGATCAGGGCGAGACGATGCAAATGGCCACGACTGATGTGCCCGAATACCGGCTCGGGGATGAGATCAGCGCGCACGTCGTAGCCGTTGCCCGCCGCCCCCCTGCCGGCCCGGCATAGACACGCGCGGGCGGCGAGCCATGAGGAGCGTCGGCATCGGAACCCTGGCCTAAACGTCCAGCCAGGGCCGGGATGGCGCACCGGCCCGGTGCGGGCTGTAGGGTTTCGTGATGATCAAGGCACTGGTTTCTTTGATTGCGGGGGTTGCCGGCGCGCTCCAGATGGAGCGCTGGCTCGGCAGGCAGAGGCTGCGTTGGGGCGCGACAACGGTCACGGGGAGCGTGCTCGACAGGCTCAACCGCAGGCTCGAGAGCGAGCGGGGAGCCGGCCGGCCCCCGGGCCCCGGCGGGGACCCGATCAACAACTAAACATTCAACCTGCGGCGCCCCTCAAGTAGGCTCGCGTGCATGGACTCAGCGGCAATTCGCGAGCGATTCTTCGCGTTCTTCGAGGCCAGGGAGCACCAGCGAGTCCCTTCGTCCTCGCTCGTGCCCGACGACCCGACCCTGCTCCTCACCAACGCAGGTATGAATCAGTTCAAGCCTTACTTCCGCGGGGAGCAGCAGCCTCCCTACAAGCGGGCCATGTCCGCGCAGAAGTGCGTGCGCGCGGGGGGCAAGCACAACGACCTCGAGGAGGTCGGGCGCACCACCAGGCATCTGACCTTCTTTGAGATGCTCGGGAACTTCTCCTTCGGGGACTACTACAAAGAGGCCGCGTGCCCGTGGGCGTGGGATCTCGTCACAGAAGGCTACGGCCTCGACCCCGACAGGCTGTGGGTCTCGGTTTACACGACCGACGACGAGGCCTATGACATCTGGACCGAGGGAGTCGGGGTGCGCCCCGAGCGCGTCGTGCGCCTCGGCGGGGAGGACAACTTCTGGTCGATGGGTGTGGCAGGCCCCTGCGGCCCGTGCTCGGAGATCTTCGTCGACGTCGGCGAGCGGGGCGGCGCCGCGTCCGCGGCCGGCCCCGCCGACAACGAGAACCGCTACGTCGAGATCTGGAACCTCGTGTTCATGGAGAACGACTGCGACGCGGCAATCGAGCCGGTGGGGGAGCTCCCAACCAAGAACATCGACACGGGGGCCGGCCTCGAGCGGACGGCCATGGTGCTCCAAAACGTGTCCACGGTGTTCGACACCGACCTCCTCGGCAGCCTGGTCCGCACCGCAGGCGAGCTGACCGGGCGGCCGTATGGCACGGATGAGCGCGCCGACGTGGGCCTCAAGATCCTCGCCGACCACGCCCGCTCGATGACCTTCCTCGTCGCCGACGGGATCACCCCCGCTAACGAGGAGCGTGGCTACGTGCTTCGCAGGATCATGCGGCGTGCGGTGCGTCACGCGCGCCTTCTTGGGCGCGACGAGCCGGTTCTCGAACCACTCGCCGAGTCGTGCATCGACCTGATGTCAGACGCTTATCCCGAGCTCACTCAGCAGCGCGACATCATCCTCAAAACCGCGGCCACAGAGGAGGAGCGTTTCGGGTCCGCGCTCAAGCAAGGTCTTTCGGTGCTCGAGGAGGGCATCGGCCGGGTCCGCAGCACGGGGGCCGCGACCCTTCCGGGGGACGTCGCCTTTCTCTTGCACGACACCTTCGGCTTCCCCCTCGACCTGACAATGGAGGTCGCTTCCGAGCAGGACCTCGACGTCGACGTCACGACCTTCGAGGCGCTCATGGCCGAGCAGCGGAGCCGGGCGAGGGCGGCCCGGCGCACGGTCGAAGCCGCTCCCGCCGGCGACCTCTGGCGCCCGCTGCTCGAGGCGGGGGGGCCGACCGACTTCCTCGGCTACGAGCATCTCGGCGGCGAAGGAACCATCGTCGCCCTGACCGAAGGTGCGGCCGCTCTGGAGGCCGCCTCCGAAGGCGACGCCGCGATCATCGTGCTCGACCGCACGGTCTTCTACGCCGAGGGCGGCGGCCAGGTCGGGGACCGCGGGGTCATAAGCGGTCCTTCGGGAACCGCCGAGGTCACCGATACGCGCCGCATGGTTCCTGGTCTCACGGGTCACATGGTGACGGTCACGAGCGGCGAGCTGCGGGCCGGCGACGTTGTCACAGTGGCGGTCGACGCGCTCGCTCGATTGGCCGCGCAGCGCGCCCACACAGCGACGCACATCCTCCACTGGGTCCTGCGCCAGCGGCTCGGCGAGCATGCAACCCAGGCGGGATCCCTGGTCGAGCCCGGCAGGCTGCGCTTCGACTTCAACCACGCCGGCGCGCTCCCGCCCGCCCAGGTCGCAGACATCTCCGACGAGGTCCAAGCACGCGTGCTTGCCGACGACTCGGTGCGCGCCTATGAGACGAGCTTCGATTTCGCGCGCTCGATCGGTGCGATGGCGATCTTCGGCGAGAAGTACGGCGACTTCGTTCGTGTGGTCGAGGTCGGCGATTACTCCAAGGAGCTGTGCGGGGGGACGCACGTCCCGCACACGAGCCAGATCGGCGTCACTGTGGTCACCGGCGAGTCTTCGATCGGGGCGAACCAGCGCCGTATCGAGGCGCTTGTGGGGCGCGAGGGGATCGATTGGCTGCAGCGGCGCGCCGCCATCCTCGAGCGCGCCGCCGGGACCCTCAAGACCACTCCCGAGGAGGTCGAGGCGCGCCTCGAGCATCTGCTTGCCACACACCGAGACATGGAACGCCGTCTCGCCGCCATCGAACGCTCGGCCGCAGAGTCCGACGCCGCAGCGCTTGCGCAAAGCGCCCTCGACATCGACGGCTCGAGACTGCTTGTGGCCCAGCGCGACGCCGACGTCGACGCGCTGCGGTCCCTCGCCCAGATGCTCAAAGGCCGGCTCGGCTCGGCTGTGGTCGTGCTCGGTGCGAGGGGCGCAGGGAGGGCCAATCTCGTCGGCGCCGTGACCAAGGACCTCACCGCGCGCGGCATCTCGGCGCGCGATCTCCTCGCGCCGGGGGCGTCCCTCCTCGGCGGCGGAGCGGGCGGCAAGCCCGAGCTTGCCGTGTCCGGCGGGCCTTCGGCCGAGCGGCTCGGCGAAGCAATGCAGGCCGTCGAGCGAGCGGCCCGAGAAGCTCTGGGCCATTGATCCTGGGCATCGACCCAGGGGCTCGAAGGGTCGGCGTTGCGGTGGGGGATGAGACGACCCGGTGGGCCCACGCGCTCGAGGTCATAGACATCGCGACGGTCGATCCAGTCGAGCGCATCCTCGAGCTTGCCCGCCAAAGAGGTGCGAGTGCGATCGTCGTCGGCCGGCCGCTCGGCCTCTCGGGCCGCGCAGGCCCCGCCGTCGTAAGCCAGAGGAGCTTTGTCGATGCGCTCCGCGCCGGCGCCGGCATTCCCGTGGAGGAGTTCGACGAGCGCCTCACCACTGTGGTGGCCGAGAAGCGGCTGCGCTCAGCCGGGGCGAGCGCGACAACTCGCAAGAGGGTACGCGACGCCGTCGCAGCCCAGGTGATGCTGCAGGACTATCTCGACGCGAAAGGGCCGCCTTGAGCGGAGCCCGCAAAGCGTTGAGCGTGGTGGGCGTGCTGGTCGTGGTCCTGGTCGCAGCCGTGGCCGGTGGCGCGTTGTTCCTTCGCAACCTCGGCGTGCTCGGATCGAGCGCCCCCGGCGAGAAGGTTTCGTTCGTGATCCCAAAGGGCTACTCGGCTCAGGACATCGGGCGTCTGCTCGAGAGCAAAGGGGTCATTGCCTCGGCGCTTGGATGGCGACTAACGACCACGCTCGAAGGCGGCGCCGAGAACATCCAGGCGGGCCGATACGAGATACGCAGAGGCCTCGTTCCACGCGATGCCCTCGGCAGGTTGTTGGCGCGGGGGCCCGACGTGGGCTTCACCACCGTGACCTTCAAGGAGGGATGGTGGCTCGAGGACTTCGGCGGGGCACTCGAGGACGCCACGGACATCTCGGGGGAGCGGTTCGTTCGGCTAGCACGAGGGGGCCACATCTCATCGAGCCTGTTGCCGCCGGGGGAGCAATCGCTCGAAGGGCTGTTGTTTCCTTCGACTTACCAGGTGACCAAGGGAACCACCGCCCGCACGCTGGTCCGGCGGCTCGTGACCGAAGCCGAGGAGCGGGTGTCGGGCCTCGATCTCACAGAGGTGAAGGCCAAGGGGGTCTCTCCCTACCAGACGGTGATCGTCGCCTCGATGATCGAAGCCGAGGCGAAGGCGCCGGGCGATCGCGCAAAGATTGCCGCTGTGATCTACAACCGGCTTGCCCGGGGCATGCCTCTTGGGATCGACGCGACCGTAGCCTACGCGGTCGGGGACCGCTCCGGCGGCCTCACAGAATCGGAGCTTGCGGTCGACTCGCCCTACAACACGCGCAAGGTCACCGGCCTCCCGCCCACGCCCATCGGTGCTCCCGGCATGGCCTCGCTCGAGGCGGCGGCCGCTCCTGCCGGCGGCGGCTGGCTCTACTACGTCGTCGGCGACTGCGCCGGGCACCATTCCTTTAGCGAGACCTACGACGAGTTCCTGTCCGACAAGGCCGATTACCAGGCCCTGGCATGCTGAGCGAGGGCGGAGTGGCGCCCGGCTTCGCCGGCGTCCTCGGGTGGCCGCTCAAAACCACGTTGTCTCCGGCGATTCACAACGCAGCCTTTAGCGAAGCGGGACTACCGTGGCTCTATTTCGCCTGGCCGGTGCCGCCGGCGGCCCTGGCTCTGGCTGTTGGTGGTTTGCGGGCGCTGCAGGCCGTGGGGGCCAACGTGACCATGCCCCACAAGGAAACCGTGCTTGGGCTGATCGACGAGGCTTCGACCGAAGCGCGCGCCGTGGGCGCGGTGAACACCATCACGCGCGACGGTGGCCGGCTCATCGGCGACAACACCGACGTCGGTGGTTTCCGGGAGTTCCTGGCCGCCGACGCCGGCTACGACGCCGCCGGCGCAAGCGCCGTGGTGCTCGGGTCGGGGGGCGCTGCGCGCGCAGTGGTGAAGGCGCTCGACGACCTCGGCTGCCACAGCGTCGTGATCACGGCGCGGCGGCCTCAGGCGGGAGCATCGGTCGCAGGGGTGGCTCGGCGGGTGAGCACAAGCGTCGAGCCATGGAGCGCGGCCGGCGCCTTGGTCCCGGCCGCCGACCTCGTGATAAATGCCACCTCAGTGGGGGCCGATGGGCGCGATCCGATTCCAGGGGCGGCACTCAGGAGTGGCCAAGTCGTGATCGACCTCAACTACGGCCCCGCGGTCACGCCGCTTGTGGAGCGAGCCCTTGCCGCCGGTTGCAGCGCATGGGGGGGCGTGGGGATGCTCGTGCACCAGGCGGCCGGGTCCTTTCGGAACTGGTCGGGCCGGCCGGCTCCGCTTGCGATCATGCGCGAGGCCGCCGAAGACGCACTTGCCGGCCGATGAGCTAATGGCCCCCGCTCGGCGGCGCGGTTTCAGGCACCGCCCTCGTCATATCCCTTGGCAAGGAACTGCATGACCTCGTCCGACGACAGAGGTTTGGCGAAGAAGTAGCCCTGTGCCGCGTCGAACTCCATAGCTTTGACCTCATTGAGGTGGTCGATGCGCTCGACGCCCTCGGCGATGATGCGCAAGCCTAGGCTCTTGCCGAGCTCGACGATCAGCCTGGCGAGTGAGGAGTCTTGAAGACGGCCGGCGAGCCCGCCGTCGATGAACTGCTTGTCGATCTTGATCGCGTCGATGGGAAAGCGCTGCAAGTAGATGAGTGAAGAGTAGCCGGTGCCGAAGTCATCGATTGCGAGCTTGACACCCACGGCCTTGAGCTCTTCCAAGGCGGTCGTGGCCGTTTCGGTGTCCTTCATGAGGACTTCCTCTGAGATCTCGAATACCAGGCGCTGCGGTTGCACCCCGGAACCCCTAAGGATGCGGGCGGCTTCCTCGGGAAAATCCGGATCGAAGAGTTGCTTGAACGACAGGTTGATTGTGAGGTCGAGCGGCGGCCGCCCCGGATAGGCCGCCGCGAGGCGTTCGGCCTGGCGGCACACCTCCTCGATGACGAACCTCCCAATGATCTTCATCAGGTCAGCGTTTTCCGCCATGGGTACGAACTCGGCGGGAGAAACCGGCCCCCTGTCTGCGTGTGTCCATCGCACGAGGGCCTCGAGTGCGACTACCTTGCCTGATTCGAGGTCGATGAGCGGTTGGTAGTTGAGGATCAGCTCCTGGTTCTCGACGGCGTGCCTGAGCTCCGCCTCGAGCTGGAGCCGCGCAATGACCGCACCATGCATACCGGGTTCATATATCTCGGCGCGGCCCTTGCCACCCGTCTTCGCGGTGTATAGAGCAACGTCGGCGTTGCTCAGGATTTCCTCGGAGGTTTGTTCGCCTGCGTAGTCCACACAAAGCCCGATGCTCCCGCCGATGAAGATCTCCCGCCCAAGAACATCAAAAGGCATGTTCAAGGAGGCGCCGATTCGCTCGGCCACTTCTGCAGCGCCCGCGTAGGTCATGCCTTCAAGGAGGATGCCGAACTCGTCGGCGACGAAGCGTGCGATTGTGTCATTGGGCCTCAGAGAGCCCTTGAGTCGCTCGGCCACCGCAGCCAGCAACGAATCACCGGCGGGCTGGCCGACTCTGTCGTTGACGTCGGAAAAGTTGTCGAGGTTGAAGACCAGCAGGGCAAGGGCGGTGTCGTCCCGCTTTGTGCGTTCTAGAGCTTCTGTGATCTTGCCCACGAAGGCGTCGCGTTGCACAAGACCCGTTACCGGGTCACGGATTGAATGCGGCTCGTGCCACTGCCGTGTGGTCATGTCCATGCTTTCCGCCCAACGGAGACCTTGGAGTGCGATCTAGAGCGTCGCCACCTCATGCCGGTGCATCGGAACAAACGCCTTTGCGCTTGAACCTCAGGCACAACGCAGACGCTGCTGGCGATGTGGGGGGGATGGTGAGGCTTCAGGAAAATTGCGGAAGGTCCGATAGCCATTGCGGGAGCCCGCCTAGACGCGGAGACAGCCCTCGGAGGAGCAAAAGCCGTGACAGTGGAGACTAAAGGTACAACCGACCTCGGGGACCTTCTGCTTTCGCGCGCACTGATTACCCCAGAGGAGCTCGAAGAGGCTCGCGATTCTGCCGGGCTAAGGGGCAGGTCGATGAGCCGCGTGCTGGTCGAGATGGGCCTGGTCACAGAGACGGCGGCAGTGCTCGTGCTTGCCCAGCAAATGGGGCTCGATTTCATCGATCTGGGTGAGGCGAGCCTCGATTCGTCGGCCGTCGCCCTGGTCCCAGAAGCGGTGGCCCGGCGGTATCTCTGCATAGCCGTCTCGATCGATGACGACGGCAAGCTGGTGGTGGCGATGGCCGACCCCGGCAATGTCGTCGCGGTCGACGACATCCGGGCGATCACCAAGAACGATGTGCGGACGGTCCTCGCGACCAAGGCCGACATTCTGGGAGCCATGAACCGCTTCTATCGGCTCGAAGGGGCGGCCGAGTCGCTCGTCGAGGAAGCGGCTGCAGCAAAGGATTCAGAAGAGAAAGAGCTCGAGGAGGCCGTTTCTGCGGCGGGGGCCCAGGACGCGCCGATCATCAAGCTTGTCAACCTGTTGATTACACAAGCCGTCAACGACAGGGCGTCTGACATCCACATCGAGCCCGAGGAGAAATCCCTGCGGGTTCGCTACAGGGTCGACGGCGTCTTGCACGAGGTCATGAACCCGCCGAAGTCCGTGCAGGCGGGCATTGCAAGCCGTCTCAAGATCATGGCGGAGATCAACATCGCAGAACGGCGCATCCCCCAAGACGGGCGCATCGGGCTGGTCGTCGGAGGCAAGCAGATAGACCTGCGAGTAGCCACGCTTCCAACCGTCCACGGGGAAAAGATCGTGATGCGCATCCTGGACAAGTCGAGCGTGCTGCTCAAGCTGCAAGACCTGGCTTTCTCGCCGGGAAACTTCAAACGATACGAGGAGTCGTTCACCAAGCCCTACGGCGCAATTCTCGTTACGGGACCCA